>JACRFY010000069.1 GCA_016212565.1 Magnetospirillum sp. | reverse complement strand
TTTCGTCCCACCGAACGGGCTCGTCGTCGAGATCGGGTCCAACGATGGAATCCTGCTGCGATCGCTCCAGTCGCGCGACGTTCGCGTGCTCGGCGTCGATCCGGCGCGAAATGTCTCCGAACAGGCCCGCGCGCAAGGGGTGCCCACGCTAACGGCGTACTTCGGCGAAGCGGTGGCACGTGCGATCGCGAAGGAGCACGGACCTGCGGCCGCGATCATCGCGAACAACGTCTTCGCCCACATCGACGACCTCGGCGGGGTGGTCGACGGCATCGCCGATCTGCTCGCTCCCGAAGGGGTATTCGTCTTCGAGGTCTCGTATCTGGTCGACGTGTTCGAGAAGACCCTGTTCGACACCATCTACCACGAGCACCTCGACTATCATTCCGTCGGTCCGCTGATCGGCTTCTTCCGCGCCCACGGCATGGAATTGATCGAGGCCCTGCGCATCGACAGCCACGGCGGCTCGCTGCGCGGCGTCGCCCGGCTGGCCGCCGGCACCCGGCCGGTGGGCGCCTCGGTGGCCGCCGCTTTGGCCGAGGAAGCCCGCCTCGGCCTCGACCGCGCCGCGACATTGCAGGCCTTCGGGGCCAAGATCGCCGCCATCGGTACCGAGCTGAACGCGGTGCTGAAGGGCTTCAAGGCCCAAGGCCTGACCATTGCCGGCTTCGGCGCCCCCGCCAAGGCGACGACGCTGCTGTACCATTTCGCCATCGGGCCCGAACTGATCGACTTCATCGTCGACGACAGCCCGCTCAAGCAGGGCCTGTTCTCGCCCGGCATGCACATTCCCGTCGTCCCTTCAGCGGCCATCGCCGAGAAGAACCCGGACGTCCTGGTGGTGCTGGCCTGGAACTTCGCCGCCCCCATCGTCGCCAAGAACGCCGCCTTCCGCGCGGCCGGCGGCCGTTTCGTCATTCCCCTGCCCAAGGTCGAGGTGCTGTCGTGACCGAGTTTCTGCTGCCGTCCGACGTCGCCGAGATCGCCACCCGCCTGGGCGATGCCGCCCATGATTTCGCCGGCAAGACCGTGCTGCTGACCGGCGGCCGCGGCTTCCTCGGCCGTTACTTCATGTCGGTGTTCGCCTATCTCAACGAGTGCGTGCTCGACAAGCCGTGCAACCTGGTGGCGCTCGACAACCTGATCACCGCCGGCAAGGAGGGATCCGAGATCCCCGACCTGCCGCATGTGACCTTCGTTCCCCACGACGTCATCGAGCCGTTCGCCTACGACGGCAAGATCGACTACGTCATCCACGCCGCCGGCATCGCCAGCCCGTTCTACTACCGCGCCTATCCGCTGGAGACGCTGGAAGTGGCGGTGCGCGGCACCCGCAACATGCTGGAGATCGCCGAGCGCAACAACGCCCGCTTCACCTTCTTCTCGTCGTCCGAGATCTACGGCGACCCCGATCCCAAGCACGTGCCGACCCCGGAAAGCTATCGTGGCAACGTCTCGGCCCAGGGACCGCGCGCCTGCTACGACGAGAGCAAGCGGGTCGGCGAGACCTTGTGCTACATCTTCCACGAAAAGTACGGCACCGCCACCAACACCATCCGCCCGTTCAACGTCTTCGGTCCCGGCATGCAGGAGTCCGACTACCGGGTTCTGCCCAATTTCGGCAGCCGCATCAAGAGCAACCGGCCGCTCAACGTCTACGGCTCGGGCAACCAGACGCGGACCTTCTGCTACATCACCGACGCCATGCTCGGCTTCCTGCTGGTGATTTTGCGCGGCGTGCCCGGCGAGCCCTACAACATCGGCAATCCCAAGCCGGAAATCTCGATGATCGAGCTGGTGCGGAAGATCGAGACGGTGCTCGGCCGCAAGGTGACGCACAACATCATCGAATATCCCGATTCCTATCCCGCCGACGAGCCCAACCGCCGCTGCCCGGACATCAAGAAGGCCCGGCTTCAGTTGAAGTTCGAGCCCACCGTGTCGCTGGAAGACGGCCTCAAGCGCTTCTTCGGCTGGTCCGACCGCGTCTATCTCGGCGAAGGCTGAGGGCGTGGCCGGCGCGGTGCGGCTGGGATTGGTCGGCGCGGGCCGCTGGGGCCGCGTCGTCATCCGCACCTTGGCCGGGTTGCCGCCCCTCCGCCTGGCCGCCGTCTCCAGCACCAACCCCGACACCGCCGCCCGGCTGCCCGCCGCGTGTGTCCAGTTCACCGACTGGCGGGTGATGATCGCCGCCGGCGGCCTGGACGGGGTAATCGTCGCCACCCCGCCGGCCACCCATGCCGCTATCGCCATCGCCGCCCTCGACGCCGGACTGGCGGTGGTGGTGGAGAAGCCGCTGACGCTCGACCGCGCCGAGGCGCTGGCGATCCGCGCCGCCGCCGAGCGCGCCCGGGTGCCGGTGCTGGTCGACCACACCCATCTGTTCGCCCCCGCCTGGCGGCGCCTCAAGGAATTGGCCGCCGATCTCGGTCCGGTGCTGGCGGTGGAATCGGTGGCCGGCAACCACGGCCCCTATCGCGACGACACCGCGGTGCTGTGGGATTGGGGCGCCCACGACGTGGCGCTGTGCCTCGACCTGCTCGGCTCTCATCCCGACACGGTGGCCGCCCGGGTGCTGGAACGCCGCGCGGTGCCCGGCGGCACCGGCGAGACGCTGCGCCTCGATCTCGGCTTCGGCCGCGTCGCGGCGACGATCACGCTCGGCACGCTGATGGACAAGACCCGGCGCATCCGCGTCGTCTGTGCCGGCGGCACCTTGGTCTACGACGATCTCGCCGCGGACAAGCTGACCCGCGACGGTGCCCGCCAAGCCGTCGATCCCCGGCTGCCGCTGACGGCGGCGATGGCGGAGTTCGCCGCCGCCATCGTCAAGGGTGGCTACGATTCCCGCTCTCTCGATTGCGGTTTGGCCGTGGTCGAGGTATTGGAGCGCTGCACTCGGTCTTTGGCCTGAAGGGGAGCCGTCCCATGGACGCGAAAAAGCTGTCGGTCGTCATTCCCTGCTACAACGAGGAAGCCACGCTGGAGGCCATCGTCTCCCGGGTCCTGGGCGCCGACCGGTGCGGGCTGGCGATCGAGATCGTGATCGTCGACGACGGCTCGCGCGACCGCTCGGTGGCGGTGATGAAGGACCTCGCCGCCCGCCACCCCGAGATCACCTGCGCCGAACACGGCATCAACCAGGGCAAGGGCGCCGCCTTGCGCACCGGCTTCAAGAAGGCCAGCGGCGATGTGGTGCTGGTCCAGGATGCCGACCTGGAATACAGCCCCGGCGACTACCCCAAGCTGCTGAAGCCGATCCTCGACGGCCGCGCCGACGTGGTGTTCGGCTCGCGCTTCAAGGGCGGCGACGAGAGTCGGGTGCTCTATTTCTGGCACACGGTCGGCAACAAGGTGCTGACGCTGGCCTCGAACATGTTCACCGACATGAACCTCACCGACATGGAGACCTGCTACAAGGTGTTCCGCCGCGAGGTCATCGCCCAGATCGCCATCGAGGAGAACCGCTTCGGCTTCGAACCCGAGATCACCGCCAAGGTCTCGCGCCTGCGCCCGCGGCCGCGCATCTACGAGGTGGGCATCAGCTATTCCGGCCGGACCTACGACGAGGGCAAGAAGATCGGCTGGCGCGACGGCGTCCGGGCGCTCTACTGCATCGTACGGTACAATCTGGGGGGCTGATGGCGACCGTCACCGCCCATCCCCCCGCCCGCTTGCGGGAGAGGGTACCGAGCGCAGGCGAGGCGGGTGAGGGCGCACGCGTCGGCGCGCCGGACAGCTGTCGCCGCACGCTTCGCGCGGCCCTCACCCTCCCAGCCCTGACGGGCTGGCCCCCTCCCTCTCCCGCGGACGGGCGAGGGACGACAGGTCTCCCCTGACATGTGCGGCATTGCCGGCTCCACCGCCGCCGCGCCGGCCGTATTGGCCGAAATGGCCGCGCGCCTGGCCCATCGCGGACCCGATGCCTCCGCCACCTGGAACGACGCGGGCTCGGGCTGCGGCCTCGCCCATACCCGATTGGCGATCATCGACCTGTCGCCCGGCGGCGCCCAGCCGATGCTGTCGCCATGCGGGCGCTGGGCGCTGGCCTTCAACGGCGAGATCTACAACTACCGCGCCCTCAGGACCGAGTTGGAGGCGGCGGGCGAGACCTTCCGCTCGACCAGCGATACCGAGGTGCTGCTGCGCCTGCTGATGCGCGAGGGCCTGGCCTGCCTGACCAAGCTGATCGGCATGTTCGCCTTCGCGCTGTGGGACCGCACCGAGCGCAGGCTGACCCTGGTCCGCGACCGCCTGGGGGTGAAGCCGCTGGTCTATGGCCGCCTGCCCGATGGCGGCCTGGCCTTCGCCTCCGAAATCGAATCGCTGCGCGCCCATCCCGGCCTCGACCTCGGCCTCGACCGCGAGGCGCTGTCGCTCTACCTCGCCTGCCTGTATGTCCCCCATCCCCGCACCCTGCACACCGGCATCGCCAAGCTGCCGCCGGGATCGTGGTTGAGCTGGCAGAACGGACGGGTCGAGAGCGGACTCTGGTGGGCGCCCGCCTATACCGGCGAGCGCACCGTTTCGGTCGACGAGGCGGCCGAGGAGCTGATGCCGCTGATGGATTCGGCGGTGCGCCTGCGCCTGGAGGCCGACGTCGAGGTCGGTTGCTTCCTCTCCGGCGGCATCGATTCGTCGGTGATCGCCGCCCTGATGGCCAGGGCCTGCCGCGAGACCGGCGCCCCGCCGCCGCGCACCCTGACCATGACCTTCGCCGAGCCGGCCTACGACGAGCGCGAGGCGGCGCGGCGGGTGGCCGAACACGTCGGCGCGCGCCACGGCGAACTGCCGGCGCGGCCCGAGGCGGCCGGCTTTCTCGACACCATGGTGCGGCGCTTCGGCGAACCGTTCGGCAATCCCACCGCGCTGCTGATCCACGACCTGTCGCGGAAGGCCCGCGAGCACCTCAAGGTGGCCCTGGTCGGCGACGGCGGCGACGAGGTGTTCGCCGGCTATCCCCGCTACCACGGCGGACTGCTCGCCGAGCGCTGGCGCCGTGCCGTGCCCGGACCGCTGCGGGCCCTGGCGGCGCAGGCGGCCGAACTGATCCCCGAAAGCTCGTCCGGCCGCCATGGCTGGCGCCGCGCCCGCGAGTTTCTCGCCGCCGGCCGCCTCGACGGCGCCGAGGCCTACGCCAGTTGGGTGGAGTACTTCTCGCCGGAGGAACGCCGCGACCTGCTCGGCCTCGATGCCCCGCCGCCGCGGCCCATCGCCGCGCTGTACCGCACCGCCCCCAGCGCCGCCCCGCTCGACGCCATGCAGCAGACCGACCTGCTGTCGTTCCTGCCCGGCAACCTGCTCGCCTATGGCGACGCGATGAGCATGGCGGTGGCCCTGGAGCTGCGCCTGCCGTTCCTCGACCACCGGCTGATCGAGGCGGTCGGCCGACTCGGCCCGCAGGTTCGTTTCGCCGCCGGAAAAAAGACCGTTCTGCGGGCGATGGCCCGGCGCCTCCTGCCAACTGCAATCGTCGATGCCCCCAAGCGCGGCTTCAATCCGCCGATGGGACTGTGGCTGAAGGGCGAACTGAAGGGGCTGGTGGCCGAGCGCCTGACCCCGGCCCGGCTGCTCGCCTTGGGTCTGGAGCCCAAGGCCGGTGCCCGGCTGCTCGCCGAACACGCCGCGGGCCGCCGCGACGTGGCGCTGAAGGTGTGGGCGCTGCTGGTCTACGAGGCGTGGGCCCGGGGCTAGCCGCGGCTGTTGGTGAGGCATGAGCTTGCGCATCGACAAATGGCTGTGGTTCGCCCGCTTCTACAAGACCCGCTCGCTGGCGGCGGCGACGGTCGAGGCCGGCGGCATCAGCCTCAACGGCCACCCGGTGACCAAGGCGGCCCAGGGGGTGCGGGTCGGCGACGAGCTGGTCTTCCCCACCGGCAAACGCTGGCGCCGCGTCGAAGTCCTGGGTCTGGGCGACCGCCGCGGCCCGGCCCCCGAAGCGCAGGCGCTCTATCGCGAGCTGGAACCGCCGCCGATCGACGAGTGGTCGAGCCTGGTGTAGCGCCACAGCCGCATCGCCAGCTTCCGCCCCTCGTCGAACACCACCACGCTGGAGGCCACCGCTGCCGCCAGCAGCCACTGCTCGCCGGTCAGGGAAACGGTGTGGAACAGCGCCTGCGCCGGTCCCCATTCCACCGCCACCGCCTGCAACCCGAGCACGCCCAGCAAGGCCAACCACAGCTTGCCGTTGCTCAACGTGCGGCGGTTGAAGGCCGACTCGCTGCCGACGCGGGCATTGAAGACGTTGCAGAACTGGAACAGCACGAAGGTGGTGAAGGCCAGGGTGCGGGCGACCTCCAGCCCATGGTCGGCCAGGGTGACGGCGAACACCGCCAGCGTCCCCCCCGCCATGGTCACCCCGTACAGCCCCAGCCGCAGCAGACGGCCGGACGAAAGGATGGCGGCGTCGCGCGGCTGCGGCGGCTCATCCATCAGCCCCGGCCGGGCGGGATCGAAGGCCAGGGCCATCGCCGGCGGTCCGTCCATGATGATATTGACCCACAGAATCTGGATGGGATGGAAGGGCACCGGCAATCCGGCCAGCGGCGCCGCCACCACCGCCAGCAGGGCGCCGATATTGGTCGAGAGCTGGAAGCGGACGAATTTGAGGATGTTGTCGGTGATGGTGCGGCCTTCGTGCATCGCCCCGACCACGGTGGCGAAATCGTCGTCGGTCAGCACCATCGCCGCCGCCTCGCGGGTGACGTCCGAGCCGGTCCGGCCCATGGCGACGCCGATATCGGCCATCTTCAACGCCGCGGCGTCGTTGACGCCGTCGCCGGTCATGGCGGCGACGTGGCCGACATCCTGCAACGCCTGGACGATGCGCACCTTGTGTTCGGGCGAGACGCGGGCGAAGACGGCGATGTCGTCGATGCCCGCCGCCAGTTGCTCGTCGTCGAGACCGTCCAGCTCCGCCCCGGTGATCACCGCGCCCTCCAGCCCCAGGGTGCGGGCGACCGCCTGAGCGGTGAGCTTGTGGTCGCCGGTGATCATCTTGACCGCCACCCCGGCGCGATGGCAGGCGGCGATCGCCGGCGCTGCGCTCGGCCGCGGCGGGTCGGCAATGCCGACCAGTGCCGTCAGGGTCAGCGCGCGGGCCCGCGCGCGAGGATCGGTGGTCGTCGTATCGGCCGTCGCGCGGGTCGCCAGGGCCAAGACGCGGAAAGCCTCGCCGCCCAGGCGGGCGACCTCGGCCAGCACCGCGGTCCGCTGCGCCGCGTCGAGCGCCGCCGGCCCCGCCGGCGTCAGCACCGCGCTGCACAGTTCAATCACCACGTCGGGCGCCCCCTTGACCGCCACCAGCAAGCCGTCGGCGCCCTGGTGGACGGTGACCATGTACTTGCGCGCCGAATCGAACGGCAACTCGGCGAGGCGAGGCGGAGCGATGCCGCCGCCGGCCTTCTCCACCAGGACCAGCAGCGCCGCCTCGGTGGGGTCGCCGATAGCGATCCGCCCCTCGTCGCCGTCGGCGAGGCGGGCGTCGTTGCACAGCAGGCCGGGAACCAAGGCCGGGCGGAGATCGGACAGCGGTCCCTGCCCGTCGGCGGCGGACAACGCCCCCTCGCCCGACCAGCCCTGGCCGCTGACGGTAAAGCGCCGCCCGGCGGCCCAGCCGGCGGCGGCGGTCATCCGATTGAGGGTCAGGGTGCCGGTCTTGTCGGAGCACACCACGGTGGTCGAGCCCAAGGTCTCGACCGCCGCCAGCCGCCGCACCACCGCGCCGCGCCGGGCCATGCGGGCCATGCCGATGGCCAGGGTCACCGTCACCACCGCCGGCAGGCCTTCGGGGATCGCCGCCACCGCCAAGGCGACCGCGGTCATCACCACCTCGACCGCCGAATCGCCCCGTGCCAGCCCCATCGCCAGCACCACCAGCACCACCCCGCCGGCCAGCATCGCCAGCCGCCGGCCCAATTGGTCGAGACGGCGCTGCAACGGCGTCAGTCCTTCGGGGGCCGAGCGGATCAAATCGGCGATGCGGCCGATCTCGGTGGCGGCACCGGTGGCGGTGACCACCATCTCGCCGCGGCCGCGGGTGACCACGGTGTTCATGTAGGCGAGATTGTCGCGATCGCCCAATGCCGCGCCGGGCTCGACCACGGCCGTCGCCGCCTTGGCCGCGGCAGCCGATTCGCCGGTGAGAGTCGATTCGTCGATTTCCAGCCCGTGGGACTGGAGCAGGCGGCCGTCGGCGGGAACGCGGTCGCCGGCCTCGATCAGCACCAGGTCGCCGGGGACCAGATCGGCCGCCCCCACCTCCACCTTGACGCCGCCGCGCTTGACCCGCGCTTGCGGCGCCAGCATCGCCGCCAGGGCGTCGAGGATGCGCTCGGCGCGATTCTCCTGCAAATAGCCCAGGGTGGCGTTGAACAGGGTGACGGCAAGGATCGCCGCCGCATCGGTCAGGTCGCCGATCAGCCCGGCCAGCACGCCGGCCGCCAGCAGCACCAGGGTCAGCAGGCTCTTGAACTGGTCGGCGAAGCGTCGCCACGCCGGCCGCCGCGGCTTGACCGGCAGGCGGTTGGGACCGTGATGGGCCTGACGACGCCGCGCCTCGGCCTCGTCGAGACCGTGTTCGGCGTTGCAGTCGAGCCGGGCGCAAGCCTCGGCGGCGGTCAGGGTATGCCAGGGCGCGATGGTGGTCATGGCCGATGATCCGTCAATTCCCCGCGGCGGAAATAGGCCGAAAGCGCGGGGGTTCAACGGCCACCGGTCCCGACGCCCTTGACCGGGACGCCGGCGCGCGCTTTGATCCGGTCGGACGTCGAAAATTCCACACTTGGGGGTGGCCGTGCGCATTGCCGTCGTTGTTGCGCTGGTCATGCTGGCCAGCGGATGTACCACCGCCTCCACCTACCAGGATGCGCAGTCGTTCCTGCGCCACGGCCATGCCGACCATTACCGGAGCGCCTTGAGGCAGGCGGCGGAAGGCGGGGATCCCGAGGCGATGGTCGAATTGGCGAACGACATCGGCATACGGTCCGGCGAAAGACTGCGCTGGCAGGACCGGGCGGCGGAGGCCGGCTCGGCCGAAGGGGCTGCGGGCGTGGCGCTGCATTTTCTATTTCAAGGCGCGGACTCGTCGGAGCCGACTCAATATCGCGACCGCGCCCTGGCCGCCCTGCGCCGGGCGGCGGCGCTCGGCGAGCGCGATATGATGCATATGCTGGCCGGGGCGTTGATCGCCATGGGCGGGGATGACGCTCTGGCCGAGGCGGAGCGCCTACTGGTTGATCTTAGCAGCGACCGTTGCGAGGCCGAGGTCGATCTCGGCCGGCTGTGGACCGAGCGCCGGCACGGTCACGCGCTCGATTGGGCAGAGGGACGACGGTACTTCGAGCGCGCTTCCGCCAACGGCTGCCCCAGGGCCCACGCCCTTCTCGCCTATTGGATCAACCAGGGCCGCTATGGTGACGCCGATCCCGCCCAGGCGGCCCTGGCGGAGGCGCGCAAGGGCGAGGACGCGGCCTGCGGGTCTTGCCAGAAGGTGATCGGCGACCTCCTCTCCGACCGTGGAGAATGGGAGGCCGCCGCCGCTGCCTGGCGGAAGGCTGCCGACCTGGGCGAGACGCAGGCCGCTCGCGCCCTGGCGGAAGCGATTTTCGCCGGCGACATTCCGGACCCGCATCCGCACCGCACGGCGCTCGGCTGGCTGCTGGCCGCCGACTATCCGCAATCGATTGGCGAGCGAGCGGCCATTGTGACGGCAGAAGCAGAGGCGGCAGACGTGAATTTCGCGCAAGAGTGGGCTGAGGCCTACTTCCGGGGGCATTTCGTTATTACTTGGACTGATACCGTCGAGTCGCGATGGGTGCGGATCTTTACCAATTAGCGATTTTTCTACTGCTGCTTGCGCCTGATCTTCTCATCCAACTGTCGCAACTTTTCGCGGGCAATGTAGAGTTCCTGGCTATTGGCGGCCGTATTCGCCTTTTCTTGCCAGAACCTTCGAAGGAAGTTGTCCGTTGCGGCGCCCTTTCCCAAAGGGGTTCCCTGTGTCTTTCCATCGGCTGACGTTCTTGGGCCGTTGTCGGTATTGGCAGCCAGTTCGACGCCACCATCCAGTTGCCGATTGATCGTCCGTTCCGTCGGCCCGCCCGGCTTCATCATCCCGTCGACCTTCAGCGCATTGTCCTGCTGGAACCGCTTGATGCCGTCGAACATCTCGCGGTCGGTCCAGTCGCCGAATTCGCTGCCGTAGGGCGGCTGGTAATAGCCGAGCCGGTTGAGGGCGGTCTTGGTGGCGACGATGTCGTTGAGGTCGATACGGGTGCTGGTCTCGACCGGACCGTTGAGGGTGAACCAGGACATGACTGCGATCCCTTCATGCGGCCTCACACGCTGCGAGACCCTCACATAATGTGTATAAATCCCTACAACCCTCGTCATCAAGAACAAAACGCGACCGCCCTTGCCGCGGGCGCAGCGCGTGGCCCTCGCGCCACATCCCCCGCGCCTTGATTTCCCCTCCCCGCTCTGCTTTGTATCGTCCGTCGCGGCGACAGGTGGCGTGCATGCGGATTGTGGTCAGCGGAGCATCGGGCTTCATCGGCGGCGCGGCAGCGCGGGCCCTGGTCGCGGCCGGCCATTCGGTGGCGGTGGTGGTGCGCGATCCCGCCGCCCTGGCTCGCCGCATCGGCGACAGCGCGGTCACGGTGATCGCCGCCGATCTCGCCGCGCCCGAGGCCTATCGCCCGGCGCTGGACGCCTTCGCCCCCGAGGCGGCGCTGCATTGCGCCTGGGGCGGCATCACCCGGGCCACCCGCGACGACGTCATGGCCCAGGCGCCCAATTTCACCATGACCCTGGCCTTCCTCGATGCCTGCGCCAAGGCGGGGGCGAAGACCTGGGTGGGACTGGGCTCGCAGGCGGAATACGGCATCCACGATTGCCGCCTCGACGAGGCCGCCACCACCACCCCGGCCACCGTCTACGGCGCCATCAAGCTGGCCACCTTCACCGCCACCCGCAAGGCGGCGGAGAAGGCCGGGCTGCGCTTCGCCTGGGTGCGGGTGTTCCACGCCTTCGGCCCCGGCGACGACGCCAATTTCCTGGTGCCGTCGCTGATCCGCACCTTGCTGAAGGGCGAGCGGATGGCGATGACCGCCGGCACGCAGATGTGGGATCTGCTGCATATCGACGACGTCGCCACCGCGCTGGCCCATGTGGCGACCCATCCCACCGCCCAGGGGGTCTTCAATCTCGGCTCCGGCTGCCCGCGCAGCGTGCGCCGCATCGCCGAAGACATCCGCGACGCCATCGACCCCGCCTTGACCCTGGGCTTCGGCGAGATTCCCCTGCCCGCTTCGGGCCCCACCCACCTGGAGGCCGACATCGGCCGCCTGCTGGCCTCGGGCTGGCATCCGGCTGTGCCGTGGGAGCAGGCGCTCCGCTCCACCATCGCCTGGCACCGGGCCCAGGACTGAAGGATCCCCATGCGCAAGCTGATCAGCATCGTCACTGCGGTCTACAACGAGGAAGACAATCTCAGCGAATGCGTCGAGGCGGTGCGGCGGCTGTTCGCCGGTTCGCTGGCCGCCTACGATTACGAGCACGTCTTCGCCGACAACGCCTCCACCGACCGCACGGTGGCGATGCTCACCGCCCTGGCCGCCACCGACCCGCATATCAAGGTGATCCTCAACGCGCGCAATTTCGGTCCCGGCCGCTCGTGCTTCAACGCGCTGCTGGCAACCAAAGGCGATGCGGCGGTGCCCCTGCTGGCCTGCGACCTCCAGGACCCGCCCGAGCTGATCGCCGAATTCGTCCGCCTGTGGGAGCAGGGCTACGAAGTCGTCCAGGGCGTGCGCGAAGAACGCGACGAGGGCCCGGTGATGGTCGCCATCCGCCGCCTGTACTACCGCACCGTCTCGTCGCTGTCGGCGGTGGCGGTGGCCCCCAATGTCGGCGAATTCCAGCTCATCGACCGCAAGGTGGTCGAGGCGCTGAAGCGCTTCGACGACACCTACCCCTATATCCGCGGCATGATCGCCCGTTGTGGCTTCAAGGTCGCCGGGGTGCCCTACAAGTATCTGGCGCGGGCGCGCGGCATCTCCAAGAACCGCTTGTGGGGTTTGGTCGACCAGGGCCTGAATGGTATCATCTCGACCTCCAACGTGCCGTTGCGCCTGGCCCTGGCGGTGGGACTGGGGCTGTCGGTGCTGTCGATTCTCTATGCCCTGATCCAGTTGGTGATCGGGCTGATCTTCTTCCGCGAGTTCCAGGCCCCCGGCGTCGCCCAGTTGACCGTGGCGGTGTTCTTTTTCTCCGGCGTACAGCTGTTCTTCATCGGCATCCTCGGCGAGTATATCGGCTCGATCCATGCCCAGGTGCGCGGTGGACCGCCGGTGATCGAGCGCGGCCGCATCAATTTCGAGGACTGAACGGATGGGCGAGGGATTGCAGGGACGCACCATCCTCATCACCGGCGCGGCCGGCATGCTCGGCCGCGCCTTCGTCGAGGCCCTCGCCGACCATCCCGGCGCCCGGGTCCTGGCCTATCCGCGGCGCGAGCTGGACGTCACCGACCGCAATCGGGTGATGAGCCTGGCCAAGGCGCGGCCGGACCTGATCCTCCACTGCGCCGCCCACGTCAATGCCGACCATTGCGAAGACGACCCGGTCCATGGCCGCCGCATCCAGGTCGAGGGCACCGACAACGTTGCCGAGTTGGCCGCCGAATCGGGGGCCCAGGTGGTCTACCCGCAGTCGTTCCTGATCTTCGACGGCAGCGTCCTGCCGATCACCGATAACACCCGGCCAGCGCCGCTGTCGGTCTATGGCCAGATCAAGCTGGAGGCCGAGCGGCGACTGGTCGAGCGCCTGCCGGGCTCGCTGGTGGTGCGCATGGCGGGCTTCTTCGGCGGCGACGAGGGCGACAAGAACTTCGTCGGCGGCTTCACCCGCCACCTCACCCGCCTGCTGGCCGAGGGCGTCGACCGGGTCGAGGTCGGCGACCGGGTGTGGCAGCCGACCTACACCCTCGATCTGGCCCGCAACGTGCTGGCCCTGGCGGCGGCGGGCAAGAGCGGCACCTACACCATGGCCAGCCACGGCGAGGCCACCTTCCACGCCCTGGCCGCCGCCTGTGTCGAGCTGCTGGGCCTCTCGTCCCGCCTCCGGATCATCCCGACCTCGGCCGCCAAGGTCGCCGCCCGGGAGCGGGCCCGGCGTCCCGATCGGGCGGTGATGGACAATGCCCGCCTGCGCGCCGAGGGCCTCGACTGCCAGCGGCCGTGGCGCGCGGCGCTGGCCGAGTATCTGGAGCGGCCGTATTTCCGCACGCTGTTCGCGGCGTATCGCTAAAGGATGCCCCTATGAACCTGACCACTCCCGCCGATCTTCCCCTCCTCGGTGCCGTCCAAAGCCGGGTCGTCATGGCGCCGATGACCCGCGGCTTCGCCCCCGATCACCTCGCCACCGCCGAGATGGCCGAGTACTACCGCAAACGCGCCGCCGGCGGCGTCGGCCTGATCCTCACCGAGGGAACCATCGTCCACCCCGAAGGCGACGGCTACCGCAACGTCCCCCACATCGCCACCGATGCCCAGGCCGAGAGCTGGGCCCCGGTGATTGCCGCGGTCCACGGCGCCGGAGGCAAGATCTTTTCCCAGTTGTGGCATTGCGGGCGCATCTCCCACGCCGAGCTCACCGGCGGGCTGCAGCCGGTCAGCTCGACCAACCGCGCCGCCGGGGGCCTCAACCGCCAGAACGACAAGCCGTTCGGCGAGCCCCGGGCGTTGAGCGCCGCCGAAATGCCGACCGTCTATGGCCAATTCGCCGATGCCGCGGTCCGCGCGTTGGCGGTGGGCTTCGACGGCGTGCAGTTGCACATGGGCCACGGCTACTTGGTCGACCAATTCTTCGATTCCCGCATCAACGACCGCAGCGACGCCTATGGCGGCTCGGTGGAGAACCGCTGCCGCTTCGCCATCGAGCTGTTGGCCGCGGTCCTGGCGCGGGTTCCGGCCGATGCGGTGATGGTGCGCATCAGCCCGTCGCGGGAAATGAATGGCCTCTACGACTGGCCGGATCTGGAGGCGATGCTGGCCCACCTGCTGCCGGCTTTTGCCGGGTTGGGGCTCAGGATGTTGGACCTTTCCTGTGCCGGGTCGGACTACGCCAAGACCGCCGGGCGCCTCATGCCGGCGGTGCGCACGGCGTGGCCGGGCCTGCTGCTCGGCGGCGCCTCGCTGACCGCGGCCGAAGCCGAGGCCGAATTGGCCGCGGGGCACGTCGACATGGTCACCTTCGGCCGCGCCCTGATCGCCAATCCCGATCTGGTCGCCCGCTTCCGCAGCGGCGGCGCGGTGACCGAGTTCGACCGGGCGATGCTGGGACGGCTGGATTAGGCGCAATAACGTTCACTTAAGATGCCTGTGGCACTCTCATTGGCGAACAGCCAAGGGGGAGTGCCATGGCGCGGACGACAGCAGAACTTCCGTCAGGACTGCGGCTTACGGATCACATCAGTCTCGGGGTGGTGGCGAAGAC
>JACRFY010000071.1 GCA_016212565.1 Magnetospirillum sp. | reverse complement strand
TCGTCCCCGCAGGTCCTCGCAGATCGTTTCCGCGATAATCTCGATCCCGCCCTTCATCGCTCGTCCGCCCCACTGAAAACTGGCGGACTCTTCGAATCACAGGCCGATTCCAGAGGTCAAGGAAATTTGATGGGTGGTGAGTTCCACCGCCCGCCCCCCTGCCCGCCGGCCAACAAACGATTTGACGCCGTCCGGCCCGGGTAAGAGACTTATGGCATAGTCCGATCGTCACGGAGCCGAAGATGCGCTTGATCGGCCGGCTCGTTCGTCTGCTCCTCGAATCCGTTGCCGTCGGCGTCGCCTTCTTCCTCGCCGGGCAATTGGGGATCGGGCTCAACCTCCCCGACACGGTGGGATCACCGTTCTGGCCGCCGTCGGGCATCGCCCTGGCGGCGGTGGTATTGCGCGGGTGGCGGGTGGTGCCGGGAATCGCGCTGGCCGCCGCTGGCCTCGACCTCGCCAATTTCAGCCCGATATCCTGGCTGCCGCTGGTCCTCGACATGACCGGGGCGGTGGTCGAACCGCTCACCGCCTGCGCCATCGCCCGATGCCTCGCCGCCGAACAACCGCTGTCGTTCCAGAGCGCGCGCGGCGTTCTCGCCGCCTGGATCGGCATCCTGATCGGGGCGGCGCTGGCGATGGCGCTGGGCCTGGCCGGCTTCCTGCTCGACGGCACCATGCCGGTGCCGAACCTCGCCCTCAGTGCCCAGACCTGGTGGATCGGCAACATGGCCGGGGCGGCGGTGGTGGCACCGCTGGTCCTGGCCTGGATGCGGTCGCCGGCTGCCCCGGCCATGGCCCGCCGGCCGGTCGAAGCCCTTCTGCTGGTCGGCGTGTTGCCGCTGGTGGCCGGCATCGCCCACGGCGGCGATGCCACGGGGGCCAAGAACGCCATCGCCGCCCTCGAAGTCATCGCCGTCCCGGTGGTGCTGGCGGCGGCCTACCGCTTCCACCTCCACGGCGCGGTAACCGCCGTCGCCCTGACCGCCGGCACCTCGGCCGGCGTCGGCGTCTACGCGCTCTCGGCCGGCATCGACCCGATCCAGCTCAACCACGGGCTGATGCATCTCCAGATGTTCATCGCCGTTCTCGCCGCCACCAGCCAACTGATCGCCGCCGAGATCCACCGCCGCAGCGACAGCGAAGCCCGGCTGACGACGGCCTTGGCTCAGGCCAAGGAGGCGAGCGAAGCGAAGAGTCTGTTCCTGGCCAAGATGAGCCACGAACTGCGCACGCCCTTGAATGCCATCCTCGGATTCTCCGAGGTCATCCACCGCCGCTCGCTCGGCACCGACGCGGCGGCATTGGAGAAGTATCACGGCTATGCCGGCGACATCTTCTTCAGCGGCCATCACCTGTTGTCGCTGATCAACGACATCCTCGACATCGCCCGCATCGAAGGCAAGAGCTACCGGCTGGAGGAGGAATGGCTCGACGTCGACGCCATCGTGGCCGAGTGTGTGGGCATGGTGCGGGGACGCGCGGACAGCGCCGGCGTGGACATCCGTCGTGACGGCGCCCCCGGCGTGACCCGCCTGCATGCCGACCCGCGCGCCTTGCGCCAGATCGTCATCAACCTGCTCGGCAACGCCGTCAAGTTCACCCCGCCCGGCGGGCAGGTCGCCGTGCGCGTCTTCCGCGACGAGGGTGGGATTGCCGTCACCGTGCGCGACACCGGCTCGGGCATCGGCGCCGATGCGGCGCGCGACCTGTTCAAGCCGTTCCATCGCGGTCCCTCCGACCACAGCGCGACCAATCGCGAGGGGGTCGGGCTGGGACTGGCGATTTGCCGCAGTCTGCTCGACCTGCACCAGGGCACCATCGCCCTCGACAGCGTCCCCGGCGCGGGCACGACGGTGACCGTCCGCTTTCCCCCCGCGCGGACCGCCGCGCCTCCCCCCGGGTAGCCCCTGCCCCGCCCCATCGAAGGGTTTGTTTCGCCACGACCATGGTGGTATGGTCCGCGCCTTCTTTCCCCGCCCCAAGTCCCGCCCCATGAGCACGCTCGCCGCGCCGGCCATCGACTTTTCCGCCCGTCCCCGCGCCGAGCTGGTCGACGACGGCGGACGGAGCCTGGATGCGGTGCTGCTGGTCACCGCCGATGTTGCCGAAGCGGTGGCCGCCGCGGTGGCCGCCGGCTATGCGGTGATGCCGGCCGGCGGCTTGACCAGCGCCATCGGCTCCTTCGACTATGCCAAAGACGGGCTCGGCCTCGCCGGGGTGGTCGCCATCCGCCCCAAGGGCGCGGTCGCCGCCGAGATGGTCGACGCCGCCACGCCGTGGGAAGCGATCAAGAGCCATCAGCTGGCCATCGACGTCGCCGCGGGAACCGTCGCCTGCGGGGCCGGCCTGACCTTCGCCCAGGTCAACGACGCCCTCGCCGAGACCGTGGGCCCGGATGCGCGGGTGCTGATCGACCTCACCTCGATCGGCTCCGCCTCGGTGGGCGGGGTGGTCGCCACCGGCGGCATGGGGCCGCTGCGGCTGCGGCCGTCGGCGACCCTCGAAGCGGTGGTGCTGGCCGATGGCGGCGCGCCGAAGCGCATCGCCGGCGACGACCTCGCCGCCGTCGAGGGCTTGCAGGGCTGGACCGGCATGGTCGCCGCCGCGGTGTTGCGCTTCTATCGCGTGCCGCCGTCGGAATTCGGGCTGGTGCTGCCGGTGCAGGGCTCGGACGTCGATGCGATGGCCGGCCTGCTCGCCACTCTCGAACCGTGGACCCGGGTCGAACTGCCCGCGGCCGGCGGCCGCCTCGCCGCCGATGCCACCCTGCTCAACGGCATCGAGCTGGTCAGCCGCGATTCGCTGGAGACCTTCGTCGAGCACGCCCAGGATCCGGCGCGCGCGAAGGCCCAGGGTCTGCTGCAATCGTGCGAGTATGCCGGCGCCGACATGCTGGCCTGCCTGACCGGCTGGTCCGAGCAGGCGGTCGACGACGTGCTGTTCAGCCTGATGGATCCCGAGACCGAGACCATCGGCGGGGTGACCATCGAGTTCGGCGTCGGCTTCTCGTCGGGCGCCGAGATGGACACCTTCCGCGCCATCCGCGAAGGCGCCCCCGACCTCGCCCGCACCCGCGCCCGCGTCACCCCCGAGGGACGGCTCAAACCGTGGACCACCTCCACCGACGTCA
Organism: Magnetospirillum sp.; assembly: GCA_016212565.1. Taxonomy (GTDB): domain Bacteria; phylum Pseudomonadota; class Alphaproteobacteria; order Rhodospirillales; family Magnetospirillaceae; genus JACRFY01. The sequence goes on along the minus strand of JACRFY010000071.1, from coordinate 5,754 downwards.
ACGTCGCCGTTCCCGCCGATAGCGGGGCGATTTCCGACGTCCTTGCCGCCTATGCCGACTATCGCGCCGCCATCCGCGCACTGGGCAAGGAGCTGGCCGGCACCGTCGACGTCGAACTCGCCGCCTATGGCCACCTGTCGCCCAACGGCGTCGATCCCCACCACCGCGTCACCCTGTTCGCCGATGTCGGGCAACAAGGCGCCCTGGCGGCGGCCCGTCAGGCGGTGACGGCGTGCAAGCGGGCGCTGATCCGCGACCTGCTCCATGCCGCCGAGCGCAGCGGCGCCCGCATCACCGGCGGCGAGAAGGGCGCGCCGTCGCTGGTCGAGATCGCCCGCGCCGCCGGCGGCGAATCCCGCCTGCCGCCCGAGTTGCGCCGCCGCCTCGACCGTATCCGCGAGTCGGTGATGGCCGCCCCGCCCGCCTTCCGCTTCCGCGCCCCCGCCGAACTGACCGGCGGCTGAGACCGGCATTGCCATCGGGTGACGACACCAACAAAGCCGTCATCCCCACGACGGCGCTACGGCATTCACACATTTTGTCCATTTAAATCAAGGAATTGCCGTCATGGCCGAGCTTGACCCGGCCATCCACGTGGTGCCGCTTTCGACAACGATAGTCATGCGGAAAGACGTGGATGCCCGGATCAAGTCCGGGCATGACGATTATTCTGGAGCCGCGGCAAAACCAAATAGAGATGTGTGAATGCCGTAGCCCGAAAGCGGGGATCCACGGCAACGTAGCTTTGCCTTGAAACATAAGGCATTTTCGTTGATGCATGGATTCCCGCTTTCGCGGGAATGACGGACATTCCAGAGGACTGCGGTCCTTCACCCAATGGCCCGGGCGGCCATAGGCCGTTCCGCCACGCTTGAACCCTGCCGGGGGGCGATCATCTCCCGAAGGCCGCCGCTGCCATCGGACCCTGGAATGTCGCCCCTGTCTCGCTGTCTCGCCGCTGCCGTGCTGATCGCCGCCACCGCCTGCACCCCGGACTACTCGCCCGACATCTACGCCTCGAACGTGGTTCAGTTGGCCAACAAGGTCGAGTCCGGCCTGGTGATCGGCTTCCGCGAGGTCGAGATCCGGGCCAACGGCACCGTCGGCGCGGTGACCGGCGGCGCCGTCGGCGGCATTCTCGGCGCCCAGGCCGGGGAGTTCGGGCTCAATCCCGCCCTGGGCGGCGTCGGCGGCAGCGCGGTGGGCGGGCTGCTCGGCACCGCCATCGCCCATGCCACCGCGGACACCACCGGCTGGGAATACATCGTCCGCAAGGACAACGGCGAGCTGCTGTCGGTGACCCAGCGCGAGCCGGTGCCGATCCCGCTGGGACAGAAGGTGCTGGTCATCACCGGGCCGCAGGCGCGGATCATCCGCGACTATTCCGCGCCGCCCCCGCCGCCGCCGGCTGCCCCGGTCAAGGACAGGCTCGCCGAGCCGGCCGCGCCGCCGCCGGTGCCCGTGCCGGTGGCCGACGCCGAACCGCCGGCCGCGGCGCCGAGCCCCGCCGTCGCGGAACTCCCGCCTGAGCCTAGTGCGGCGGGATCATCGCCTTGACGGTGGCGACCAGCCCCGTGGCCGCGAACGGCTTGGCGAGGATCCGGCTCTGCGCGTAGCGGGGCGGCAGGGTATCGCGGCCATAGCCGGTGAGGAAGGCATAGGGAATGCCGCGCTGGGCGAGGATGTCGGCGATGGGAAAGGCATGTTCGCCGCGCAGGTTGACGTCGAGCAAGGCGACGTCGAAGGTCTCGCTTCGCGCCGCCTCCAAGGCCTGATCAAGGCGGCCGATCGGACCGACCACCACGCAGCCGGCATCCTGAAGCGCCATCTCCAGCCCCATGGCGATCAGCCATTCGTCTTCGACAACGAGAACCCGCTGCCCGGCAATCTCAGGACCCATCGGCGTCGTCCTTCATCGCTTGGATGTTCTGCCCGGTCGCCGGAACCGTCAGCGTGGCGACCACGCCGTCCGGCGGATAGTCGATCGTCCCCGTGCCCCCCAGTTCGAATTCCAGGCAGCGCTGCACCAGCTCGGTACCCAACCCGGTGTGCTCGGGCACCGCCACCGGCGGACCGCCGGTCTCCCGCCACGTCACCACCAGCCCGCGGTCGGGGACGCGGCGCGACAGGACCCACTCGACCGACAGCGTCCCGGACACATTGGACAGCGCGCCGTATTTCACCGCGTTGGTCGCCAGTTCGTGGATGACGATGCCCAGGCTGGTCGCCGCCCGCGGCTGCAACGGCACCGCCGGCCCATCGAGGTGGATGCGGGCGGGGTCGCCGACCAGGGCGGTCAGCTCGGCGGCCAGCAACTCGCCGAGATCGACATCCACCCACGAGCGCAGGGTCAGGATGTCGTGGGTCTTGGCCAGCCCCTGGATGCGGCCGACGAAACCGGCGGCGAATTCCGGCACCGTGCGGCAGCGCCGCGCCATCTGGGTGGCCATCGACGCCACCACCGCCAGCATGTTCTTGACCCGGTGATTGAGCTCGGCGACCAGCAGGCGCTGGTGTTCCTCGGCCCGCACCAGATCGGTGACGTCGACGAAGGTGACGATCACCCCCTCGGCCCGGCCGCCGGTCGACAGATAGGGAACCACGCGCATCAGGTAGCGGGCGCTGCCGTCGCGGCGACCGACATTGCGTTCCACCGTCGCGGCATCCGCCAGCACTTGGCGGACGTCGTCCTCGAAACCGTCGCAGTCGATCAGGCTGACGATGTCGGAGAGCGGCCGACCGCGATCGCTGGGGATCAGCTTGAAGACCTCGGTCATCGCCGGCGTGAAGTTGCGGATCAGAAACTGACGATCCAGGAACACCGTGGCGATACGGGTGCTGTCGAAGACATTGCGGAGATCGCTGTTGGCGCGATCCAGTTCGTCGACCTTGGCGGCCAGTTCGTTGTTGACGGTGTTCAACTCCTCATTGACCGACTGCAATTCCTCCTTCGAGGTCTCCAGTTCCTCGTTTGAGGACTGAAGCTCCTCGTTGACGGACAGGAGCTCCTCGTTGGCCGCCTTCAGTTCCTCGGTGGAGCCCTCGTATTCCTCGATGGAGATCTGCAAGCGCTGGCGGGTCTGCTGCAACTCGCGCTCCAGTTCCGCCGCGCCGACGTCGGGGTCGAGCGAAACCCGGCCGTCCTCGCCGGTCCGCTCGTCGTTCCGGCCGGTCTCGACGTCGGCGAAGACCACCGCCCACAAGGGCTGTGCGCCGCTATCCCCCAGGGGGACGACCGTCACGTCGACCGTCTGCGGCCCGGCCTCGGTCTCGTACACCACATTGCGGCACACCGCCCGCGCGCCGCTTTGTTGCGCCTGACGCAGCGCGCGGCGCAGCGGCAGTCGCAGCCCGCGGCGCACCACCGCCAGCAGATCGCGGCTGGGAGCCCCGGCGGGAACCTCGCAGTACCTGCCGGCACGGGCGCTGAAGTGCAGGGCCTGGCCGTCCTGGTCGACCAGCACATGGCCGGGCGCGAACTCGTCGAGCATGCAACGCTCCAGCACGTGCACGCCGTCCAGCGGCGAATGACTGCCGCGGACGCGGAACGGCGTCACCGTGGTCGCGGAAAACGGTTGCGACGGCGCCGACGGCCGGGGGCCCGGATCGCAACGGCGGAACACGCGCAGCCGCTTGTCGACCGGCGCGAACAGCTCGCCATGCTGGCTGAGATTCTCGGAGACGCCCAGAAACAGGAACCCACCCGGCCGCAGCGCGTAGTGAAACTGCGGGATGATCCGGCGCTGAAGGTCGCCGTTGAAATAGATCAGCAGGTTGCGGCACGACACCAGATCGATGCGCGAGAACGGCGGGTCGCGGACGATGCTGTGCGACGAGAACACGCACAGGTCGCGGATGGGCTTGACGATGGTGTAGGTCTCGCCGACGCGGATGAAGAAGCGGGCCAGCCGTTCGGGGGAGACGGCCTCCAGCAACGGCCGGGGATAGCGTCCGGCCCGCGCCACCGCCAGCGCCCGCTCGTCGACGTCGGTGGCGAAGATCTGCACCCGGGGCGCCACCGGGATCTTGTCCATGGCCTCGGCCAGCAACATGGCGATGGAGTAGCACTCCTCGCCGGTGGCGCAGCCGGGAATCCACACCCGCACCGTGTCGCCGCCCCCCTTGTGCTCGAACAGGTGCGGGATCACCAGCGTTTCCAACTGCTCGAAGGCGTCGCGGTCGCGGAAGAACGCCGTCACCCCGATCAGCAGATCGCGGAACAGCGCCGTCACCTCGTCGGGGTCGGTCTTGACCACCTGGACATAGGCGGCGAGGTCGCGACATTGCCGCACCTGCATCCGGCGCTCGATGCGGCGAAAGAAGGTCTTGTCCTTGTAGTGGCTGAAGTCGTGGCCGGTGCGGACCTGCAAGGCGGCGTAGATGTCCTTGGCGGCGCCGCGCCGCGCCGCCTCGTCGATGCGCTCGCCGAACGCCGCCCCGACCTCGGCCATGTTCCGCACGTGGACGGCGATGCGGTCGGCCAACGCCTCGACCGACAGGACGCAATCGACGAAACCGGTGGCGATGGCCGCATCGGGCATGTCGGTATGGCTGGGCGCAGTGACGTCGCTGCCCTGGGCGAGGGTGAACCCGCCCTCCTCGCGCACCGCCTTGACGCCGAGGGCGCCGTCGCTGCCGGTCCCCGACAGGATGGCGGCGATGCCCTCGGCGCCGACATCCTGCGCCAGCGAGGCGAGCAGGACATCGATGGGATTGCGCTCGCCGTCGCGCGGCGCCAGCACCACCCTGCGGTCGCGGATGGTGAGCGTGGCGTCGGGGGAATTGAGGTAGACGCGACCGCCCTCGATACGCTGGCCGTCGGCGGCGGTCTGCACCGGCATCGCGGTACAGCGGCCCAGGATTTCCGGCAACAGGCTTTCCCGGTCGGGGGCGAGATGGGTCACCACCACGAAGGCGGCCTGCGGCATCGGCGGCAAACGCCTGAACAGCGCCGAGAGCGCTTCGACTCCACCCGCCGACGCGCCGATGGCGACAATGGGGAACGGGTTGGTCATTCGCTCGCTCGCAGGTCCGGCGGCTGTGGGTAGCCGCCCGTTCGACACGGACAGGTCATACGACGAACCTCTCGGCCGCGATATAGCCGGGATGGATTATGGCCGTTCCGCAGATGGCCGTCATGCCCTCTTGCCTATGCAAAAAGGGGGAGCCTCGATGTGCGCCCCCCTTGCCCCGCTTGGGCAGCGCCTCAGCGGCCGGCGAGATCGGCCTGGAGATGTATCCGGTTCAGCACCGCCTCCAGCTCGATGGCGATCCGCTCGCGCTGCGCCCTGGTCCGCGCCGCGTGCAGCCGCCGCAGCCCGTCCTCGGCCTCCACCAGGCCCAGCGAGGCTTCGGCGTCGGGATGGGTGGCCAGTTGCAGCCGCAGGGTCTCGATCTCGACCTGCTTGGCGGTCTCGTAGGACCGGTCGATGGCCGCCCGGGTCCGGTCGGCGGCGGACGCGGACATCCCCGCCACCATCCCAACCAGCAGTGTGGCGACGACGATACGGAATATGCGGGTCATGGCGCGCCCTCCGGCGGATGCACCGGCCAGTCTACAGCATTTTCTTCGCCACCACGGCACCACGAGAGCGGGGAATCTCACCACCCATCACGTTAGGGGTTTCGCCAAAATAGCCGAATCGATCTGGCGCAACTGACGGTTGGCGATTCTCAGGGGTAGGCCGGTCGGCTAGAATCGGCGGCATGATCGATGAAGATGAAATCCGCCGCCACTACGAACTGCTGCGCCCG
>JACRFY010000070.1 GCA_016212565.1 Magnetospirillum sp. | reverse complement strand
TCGGCGCCACCCCCTCGTTTCGGGGAGGCCGGCTTATACTTCTTCGCCGGCCCGGCGTCAATCTCTTTTTTCTCACCCCCCACCGGAACCGCCGCTCCCTTCCGGGAACCGCCGCTCCTCAGCGGGGAGGCCGGTTTCTACTCCCGCCCATACCGTCCGTCAATGCCTATCTTCATCGGCCTGTCATATTTATGACGACCCCCTGTCATAGGGCGGGTTCCGGATAACGGCGATATTGGAGCCGCCCCCGGCGACGTCAACCCGCCGTCGGCAGCGCCCATCGCTTTTGGAGGGATTCATAGAATATTTCCAATTGCGCCCGCGCAGGCGCGGATGCGGCATTGGTAATAGGACAATGAAATCGCCCGCCGTCCGGCGCCGTGCCGATAAGCCACAGTCAAGGGCAAAGCGCGGCCTTTGACACTTGCCTTTCCCGCCCCCGGCTGCCATAAGGACTCGTGCGTTCGACAGGGGGAAGAGGTGGCCGTGGGCTGCTGTGTTTCAGCCAAAATCAGGCGAACCTTGGAAGCGGGCGGGCTGGTCGCCCTGCTCGGCGTCGCGGCTCTGATGGTCGCCCAGCCGTTTGTCGATTTCGGCACCGGCGACGCCCCGCTCGATCCCGTTCCTCCCTTATACGCCGATCTGGAAAGCGAGCGTCCGGCGACGGCGGTTCCCGTCCTGGCCGACAGCGAGCTCGCCGACCGCACCGGCCGTCCGGTGCAGCGCGTGCTGGCGGTGGGCGGCGGCGATACCATGATGGACATCCTGCTGCGGGCCGGGGTCGACGCCACCGACGCCAATGCCGCCATCGACGCGCTGCTCGACGTCTACAATCCGCGCTCGCTGAAGGCCGGCCAGCGGGTGACGGTGAGCTTCGACGCTTCGCCGCACGGCTTCGGCCGCGGCGAGTTCCGCGCGTTCGCGCTCGATCCCGATCCCATCCGCAGCGTGGCGGTGACCCGCGGCGACCGCGGCTTCGCCGGCAAGGAGGCCAAGCGGCCGGTCACCAAGACCCTGGCCCACTTCACCGGCACCATCAAGTCGAGCCTGTTCGAGAGCGCCCAGACCGCCGGCGTGCCGCCGCAGATGATCGTCGGCATGATCCGGGCCCTCAGCTACGACGTCGACTTCCAGCGCGACATCCAGTCCGGCGACGCCTTCGAGGTGCTGTTCGAGGGCTGGGCCGACGACACCGGTCGCCTGGTCCGCCAGGGCGAAATGCTGTATGCCGCGGTGACGCTGTCGGGCAAGCCGATCGCCCTCTACCGCTTCGAGAACGGCACCGGGGTGGCCGAGTATTTCAACGACAAGGGCGAGAGCATCAAGAAGGCGCTGCTGCGCACGCCGGTGGACGGCGCCAAGATCACCTCGGGGTTCGGCATGCGCAACCACCCGATCCTCGGCTATTCGAAGATGCACAAGGGGATCGACTTCGGCGTTCCGACCGGCACGCCGATCAATGCCGCCGGCGACGGGATGATCGAGATCGCCGGCTTCAATGGCGCCTACGGCAATTATGTCCGCGTCCGCCACACCAACAACTACGCCACCGCCTATGCCCATATGAGCCGCATCGCCGCCGGCATCCATGCCGGAAAGCGCGTCGGCCAGGGCCAGATCGTCGGCTTCGTCGGCTCGACCGGACGCTCGACCGGCCCCCACCTTCACTATGAAGTGATGGTCGGCAACACCCAGGTCAATCCGTTGAGCATCAAGATGCCCACCGGCACCAAGCTGGCCGGCAGGGACCTGGATCGCTTCAAAGGGGTCAAGGGGCAGATCGAGGATCAGTTGGCCCGCACCCCGGCCAACGCCCACATCGCCCAGGCCGGCGCGAAGACGGCGCTTCCATCCCTCAACTGACCGGTACGGTCGCGCGCACCACCCGGATCCAAGGAACGAAACAGCCCCCAGGAACGAAACCGCCCGGAATCTCCGAGGAGATTCCGGGCTTGCGGCCGACACCCCTTATGGGGGGGGAGGGGGAAAGGGGTGCCAGCCTGGTTCCGACAACGGGTCTCCCCGTCGAGGGGCGACCTTCTAGCATGCGACTTCCGGCAATGCAAAGCCTTGTCGCCCCGATCTGTGCATATCTGACCGGAGCGATTTCGGTACCTCGCCCTCACCCGGACACGGCAGTGCCATCGATCAGCAGGCTGCCCTCGCCGGCCGAAACGCGCACGGTGTCGCCATCCTTGATCCGTCCTTCGAGAATCAACCCGGCCAGCGGATTTTGCAGGAACCGCTGAATGACCCGCTTGAGCGGCCGCGCCCCGTAGACCGGATCGTAGCCCTTGTCGCCCAGCCATTCCCGCGCCGCCGGGTCGAGTTCGATGGCGATCTTGCGGTCGGCCAGCAGCGCCTTCAGCCGCTGCAGCTGGATGTCGACGATCCCCGCCATGTGGGCGCGCGACAGGCGGTGGAACAGCAGGATCTCGTCGAGGCGGTTGAGGAACTCGGGGCGGAACGCCGCACGCACCACCTCCATCACCTCGTCCTTGACCGCCGCCGAATCCTGGTCGGCCGGCTGGTTGGCGAGGATGTCGGCGCCGAGGTTGGAGGTCAGCACGATCAACGTGTTGCGGAAATCGACCGTGCGCCCCTGCCCGTCGGTGAGGCGGCCGTCGTCGAGCACCTGCAGCAGCACGTTGAAGACGTCGGGATGCGCCTTCTCGACCTCGTCGAACAGAATCACCTGATAGGGCCGGCGCCGCACCGCCTCGGTCAACGCCCCGCCCTCCTCGTAGCCGACATAGCCGGGCGGCGCGCCGATCAGGCGGGCGACGGCGTGCTTCTCCATGTACTCCGACATGTCGATGCGGATCATCGCCGTCTCGTCGTCGAACAGGAACTCGGCCAGGGCCTTGGTCAGTTCGGTCTTGCCGACGCCGGTGGGCCCGAGGAACAGGAACGAGCCGATCGGCCGGTTGGGGTCCTGAAGCCCGGCCCGCGCCCGCCGCACGGCGTTGGACACCGCCACCAGCGCCTCGTCCTGGCCGATCACCCGGGTCTTGAGCTTCGCTTCCATCGCCAGCAGCTTCTCGCGCTCGCCGGCCAGCATCTTGTCGACCGGAATACCGGTCCAGCGCGACACCACCCCGGCGATGTGCTCATCGGTGACCGCCTCGTTGAGCAAGCGGGTGCCGCTGCCCTCGCCCTGAACCAGACGGCGTTCGAGGTCGGGAATGACGCCGTAGCGCAGCTCGCTGGCCCGCTGGAGGTCGCCGTTGCGCATGGCGATCTCCATCTCGGTGCGCGCCTGGTCGAGCTGCTCCTTGACCTTGGTCGCCGAGGCGAGGTCGGCCTTCTCGGCCCGCCACCGGGCGGTGACGTCGGCCGATTCGCGCTCCAAATCGGCGATTTCGCTTTCCAGCTTGACCAGGCGGTCGCGGGAGGCGGCATCCTCCTCGCGCTTCAGCGCCTCGCGCTCGATCTTGAGCTGGATCAGCCGGCGGTCGAGTTCGTCCAGCGCCTCGGGCTTGGAATCCACCTCCATGCGCAGCCGCGAGGCCGCCTCGTCCATCAGGTCGATGGCCTTGTCGGGCAGGAAGCGGTCGGTGATGTAGCGGTTCGACAGCACCGCCGCCGCCACCAGCGAGGAATCGGTGATGCGCACGCCGTGGTGAAGCTCGTACTTCTCCTTGATGCCGCGCAGGATCGACACCGAATCCTCGACGCTGGGCTCGGCGACGAACACCGGCTGGAAGCGCCGTGCCAGCGCGGCGTCCTTTTCGACGTGCTTGCGGTATTCGTTGAGGGTGGTGGCGCCGACGCAATGCAGCTCGCCGCGGGCCAGGGCCGGCTTGAGCAGATTGGAGGCGTCCATCGCCCCCTCGGCCGCCCCCGCCCCGACCAGGGTGTGCATCTCGTCGATGAACAGGATCACCGAGCCGGCGGCGGCGGTCATCTCGGTCAGCACCGCCTTCAGGCGCTCCTCGAACTCGCCGCGGAACTTGGCCCCGGCGATCAGCGCCCCCATGTCCAGCGCCATCAGGCGCTTGTCCTTGAGGTTCTCGGGGACGTCGCCGTTGACGATGCGCAGCGCCAGGCCCTCGACGATGGCGGTCTTGCCGACCCCGGGCTCGCCGATCAGGACGGGGTTGTTCTTGGTGCGGCGCGACAGCACCTGGATGGTGCGGCGGATTTCCTCGTCGCGGCCGATCACCGGGTCGAGCTTGCCCTCGCGGGCCACCTGGGTGAGGTCGCGGGCGTATTTCTTCAGGGCGTCGTACTGGTCCTCGGCGGAGGCGGACTCGGCCTTGCGCCCCTTGCGCACCTCCTCGACGGCGCGATTGAGCCCCTGGGGCGTCGCGCCGGCCCCTGCCAGAATGCGGTTGGCGGCGGTGTTCGGAGCGATGGCCAGGGCCAGCAGCATCCGCTCGGCGGTGACGAACGAATCGCCGGCCTTGTCGGCGATCTGCTCGGCCTGCTCGAACACCCGGGCAATCTCCGATGTCATATGGACCCCGCTCGCCCCCGGCCCCTCGACCTTGGGCAGCTTGTCGAGCTCGGCATCGACCTCCTTGAGCGCCCGGGCGGGATCGGCACCGGCGGCGCGCATCAGGTTGGCGGCCAGTCCCTCCTTGTCGTCGAGCAGCACCTTGAGCAGATGTTCGGGGGTCAGGCGCTGATGGCCGCGCCGCAACGCCAGGGTTTGCGCCGCCTGGACGAATCCTTTGGAGCGCTCGGTATACTTCTCGAAATCCATGCCTTCCTCCCGGCCGACCAGGCCTCCCCGCCCCGGATGGTGGCAGCGTGGGAAACCCCTCAGGGAACCGCGGTTAGATATGGGCGAAGGCGCGATGGACGCAAGCGCGATGCGGCGGCGTGCCGGCCCCCGGCCCGTCGCCCAACCGCAAAGCGTCGGCCTCCGGCCGCCGCCGCCGGGGCGGCGAAATAGAAAACCCCAAATATTTCAAGGTTGAAGCCAGAGAGGTGCGGCGACGATGATGGCCTATGTGGAAAGTGCCATCGCATTCCCGTTGCCAGTTCAGTGCCGATTGCGCCCGTGCCCGCACGCCCTCGCCGTCGCATCGCCCGGCCATCGGCCCCGGGCCGGTGGCCGGGTGCCCGCTGCCGCTGACGGTCGCCGACCTCGCCTTCGATCACGGCGACATCCTCTACCACCAAGGCGACCCGGTTCGCGGCGGCTATGTGCTGCGCGCCGGGATGGTCGCCGTGGAGCGCATCGATGCCGATGGCCGTCGGGTGGTCCTGCGGGTCCTCCACGCCGGCGCCCTGTTCTCCTGCTCCGACCTGTTCGGGGATGGACTGCACGGCTCGTCGGCTCGGGCCGTGTCGGAGGTCGTGGCCTGCTTCCTGCCCGGCGAGCGGCTGATCGCGTCGATGCAAGCCGACCCGCGGCTGGCCCTCACCATGATCCGCGCCGGCTGCGAAGAGGCCCGTCTGAGCGAGGATTTCATCTTTGCCATCAGCCGCGAAGACCTCACCGAACGCGTGCTGGCCGCGCTGGAGCTGCTGGCCGACAGAGCCGGGACGGAGACCTTCGAGTTGCCCTTCACCTGGGGCGATCTTGCCGCCATGGTCGGCACCGGCCCCGAGGTTCTGAGCCGCGTGCTGCGCAAGCTGGTCTGTGCCGGTCGCCTGTCCTATCGCCGGCGACGCGTGACCCTGCACCGAACCGCGGCGCGCGACGCCGGCTGACGGGCCGGGCAGGCGGTCACGGCTTCTTCTTCGCCCCCGGGCGCGACTCCTCCGTCCGGCTGGGCAGCGAGGTATGGCAGAAGCTGCCCTCCGCTTGCAGCACCAGGCGCATATAGCCCAGTTCCCTGTCGGTCAGGCCGGAACAGCCGACCACGCATTGCGGCGTGTATCGCGTCGCTTCCAGCAGCGTATGCCGAACCAGATCGGCGGTATGGATGGCCAGACTGCCGTTGGTCGGGTGAATCTTTCCCGTCGGCGCAGCGGATCCCTTGGTCATGGCGCCCTCGCGCAAGCCGCCCCTCTCCCGAACGGCAATGATACGCCCTTGGCAACAGCGACTTCAACTGTGCCTGCGACATTCCAGCCGCGCGGAAAGGAAGGGCGGCGTGACGCCGCCGTCCCCGTTTGCTCCGCGACCCGAGCGTCAGTGCAGGGCATCGCCGCCGCACCGGCAGCCCAGCGATTCCTCCAGGGCGATCATCGCGCAACCGATCAGGTGGGCCACCTCGGCGAAGCCGGAGCGGTCGGCCTCGGTCTCCAGGTAGGTCAGAGCCTGACGGAGGGCTGCGCCGGCCTTGGTGTGCAGCAGTTCGTGGTTGATGGCGTTCATTACGCAGCCCTCCGGGTCTGGTTGGTGGTGTCGGTGTGGTAATCGAGAACGGGATCGGGAGTAGCGCTACGGCGGCGGCACTCGCCCAGGACGGCGGCAGAGACCTCCTGGATCTCGGCGGCGACGTCGCCGGTGCCGATGCGGAACACGCCGCCCAGGCGCTCCTGGGTCCAGCCGGAGCGGCGCAGGATGCGCTCGATGCGGACGTCGGAGACCGACACCAGATGGCTGGCCTCGACATCGGCGCCGAACTCCAGCAGACCGGTCAGCAATTCGCCGACCACATTGCCGCAGCCCTCGAGGCGGTCCTTGCGATGATCGACCACCAGGCGGGTCACCTCCCAGACGTCGGCCGAGCGCGGCAGATCGCCGTCGACGAGGAAGGAGAAGACGTCGGTCAGCAGGGCGGGACGGTCGGTGCGCAGCATCCGCGCCCCGGCCACCACCTCGCCGCGCTCGTTGCGGCGCAGCAGGTAGATGGCGTCCTCGTTGTCGAATTGATCGCGCTCGTCGCCGGGGAGGCAGTCGAGGTCCCAGCCGAGGCGTTCCACGAACACCGTGTAGCGGAGGGCGAAGAACGACCGCAGCGCGTCGTGGAACAGGTGGGCGTTGTCCTTGGTCACCACGTCGATCATCTGGCTTCTCCCGGCTTGTGCGATGCCGGTAGAAAACCAGAGATTCGATGGCGTGAGATCCTGGGCCAATCCCCCTAGGAAAAACCCTAGGGTGCGTTTTTTGACGGATCGGCTAGTCTATGCTAATGAGGCCAAGCATGATCGCTTTGACGACCGCATGCGTTCTGTTGAAGACGTTGAGCTTCTTCCGGCAGTTGTCGAGATGGAATTCCACGCTCTTCTCGGAAATGCTGAGAATCCCCGAGATATCCCACGCCGTTTTTCCTTTTGCCGTCCAGCTCAGGACTTCGCGCTCGCGCGGCGACAGCAGGCCCTTGGAGCGCGGCGAGCTCATCGAGCGCTCGATGAGAATCCCGCTGCAATGGTTGTGGTAGGTGAGCGCCATCAGGTGCAGCAGGTGGCGATGGCGCATCATGGTTTCGCCCCGCTCGCGCTCCGAGCCGTCGGCGACCATGCTCATGGTGGCGAACTCGCCGTTGCGTCCGTGGATGGGGATGGTGAAGCCGTCGTTGATGCGCAGGTCGCGCGCCTCGTCGAACAGCGTGCGCTGCTTGTGACTGAGCATGTCGGGCAGGGAGATTTCGCTCCAGGCGAAGGGCACGTGGCGCTTGGGCGCCTCGCTCAACACCGGATCCTCGAGCAGGTAGCCCGACGACACGTAGTGCGAAATCCATTCCTCGGGGTAGCTGGTGATCGCATAGGGCAGACGGTCGCCGAGATCGGCGACCTTCACCAGATGGTAGGCGAAGTAGCGGAAGCCCAGAGTCTCCACCGCCGCGCCATAGATCGTGCGCAACTCCGCAGGGTCGTTGACCCCCTTCAATCTCTCGATGAACGTGGCGAGGACGTCATCCCCCGGCAGCATGATGGACCCCCAGCCTCACACGACCTTCCGTAGGCCACACGAACGTCTAGGCAATCATAACGTATTCCCGCCCGTTTGCCAGCCCCTGACCCTGGGATTTTCCCCAGGGTCAAATCGAGTCGGGTTCGTGCGATGGTAGTGGCCGTCTATCGAGGGAACCAAGCCCATGGCACCACCACCGAATGCGGATCTACCCGACCAGCGCTGCGCGCTCCAGGCATCGCTGCAATACCTGCGCTGCGAGGCGGAAATGCTGGGGTTTCCCCACGTCGCGCGGCTGATCGAACAGGCGCGGCGGCTGCTGGAGCGAAACGCGGCCGGCGATCTTTGTTGATCGAGGTTCTTCAAATCCGGTCGTAAGGATGCTATGTTAATCCACCATCGAATAATCGTGGGTGGTGAAGTGGCAAGAAAAGCAAATCGGGGCAAGACCCCCTCCGGGGCACCCAATCCTATCGACGTCCACGTCGGCGGCCGCGTCCGCCTGCGCCGGACCCTGCTGGGCTTGACCCAGGAACAGCTGGGAGAGGCCCTCGGGCTGACCTTCCAGCAGGTTCAGAAGTACGAACGCGGCTTGAACCGTATCAGCGCCAGTCGCCTGCATGACCTTGCCGGCGTTCTCGACGTTCCGATCAGTTTCTTCTTCGACGACATGTCGGCGGAAGTGGAGGCTCGGTCCCCGCGACTGATCTCCGACATTACCGTCGAACTGCCGCCGGCGGCGAAGAACCAGATGCTGAAACGCGAGACTCTGGAACTGGTGCGGGCCTATTACCGCATTGCCGACCCGCAGGTTCGCCGTCGGGTCTACGACCTCGCTCGCGCCCTGGCCGATGCCAGCGGCGATCACGACGAGGCTCATTGACGGACCGGGCGGCGGGCACAGTGCCCGCCGCCCCGATCCCGCCCCGTCATGCAATTCCGCTAATCGGGAAGGTTGCCGCCGGTCAAGCCGGTGGTGAGGTGCAGGTCGCGCTCGCCGATCAGGCAGGCCGGCACGCCGGAGCGACTGCGTCCGCCCAGCGGCTCCGCCACGGCGACCCCTCGTCATTCCCGCGAAAGCGGGAATCCATGGTGTCGCAGCAATACATTGAAACACAAAGCCTTTTCGCTGACGCATGGATTCCCGCTTTCGCGGGAATGACGGCATTCGGATTGCCCCTACTCGCGCGCGATGTCCAGCTTGAGGAAATGGGTGGCGCAGCTGATGCAGGGATCGTAGTTGCGGATCGCCTGCTCGCACCGCCACTTGATCGCCTCGTCGGACTGGCTCAGGTTGGCCTGCACCACCTTCCACAGGTCGAGTTCGATGACCTTCTGGTTCTGCGCCGTCGGCGGGATGATGCGGGCATCGGTGACCGTGCCCTCCTTGTCGATGCGGTAGCGGTGGTAGCAGATGCCGCGCGGCGCCTCGGTGCAGCCATGGCCCTCGCCGGCCCGCGGCGCCACCTCGACGAACGACCTGTCGGGCTCGGCATAGCCGTCGATCAGCTTCAGTGCGTCCTCGCACACCTGCACCAGCTCGACGGCGCGGATGACGATCGACTGAAAGGGGTTGCGCACCACCTTGCCCAACCCCACCGCCTTGGCGGCGGCGACCGCGGTCGGCGACAGCTTGTCGTAGTTGAGGTTGTAGCGGGCCAGCGGCCCGACATGGTGGTGGCTGCCGTCCTTGGCGAAGCCGTGCAGGGCGTTGGACCACGGGACGTGCTCTTCCTCGACATGCTTGAGGAAGTCCTCGACCGGGAAGTCCAGCCCGCTGGAGGTGACCAGGCGGCCCTCATGGATGGCGTATTCGTCGGGATGACGCAGCGCCATGAAGTTGTAGTCCTGGACCACGTCGGGAAACTCGAAGCCACCGACCAGCGTGACGGTGGCCAGCGAGGTCTCCAGCGCCCATTCCAGTTCCGGGCGCAAGGCCATGATCTGCGCCTTGGTCGGCACCTTGTAGAAGCCGCCGACGCGCAGGTTGACGGGATGGATGGCGCGGCCGCCGATGGCCTCGATCAGCATGTTGCCGATCTTCTTCAGCCGCAGCGCCTTCTCGACCAGTCCGCGGTTGTGGGCGGCCAGTTCGAGGGCGTCCTGCAGACCCAGGAAGTCGGGGGCGTGCAGCATGTAGACATGCAGGGCGTGGCTCTCGATCCACTCGCCGCAATAGATCAGGCGCCGAAGGTCGCGGATCGGCTTGGTCACCTCGATGCCGAGGATGCGCTCCATCGCCTGGCTGGCGCCCATCAGGTAGGCGATGGGGCAGATGCCGCAGATCCGCGCGGTGATGTCGGGCACTTCGCGATAGTCGCGGCCCTTGAGGAAGGCCTCGAAGAACCGCGGCGGCTCGAAGATGCCGAAATGCAGCTCCTTGACCAGCCCGTCCTTGACCTTGATCGACAGCGAGCCCTCGCCCTCGACGCGCGCCAGCGCCTCGACCTTGATGGTGCGCGTTTCAGCCATGAGATTCGCTCTCCTTGCGGAAGGCCTCGGCATTGGCGTTGAACGAGCGGAACAGGCGCTGCACGTCGCGGCCCGAGGCTCCCAGCTCCTTCAAATGCGCGGCCAAGGCGGCGGTATTGGGGGTCTCCATCGGCCCGAAGCAGCCGTAGCAGCCGCGGTCATGGCGGGGACACAGGGTGCCGCAGCCGGCCTGGGTGACCGGACCCAGGCAGGGCGTGCCGGTCGCCACCATGCGGCAGACGACGTTGTTCTGCTTGCACTCGATGCATTGCGAGTGGTGGGGGATGTTGGGCTTGCGCCCGTTCAAGGTGGCGTTGAGCACTTCCAGCAGCTGGTGCTTGTCGATGGGACAGCCGCGCAGCTCGAAATCCACCGGCACGTGGTCGGAGACCGCGGTCGAGGTGGTCAGGGTGTCGATGTATTCCGGGTGCGCGTAGACGCACTGGATGTATTCCTTGACGTTGCGGAAGTTGCGCAGCGCCTGGATGCCGCCGGCGGTGGCGCAGGCGCCGATGGTCACCAGCACCTTCGACTGCTTGCGCACGTCGCGGATCGCCTTGATGTCGTGCGGCGTGGTGATCGAGCCCTCGACCAGCGAGACGTCGTAGGGCCCCTTCTCGACCTTGCGGGTGGCTTCGAGGAAGTAGCTGATCCGCACCTCTTCGGTGATGGCCAGCAATTCGTCCTCGCAATCGATCAGGCTCAACTGGCAACCGTCGCAGGACGAGAACTTCCACACCGCCAGTTTCGGCTTGTTGCGCGCCATGGACTTAAAGCTCCCGGATCGAGAACAGGTCGGCGATCGAATCGTAGCGGAACACCGGCCCGTCCTTGCAGACGAAATGGGTGCCCCACTGGCAGTGGCCGCACAGGCCGACGCCGCACTTCATGTTGCGCTCCATCGAGACGAAGATCGAACCGCGCCCGACCCCCTTCTTCTCCAGCGCCTGGGCGGCGTAGCGCATCATCACCTCCGGCCCGCAGACGAAGGCGGTGGTGTTCTGCGGATCGAAGCCGCCCTTGGCGACCAGATTGGTGACCACGCCGACATTGCCGCCCCACTTGCCGGTGGCGCGGTCGACGGTGACCGCCACATCCATGTCGAAGCGGCCGCGCCAGCGCTCGATTTCCTTCTTGAACAGGATGTCCTCGGGGGTGCGGGCGCCGTAGAGCACCATCACCTTGCCGAAGCGCTCGCGGTTGGCCATCGCCTGGTAGATGGCCGGGCGCAACGGCGCCAGGCCGACGCCGCCGGCAACGAACACCAGATCGCGCCCGAACGCCGCCTCGACCGGCCAGGGAATGCCGTAGGGGCCGCGGACGCCGATGACGTCGCCGACCTTCAGCGCGTCCAGCGCTCCCGACACCTTGCCGACGGCGCGGGTGGTGTGGACCAGCCGCTCATGCTCGCCGGGATCGCCGGAAATCGAGATCGGCACCTCGCCGATGCCGAACACATAGAGCATGTTGAACTGGCCGGCGGCGAACGAGAACCCGCCGCCCTCGGCCGGAACCAGTTCCATGGTGAAAGTGTCGGACAGCTCGCGCTTGACCTTCTCGACGCGGAAGGGACGCGGCAGCATGGGGTCTTTGGCGTGCGCGCTCATCAGTCCCCCTTGCCCTTCTTCTTCTTCTTGCCGCCCTCGGCATCGACGCCGTAGAGGTCAAGCAACTGCATGCGGGTCTGCTGCAGGCGATGGGCCATCACCGGCACGAAGCGGCTCATCACCGCATAGCCGAGCGCCGGATCGGCGGCCATCTTCTTCCTCAGGCACTTGCCGTCGAACGACAGGGCGCGGACCGCCACGGTGGCGCGGGCGTCGAAGGTGGCCATGAACGGCGCCACCATCCACGACCAGCCGAGCACCTCGCCCTCGCCCATGGTTTCGAGGATGATCGGCTTCTTGCCGGGAACGTCGACCTCGACCGCCACGGTGCCGCCGCGGATGAGGAAGAACTTGTCGGCGGCCTTGCCCTCGCGGAGCAGGAACTCGCCGGGCTCGAAGCGCTCGTTGGCGGCACAGCCGACCAGCAGCGTGCGCAGTTCGGCGTCGATGCCGTCGAAGAACGGATGGGCGTCGATGATATTGCCGAGATCGTGGGGCTGACCCATGGCTTACCTCCCCTTCCCGCCAGAGGTGGCGGCCTTCTTGGAGCCACCGGCGGCAGCCTTCCTGGCGCCCTCGGTGATGGCGGTCGCTTCCGCCGTGATGTCGATGCCCACCGGGCACCAGGTGATGCAGCGCCCGCAGCCGACGCAGCCGCTGGAGCCGAACTGGTCGTGCCAGGTCGACAGCTTGTGAGTGATCCACTGGCGATAGCGCGACTTGACCTCGGTGCGGATGGCGCCGCCGTGGATGTAGGAAAAGTCGATGGTGAAGCAGGAATCCCAGTTCCGCCAGCGCTCGGCGTGCTCGCCCTTGAGGTCGGTGGTGTCCTCGACGGTGGTGCAGAAGCAGGTCGGGCAGACCATGGTGCAATTGCCGCAGGTCATGCAGCGCCGGGCGACGTCGTCCCACCGCGCATGGTCGGGATGCTCCTTGAGCCTGGCCGCGGCCTTGGCGTCGAGCGTCTTGGCCTGCTTGGCCGCCTTGGCGACGCGGGCCGCGGCGGCGGCCTTGTCGGCCTCGGCGGCAGCCGGCGCCTTGAGACCGTCGAGCACCTTGGCCCCGGCCGCGGAGCCGGCGGTGGCGACGAAGACGTGGCGCGCCTTGTCGATCACCTCGACCATCTTGATGTCGAAGCCCGTCTCGACCGCCGGGCCGGTGCCCATCGCGGCGCAGAAGCAGGTCCCGCCGGCCTCGCCGCACTCGACGGCGACGACGAAGGCCGAGGCCAGCCGGCCCTGATAGCCGGGATCGGCGAAGTCGCGGTCGCCGAACACCTTGGCCTGCTTGGCAATGGCCGCCAACTCGCAGGCGCGGACGCCGATCAGCGCCAAAGGCGCGGCGGGCGGGTCGGGCGGCAGGATTGCGAACCCCTGCCCGTCGCGGCGGGCGGCGAACAGCTTCTGGCGCGGCGGGTAGAGGTGGCGCTTCCACCCCTGGACGCCGGAGGTGTAGCCGAACAGGGCGCCATCCTTGCGCCGGGTCAGGCGGTAACGCCCGCCCTCCTGCTCGTCGCCCCAGCCGGCCGGCAGGTCGGAGGCGGCGTCGAGATCGGCGTAGACGACGGCGTCATCGGCCACACGAGGCCCGACGACGTGGAAGCCCTTGGCTTTGAGCGCCGCGATCAGGGCATCGAGGCCGCCCCGGTCGAAAACGACGGCTGTGGTGATGGACGCATCCACCCCTGGCATGACACCCCCTTGTGGCCTGGGAACAGGGTGCGGGGATCCTACACCCCCGGGCAGCCCCCGCCAACCGTCCATCTGGACGATTGGGACGTCGGCCCGTGACAATATGGTTACATCCCCGGCCCGGCGACCCGCGAACGAACCGCCTGACGGCGATAGGATTCCACCGCCGCCGCATGCACGAACAGGCCGATCACCACCCACCACAGCCCGCCGAAGGGATTGGCGAGCATCAGCGCCGTCCACATCCCCCACACCATCAACACCATGCCCAGCAGCCGCCCGCCGCCGGTCGCCACCCAGGTGGCCCACAGCAGGTCGCCGCGCCACGCCCACAGCAGCGCCCGCAGCACCCGCCCGCCATCGAGGGGAAAGGCGGGGATCAGGTTGAAGCCGGCCAGCAGCAGGTTGACCATGGCCAGGTAACCGAGCAGCGCCGCCGCCACCGCCCCCATGCCGGCCGCCAGCCCCACCGCCAAGGCGCCCCAGGCGGCGGCGCCGACGGCCAGACTCAGCGCCGGCCCGGCCAGGGCCATCAGCAGCTCGGCCCGCGGCGAATCCGGCTCCTCGGCCATCTCGGCGACGCCGCCGAACAGGAACAGGGTGATGCCGGCAATGCGCAGGTCGAGGTGCCGCGCCACCACCGCATGGGCCAGCTCATGGGCGACCACCGAGGCGGCCAGCCCAAGCAATCCGCTCACCGCCATCAGCCAATAGACCCCGCCCGCCCGGTCGGGCGCCACCAGGGGGAAATAGCCCGCCGCGAGACTCCAGACGATCAGCGCCGCCAACACCAGCCACGTGGCATCGATATGAATGGCGAAGCCGAGCAGACGGAACAGTCGCAGCCGATGGCCGAACATGGCCGATCCTCCACCCCCTGCCCCGCACATTGGCCCGACGGCCAACGCGTCAAGGGTGGGGTATCGGAAGGGACGGACTTCAGCTCCTGGGGGCTGCCTCCGGCACGCCATCGTGTCTGCCTGCCGATCGGCGCCCAAATGAACGGTGGCGGATGACGGATCCGCACCCTCGCCGGAGCGTTGCCTCGTTAGAGGTCCCCGCTACCCCCTCGGGGCCTTTGCCCCCGGCCGTCGTGGGAGCGATGATCGGGGCACCTCCAACATTAGGGCGGGCGCGGCATGCGTGACCATCCCTCCGTTTGCATCGGCCTGCCGGTTCGCAACGGCGAGCCCTTCCTGGCCCGTGCGCTCGACAGCGTGCTGGCCCAGACCTACGGCGATTTCGAACTGGTGGTGTCGGACAACGCCTCCACCGACGGCACCCGCGACATCGTCCGCGCCTATGCCGCCCACGACCGCCGCATCCGCCTGACCGCGGTCGACCGCAACATCGGCGCCGGCCCCAATTTCGTCCGCGTCCGCCGCTTCTGCCGCTCGCCGTTCTTCAAGTGGCTGGTCCACGACGACCTGCTGGCGCCGACCTGGCTGGAGCGCTGTCTCGCCGTGCTCAAGGCCGACGACGACGCGGTCCTCGCCCATACCGCGGTGGTGATGATCGACGACCGCGACCGCCCGCTGCCGGTGCGGGGCGACGGCATGGTCTTCGACCGCCAGGGGCGGCCGCTGCTGCCCGCCGAGCGGCTCCACCTCGCCGAAGGCGGCGCCCCCGAGGACCGCTTCCGCGACGTGGTGCGGCGGATGAGCTGGTGTCTGGCGTTGCAGGGGCTGGTGCGCAACTCGGCCCTCGACCGGGCCCGGCCGTTCGGCAATTTCTACGGCGGCGATTTCGTGCTGCTGGCCGAGCTGGCCCTGCTGGGGCCATTCCGTCAGGTCGAGGAGGCGCTTTATATGAAGCGCATCCACGCCGGCATCTCGGTGCACAAGAGCGGGCGCGAGCGGGCCCGGTGGGCCGACCCCACCGCCTCGGCGCTGTTTCCCGACCTGCGGCGGCGGGTGGCCTTCTTCGAGGCGCTGTCGGTGTGCCCGCTGACCCTGTCGCAGCGCCTGTCCTGCCTGGCGACGCTGGTGCGGGTCAATCTGCGCAACCCGCTGCTGCACCGCCTGTTGCCGCAGGGTTTCAGGAGCCTGCCGCTGCTGGGCCCGAAGCTGGCGGCGCGGGACGGCGAGGGGCGTCCATGACGTACCACGCGAAGGCCAGCGCCTTCAAAGCCAGCGGCACCGCGAAGGCGACGGCGAAGGCGGCAAGGGGACGGCGGCCGTCGCCATCGGCCGGCCACAGGCCGATCAGGGCGCCCAATCCCCACTGCAGGGCGAAGGCGGCGGCGAAGGTCACCAGATTGAGGCTGGTATTGACCCGTCCGGCGAGATGAGGCGGAAAGGCCTGGGTCAGAACGGCGTAGGTCAAGGTTCCCGAGGCGCCGGTGAAGCCATAGGTCAGGCAAAGCGCGGCGACGCCGCCGGTCCAGCCGGCGGCCATCGCCGCGCCGCTGACCCAGAACGCCGCCATGCCGGCCAAGGCCACGGTGACCGTCGGCACGCCGATCCGGCCCAGCCGCTCGGCGATGGCTCCCCAGGACAGGAAGCCGGCCGCCATGCCGGCGGCCATCACCGTCAGGCCGGTGGCCGCTTCGGCCCGCTCCAGGGTGGCGACGTCCTTCAGCCACGCGCCCGCCCACAGGCCCTGGATGGCCATGAACTGCGCCTGCGACAGCATGCTCAACGGGGCGACGCGGCGGAACAGCGGGTGGCGGAAGATGGCCCCGACCTCGGCCAGTTGCACCGACAGCGGCGGTGGCGTGGCGTGGCCGCGGCGCTCGGGCGCCACCATCAGAATCAGCACCGCCACCGCCAGGGTCAGGCCGGCGAGGATGGCGCTCACCCCGCGCCAGTCGATCACCGCCAGCGCCGCCTGCACCGGGGCGGTGGCTGCCACCGCGCCCAAGCCGCCGCAGCCGAGGATGATGCCGTTCATCAACGGCAGACGCGGGGCGGGGAACCACTGCACGTTGGCCTTCAGCGCCGCCATCAGGCAGGCGGACACGCCGAATCCGACCAGGGCGCGAGCGCCGACCAGGGCGGGAACGCTGTCGGCCAGCGAGAAGGCCACGGCGCCGAGGGCGGCGAACACCAGCAGCCCCGCCTCCACCCGTCGCGGGCCGTAGCGGTCGAGCAGCAGCCCCAGCGGCAGTTGGAAGGCGCCGAAGGTGAGGAAATAGGCCCCGGTCATCAGGCCGATGGCCGCCGAATCGAGGACAATGGCCCGGCCGATCTCCGGGGCCAGCACGGCATTGACGGTGCGGTAGAGGTAGGACAGGAAATAGCCGGCGGCAAACGGGGCCAGCACCGTCAGCGTCAGGCGGAGCGACGGCGGTGGAACGGGTGACGCGGCCATGAAACATCCCTCGGTCAGTCGCGGTCCTACCATTGCACGCCGAAGGCGGGGCGACAACGCCGGGCCGACATTGAGTGACGATTTCGCGACGCCTGTGCGTCGCCGTTTGCATTCCCCTGGGAATCACCTATATCCGGCCGGCTTGTTCCATTGCTCAGAGGCCCGTCATGAGGCATGTCGTCACCGTTCTGTTCCTCGCCCTCGCCCTGGTGGCGTCGCCCGAGGCCTTTGCCAAGGCCGGCAAGGGCGGCAGCTTCGGCTCGCGGGGCACGCGGACCTATGACCGGCCGATGGAGCGCAGCGTTGCGCCGCCGGCCCCGTCGCAGCCCTCGACCGCGCAGCCGATGTACAACCCCAACACCCTGGGCCAGCAGCCGATGGCGGCGGCGGCGATGCCGGCCGCCGGCGGCTTCTTCCAGCGCAACCCCTTCATGGGCGGCATCATGGGCGGTCTGGTGGGAGCGGGGATCGGCAGCATGCTGTTCGGTCACAGCCCCGCCATGGCCGCCGCGTCCGGCGCGTCCCCGGTGGGCAGCATGCTGGGGACCTTGTTCCAGTTCGCCCTGATCGGCGGCCTGATCTGGCTGGCGGTGCGCTTTTTCCGCCGCCGCGCCGAGGGCGTGCCGGCCGCCGGCAGCATGGCGCCGCGGCGCGAGATGCTCGGCCAGGCGGGGGGCGGCGCCCAACCGCGGACCGAGCGCGAGTTCGAGCCCACCGACGAGGATCGTCAGGCTTTCGGCGAGATCCTGGTCGGGGTGCAGAAGGCGTGGACCGAGGGCAACGCCGTGGCCTTGAGCCGACTGGCAACGCCGGAAATCGGCTCGTGGCTGTCCGAGGACCTGGCCTCCGATGCCAGCCGCGGCCTGCGCAACATGGTCACCGACGTCGAACTGCGGAAGGGCGATGTGCTGGAGGCCTGGCGGGAAGGCGAGCGGGAGTACGTGACCACCGTGCTGACCTTCGCCGCCCTCGACTACGTGGTGCGGGTCGACGACGACAGTCTGGTCGAAGGCAGCAAGACCGATCCGGTGGAAACCACCGAAGCGTGGACCTTTACCCGCACCCGCGGCGGCCGCTGGCTGCTGTCGGCGATCGAGCGCGAGTAGCTAGCCGGACACCGTCATCCCCGCACTGCGGGGATGACGGCCGTCCTTACCGGTCCCGCCGGACGCGGATGATGACGTCGACGGCGGTGATGGTCGCGCCCTCGGGCGCCGGGGGCAAGCCGATCACTTCGGGTTGCAGGCCGGGAATATCCTCGATGCGGCCGCTGACCTCGTCGAGGAAGTGGTGGTGCGGTTCGGTGTTGGTGCAATAGAAGGTGCGGTCGCCGGCCCCCACGCGCTTCAGCAGGCCGGCACCGGCAAAGTGGTTCAGCGTGTTGTAGACCGTGGCCAGCGACAGCTTCAGCCCGGCGTCGCCCAGTTCGCGATGAAAGGACTCCGGGGTAAGGTGGCGATGCCCGCCCTCGCGGATCGCTCGCATCACCGCCATGCGCTGGCGGGTCGGCCGGATCCCCGCTCCACCCAACGTCTCTGCGTCTTCCGATGAGCGTAACATACCCCACCCTTATGCTTTGGAATGCGTCCAGGTCGGATGCTACCCCTATTGGCATCAATCGTCGAGCCTCTTGCCGTCGAGTTCGTCGCCGTCGCGCGCGGCCTCGCGGGCCTGGGCGTCCTTGTCGGCCTTGGGGCGGCCATGGCGCGCCCGATTGGCGGCAGCGCGGGCGGTGGCTTCGGCCTTGGCCTTGGCCTTGCGGTAGCGGTTCAGATTGACGATCTCGGCCATGCGCGGTCTCCGCAAAAGGGACCCAAGAATGATAGCGATGAAATTTGGCGCTTGCACGCCCCTCGCTTGGCTGCTATATCCCCGGCCCTCACGCGGGTGTAGCTCAGTTGGTCAGAGCGCCGGCCTGTCACGCCGGAGGTCGCGGGTTCGAGCCCCGTCACTCGCGCCACTTTCCCAAGCCTTGGATTTCCAAGTGTCTTGGCTGTGGCGAGACACTTCCCCCAAGACGCTTGAGACGTCCGTCCAGCACGGATCGGTCACCGTGGCGAGCGCGGGCTCTCGCGCCACTTTTTCCGTCCTCGACTGTTTCCCCCCTGTCGGCAACCGCCTACAGCGAGGGATTCCGTCATGAAGGTGGGAATCGTCGGCACCGGGCATGTCGGTGCCAGTGCCGCTTTCGCCATGATCCTGCGCGGCGTCGCATCCGAAGTGGTGCTGGTCGACCGCAATCCGCGGCTTGCCGAGGCGCAGGCCCAGGATCTCCTCCATGCCACCCCGTTTGCCTATCCCGTGCGCGTTTCCGCCGGCGGGTGGGGGGCGCTGGCCGGATGCGGCGTCGTGGTGCTGGCGGCCGGAATCGGCCAGCGGCCGGGCGAATCGCGACTCAGCCTGCTCAACCGCAATGCCGAGGTGTTTGCCGCCGTGGTCCCCGCGGTGCTGGCCGCGTGTCCCGGCGCCATCCTGGTGGTGGCCACCAATCCCGTCGACGTGATGACCGCCATCGCCGCCCGTCTGGCCGCGGCCGTGGCGCCGGGCCGGGTGATCGGCACCGGCACCATGCTCGACAGCGCCCGCTTCCGCTCGCTGCTGGGCGAGCATTTCGGCGTCAGCCCCAAGTCGGTGCATGCCTGGGTGGTCGGCGAGCACGGCGATTCCGAGGTGCCGTGCTGGTCCGAGGCCTCGGTCGGCTCGATCCCGGTCTCCACCCTGGCGGTGCAGCGCGGCCATCCGCTCACCCCGGCGGTGCGGCGGCGCATCGACCACGCGGTGCGCGGTGCCGCCGAGCACATCATTCGCGGCAAGGGCGCCACCTGGTTCGGCATCGGCGCCGGCATCGCCCGTCTGGTGCAAGCCATCGCCGCCGACGAGCGGGCGGTGCTGACCGTCTCGGTACCGACGCCGGACGTCGAGGGCATCGCCGACGTCGCGCTGTCCCTGCCGCGGATCGTCGGCGCCGCCGGTGCCGGCGAGGCGCTGTGGCCGGTCCTCGACGAGTCCGAACGCGGCGCCCTTCGTCGCAGCGCCGACATCCTCAAAGCCTCGCTGCGCGACATCGTGCTGCCGCCGTGATGGTGCCCGCCGCTATCGGCGGCCAATTCCTCCCCCGGTCCCTCCATGCCCGATGCGACGGCGACAGGCAAAAAGGAGGGCCGATGCGACAGGCACGACAAAGGCGAGGGTGCCAGCGCGCCTGCGACTCGCTACAATCCGTCCGCGTCGAACGGGGGACTGGACGGATGGGGCGGGAGTGGAGCGAAGGGGATGTGTTGCGGCCGGGCACCAGCGGTGACCTGTCGGCCCTGCTGCAAGGCGTCTGCGAGGCCGAGATCGACGGCCAACCGCGCTTCGCGCCCTGGGATTGCCGGGCCCTGGTCGGGGCCGTGATCGGCCGCGCCTACGCCAAGGACCTGCTGGAGCTGTGCTATCTGGTGGCGGTGGCCGAGGCCTGCGGGCAGGGACGCGAGCGCTACGAGCGACTGTTCTGGGACAGCGGGCTGGCGCGGTCCGGCGTGCTGCGCGGCTTCATCGACGCTCAGGTCAAGCGTCGCGGCTGGCGCCGCCAGGGCTTCGCGCTGGGCGAGAGCGGGGTCGAGGTCGCGAGTGCCGACGGCCGCCGCTTCACCGTCAACTTCCGCCGCATGCCTTACCTGTGTGCGGTGATGGATTTCGCGGTGTCGGCGCTGGGCTTCCCCGCCGTCGATGCGCTGATGGCGCCGCTGTTCGCCGCCCCCGGCCGGGCGCCGGCGGCGGGAGCGATCACCGATGCCGCCAACGCCCTGGCCCGCGCCCTGCACGCCTTCCTCAAGGATCACCTGACCAGCCAGCAGAACCAGCGCAAGTTC
>JACRFY010000068.1 GCA_016212565.1 Magnetospirillum sp. | reverse complement strand
GCCTTCCAGGCCGCAGTCCTGACCGGGGAGGTGAAGGATCTCCTGCTCCTCGACGTCACCCCGCTGTCGTTGGGCATCGAGACCCTGGGCGGTGTCTTCACCCGCCTGATCGACCGCAACACCACCATCCCCACCCGCAAGAGCCAGGTGTTCTCGACTGCCGAGGACAACCAGACCGCGGTGACCATCCGCGTCTTCCAGGGCGAGCGCGAGATGGCCGCCGACAACAAGATGCTCGGCCAGTTCGACCTGATGGGCATTCCGCCGGCGCCGCGCGGCGTGCCGCAGGTCGAGGTCACCTTCGACATCGACGCCAACGGCATCGTCAACGTCCAGGCCAAGGACAAGGCCACCGGAAAGGAGCAGCAGATCCGCATCCAGGCCTCGGGCGGTCTCAACGATTCCGACATCCAGCGCATGGTCAAGGAGGCCGAGGCCCACGCCGCCGAGGACCGCAAGCGCAAGGACACCGTCGAGGCCCGCAACCACGCCGATGCCCTGGTCCACTCGACCGAGAAGACCCTCAAGGAGTTCGGCGACAAGGTGCCGGGCGACATCAAGGCGGCGGTGGAGAAGGATCTCCAGGCGCTGCGCGAAGTCCTCGACAGCGACGACGCCGAGACGATCAAGGCCAAGACCGAGACCCTGGTGCAGTCGTCGATGAAACTGGGCGAGGCGATGTACAAGGCCCAGGAGGCGGCCGGCGGTGCCGCCGAGGGCGAGGCGGGCGGCGCTTCGGCGGGCGGCGGCGACAAGGTGGTCGATGCCGACTTCGAAGAGGTCGACAAAAACAAGTAAGCCGCCCCGTGAACACCCGCCCCGGATCGAGATCCTCTCATCCGGGGCGCTTCACATGCCCAACCGGATGATCAGGCCCGCATGAGCAAGCGCGACTACTACGAAATCCTCGGGGTGGCCCGATCCGCCTCGGCGGACGAGATGAAGAAGGCCTACCGCAAGCTGGCCATGCAATATCATCCGGACCGCAATCCGGACGATGCCGCGGCGTCCGAGCGTTTCAAGGAGCTCAACGAGGCCTACGACGTGCTCAAGGACGAGCAGAAGCGGGCCGCCTATGATCGTTTCGGACACGCAGCGTTCGAGAACGGCATGGGTGGCGGCCGCGGCGGTGGCGGCTTCGACTTCAACAATGCCGGTGGCGGCTTCTCCGACCTGTTCGAGGAGATGTTCGGCGAATTCATGGGTGGGCGGCGCGGTGGCGCCGGGGCCTCGGGGCGCGGCAACGACCTGCGCTTCAACATGGAAATCAGCCTTGAGGACGCCTTCGCCGGCAAGTCGACGACCATCACCGTTCCCACCTCGGCCGCCTGTGAGTCGTGCAAGGGCACCGGCGGCAAGGACGGCGCCACTCCGGTGACCTGCGCCACCTGCCACGGTCACGGCAAGGTCCGCGCCCAACAGGGCTTCTTCACCATCGAACGCACCTGCCCCACGTGCCAAGGCATGGGCAAGGTGATCAAGGATCCTTGCCGCAGCTGCGGCGGCGCCGGCCGGGTGCGCAAGGAGAAGACGCTCCAGGTCACCATTCCCGCCGGTGTCGAGGACGGCACCCGCATCCGTCTGGCCGGCGAGGGCGAGGCCGGCATGCGCGGCGCCCCGCCCGGCGATCTCTACATCTTCCTCGCCCTGGCCCAGCACCGCCTGTTCCAGCGCGAAGGCGCCAACATCTATTGCCGCGTTCCCATTCCCATGGTCACCGCCGCGGTGGGCGGCACCATCGAGGTGCCGGTGATCGACGGCTCGCGGGCCAAGGTGACCATTCCCCCCGGCACCCAGTCCGGCCATCAGTTCCGTCTCAAGGGCAAGGGCATGAGCGTGCTGCGCTCGCCGGCCCGCGGCGACATGTTCATCCACGCCCAAGTGGAGATCCCGGTCAACCTCACCGCCCGCCAGGTCGAGCTGCTCAAGGAATTCGACAAGGCCGGCGATGCCGCGACCCGCCACAGCCCGGAAAGCGAAGGCTTCTTCGCCAAGGTCAAGGAACTGTGGAAGGATCTCACCGAATAGGGGCCCGAGGGGATGGAGCCGCTTGCCTTCGCCGTCGCCGTGGTCGCCCTGCTGGCGACGCCGGGGCCGACCAACACCCTGCGGGCCGCCTCGGGGGCCGCCATCGGCGTGCGCGGCTCGCTGAAGCTGGTGCCGGCGGAGATCTGCGGCTATCTCGGCGCCATCCTGGTGGTGGCCAACCTGCTCGGCCCGCTGGTGAGCGCCAATCCGATGGTCGGGGTGGGGGTCAAGCTGGCCGCCTGCGCGTGGCTGCTGTGCTGTGCGCGACGCCTGTGGTGCCAGGTCGGGCACGGCCGCGACCAGAGGACCAATCCGGTCACCGCTCGCCAGGTGTTCCTCACCACCGCCGTCAATCCCAAGGCGCTGATCTTCGCCCTGGTGATCATTCCCGCCGGCGCGCCGCTGGCGGTGGCGCCGTGGCTGGCCGGCTTTTCCGCCCTGGTGATGGCGGTCGGCGTGGCGTGGATCGGCTTCGGCGCGGCGATGGCCCGCTCGGCGGGGCCGCTGGCCACCCCGCACCGCATCAGCCGCCTTGCCGGTGCCGGACTGGCGCTGTTCGCCACCGTGCTGGCCACCGCAACCATCGTTCCGTGACCGGCGGCGATCGGCTATGATCGTCCCCGGGGATGGGGACGGAGACCACCAATGACACCGCTGGAGATCCTGGCCACCGCCTTGGCCTATGTGATCGTCGTCGACGGCAAGACCCAAGTCGAGGAGAAGGCCAAGCTGGTGACGCTGCTGGGCAAGCACGTCTCCAAGGGGGAAATGGCCCAGGGGCAGGTCCAGGCGATGACCCAGGCAGCGTTCGCCACCGTGCAGCACCTTCCCCTGGCCCGCTTCCTGTCCACCCATGTGGCCGGCCTCAGTGCCGCGCAGAAGGCGGCGCTGTTGCTCAATCTCTACGACGTGGTCGCCGTCGACGGCGTCCTGGTCGAGGGCGAGCGCTGGGCGGTGGAGGAGTTCGAGCGGGTGGTCGACCTCGACGACACCACCCGGCGTCTGGCCCGCAAGGTGCTGCTGTTCAAGAACGACACCTCGCTGTTCACCAATCCCCTGCATCCCCACAACGATCCCGCCTACGGCTTTTGGCTTGGCGCGGCACGCGGGCTGGCCGGCACCATCGACTAGCGGCGGGTGGGGGTAAGTCCCGATCGCCGGTTCGAGGCGACCGCGGTCCCCTGGCCGGCGAACTGGTATACAGTTGCGCGAGCGGCTATGATCGTCGCGCTCGTATCTCGGGACCATATCCCATGACCACCCACGCCCCCACCGTCGCCTTTTCCGGCATCGACTGCCTCGACAGCGACGTCCAGGTCCAGGTGGCCAACGGGCTGCCGGCCTTCACCAACGTGGACCCGATTACCCTCGATAGGCCTGCGCGGCAATGAGACGCACGCTAGCCCTATGCGCAATCGTCTCCGGCGGGCTGTATGTCCTGATTCATTTATCGGGAATTCCCGTTCATGACCAAAGTCGCGTCCCTTTTCCCGACGGACTGCTTGCCGATCGCATCGTTATTGAAAAAGCAAAGCATAAGTTGACAATCTACAAGGAAGACAGGCCCATCCGCACATATCAGGCTTCTTTGGGTCGTGGCGGCTTGGAAGCTAAAGCGATAGAGGGAGATGGCCGGACACCAGAGGGTGCGTATCGGATCGCAGGACGAAACTCTCGGAGCGCCTATCATCTATCGCTGAAAATTAGCTACCCGGAACTCCGCGACATCGAGGCCGCACGACTTCGCGGCCAGTCTCCCGGTGGAGATATTATGATCCACGGGATTCGCAACGGATTGGGCTGGGTCGATGGTCTGCATCGGTGGGTCGATTGGACGGCCGGCTGCGTCGCCGTTACCAACGACGAAATTGAAGAGCTTTGGCGCGTCGTGCCTGACGATACGCCGGTAGAAATCCGGCCATAGGATTCCCCATGACCACCCACGCCCCCACCGTCGCCTTTTCCGGCATCGACTGCCTTATGCTCGCCGAGGACGGTGGGCCGGCCCTCGATCTGCGCGACATCAAGGGGCAGAAGGGCACCGAGCGGGCGCTGGAGGTGGCGGCGGCCGGCAATCACACCCTATTGGGGTTGTGGCCTATCACACCCGAAAAAAGCTCCGATTTGTCAGTTCACACCTCTACCGCTCACAGGGGAACGGAATGCTAAGCCGGTTCTTGTCACGCCGAGTCTTGTTTGCGAGCGCTATCTTTCTCGCAGTTCCTGTTGTCACGATGCTAGCAAGTATTGGTATGTCATGGTTATGTAAGGGATTTGGCAGTCGCCCGGCGCCTGAAGGGGAGCACTTCATATTTTTATGGGAGGGTCTGTTCCTTATTTTTATTTTTGACATGCCCGTTTCCATATTGGCTGGAGTAGCACTATTAATCATTCTTCATGTCATGTTTGTTTTTAATGGTCTGTCAACGTGGTACGTTTATTCTGTTGGTGGTGCGATTAGTGGCGTGGCTTATTTTTTTCCAATAGGTTTGATCGGGATGATGCAAGACGTGTTAAGTCAGATTGGTCCCTGGGGAGTAGCGGCGGCATTGCTGATGGGTTCTGCGTCGGGCACCGCGTTCTGGTACATAGGTGTCAAGTCCAGGCGAACCCCAAGTTCACTATCCTCAAAATCCGTACCATGACCACCCACGCCCCCACCGTCGCCTTCCAGGGCATCGACTGCCTCCACGTCAGCGTCCAGGTCCAGGTCGCCAACGGGCTGCCGGCCTTCACCGTCGTCGGCCTGCCCGACAAGGCGGTGGGGGAGAGCCGCGAGCGGGTGCGGGTGGCCTTCAATGCCCTCGGCCTGACGCTGTCACCGAAACGAATCACCGTCGATTTCGCCCCGGCCGGCCTTGCCCGGCACCGGGCCGGGGGATAGAGTGCGGTAGCCTCCATTCGTCTGAGGATTCATGCCGACGATCGCCACCTTCTACGGGATCATCATCCGCATGTTCTTCGACGAGCACGCGCCCCCGCATTTCCATGCGCAGTACGGCGAATTCAAGGCTTCGATCACCATTGATGACCTGGGGGTGCTGGACGGCCGACTGCCCCGGCGGGCCCTTGAACTGGTGCTGGACTGGGCCGAACTGCATCGCCAGGAACTGCTTGACGACTGGGCGTTGTGCCAGCAGCATCAACAGCCTCGGAAGATTGAACCGCTGCAATAGGACAGGATATGGCCTATCCCGACGTCGTCGAAGCTCGTGTGGTTGGTGATTTGGCGTTCTCGGTTCGCTTCGCCGACGGCGTGGAGGGTCGTGTGCTGCTGCGCCCAAGCCATTTGTACGGGGTATTTGAGCGGCTGCGCGACCCGTTGTTTTTCAATCGGCTGGCGGTAACCGAGGGTTTCGTCTCCTGGCCCGATGACATCGACCTGGCTCCCGACGCCATGTACGAGGCCATCCGCCGCGACGGCACCTGGGTCTTGAAATGATGGGCCACCTCCACCCGTCCCCATGACCGCCCACGCCCCCACCGTCGCCTTTGCCGGCATCGACGGCCTCATGCGCGCCGAGGACGGTGGGCCGGCCCTCGATCTTCGCGACATCAGGGGGCAGAAGAGTGCCGAGCGGGCGTTGGAGGTGACGGCGGCCGGCGATCACAACCTGCTGATGTTGTGGCCTGTTACATTAAGTCATTCGGGTCTAAGTCAGGGGTCTCCGCTGTGACTCGCGTTTTCGTGATATGAGAACTAGCATGCAAGGAATTGGGGGTAACATGACGAACGAAGAATATCTTGCGCCACCGCGTGAAGTTTCCAAAGCCGTGACGCTTTTGTGGTGGATATTCTGGGTTAGCATCATAAAAGCGGCGTTTTTGTATTTTTTATCTGATCATTTATCTAGTCTTATGTTTCCTTCTGCTCTTGGTTACATTCACTTATCTTTTGGGAATATCGGGATAAGATTAGTAATAGTTGTTATATCGATTTTTGCGACATCATTGCTGTCCAATAAACTTTTGGAGGGGAGTGGATGGGCGAGAATTATTGTACTTGTCGTTTTCATGCTTATGGTGGTTAATGGTTTATATAATGTATCGCATAATGTCGACATAGTGTTCGTGATTTTAGTCGGCCTTTATACATATGTACTAAAGCTTCTATTCTTCGCGCGTGGCCGGGATTGGTTTCGGGCGAAGCTGAAGCAACCTGAATCTCAAATATAAGCTATTTCAGCTACTTCATGACCACCCACGCCCCCACCGTCGCCTTCCAAGGCATCGACTGCCTCGACATCGACGTCCAGGTGCAGGTGGCCAACGGACTGCCGGCCTTCACCGTCGTCGGCCTGCCCGACAAGGCGGTGGGGGAGAGCCGCGAGCGCGTCAGGGCAGCGTTCAATGCCCTCGGCCTGGCGCTGCCGCCGAAACGAATCACCGTCAACCTGGCGCCGGCCGATCTGCTCAAGGAAGGCAGCCATTTCGACCTGCCCATCGCCCTGGGGCTGCTCGCCGCCATGGGGGTGCTGCCGGCCGAGGAGATCGTCAATTACGTGGCGCTGGGCGAGCTGGGCCTCGACGGCGGCATCGCCGCGGTCGCCGGGGTGCTGCCGGCGGCGATTGCCGCCCATGGCGCCGAGCGGGGCTTGATCTGCCCCGCCGCCCAAGGCTCGGAAGCGGCGTGGGCCGGCCAGGCGCTGGAGATCCTCGCCGCCCCCACCTTGCTGGCGGTCATCAACCACTTCAAGGGCACCCAGGTTCTGACCCGGC
>JACRFY010000067.1 GCA_016212565.1 Magnetospirillum sp. | reverse complement strand
AACTATATCCGCACCCTGGTCCAGGACGGCTATGGGCAGGGGGAGCTGACCGGAACCACCTTCAACGACCGCGGCGAACTGGTGGGGAGCTACGACAACGGCAAGACGATGACGCTGTTCAAGGTGCCGGTGGCCACGTTCGTCTCCGAGAACAACCTGGAGGCGATTTCCGGCAACCTGTTCCACCGCAGCGAAGCCGCCGGCGACGTTTCGGTATGGGCGGCCGAGGATGTCCCCGGCGGCCGGACCGCCATCGCGCCGCAATCGGTGGAGAATTCCACCGTCGACATCGAGGATGAATTCACCAAGATGATCATGACTCAGAAGGCGTATTCCTCGAACGCCACTGTGTTCAAGACCGCCGACGAGATGACCACCGTGGCCCGGGATCTGAAGTAAGCGAGAGGGATGTCCCCATCGCCGCGTCTTATACCGGCGGCATGACTGTTCCATTCATGCCGCGAGGGTTTCGCTCAAGCGCCGCGCTGGCTTAACCAACGGCCGATGAGTCGACCTCATCGGCCGTTGGTCTTACTGCTGCGGCAGCTTTCCGCCCTTGCGGGTGATGTCGAACATCTGCTTGAACACCTGCGCTTCGACGGCGCCCGATTGGATGCGGTCGCCGATCACCCAGGTCGGGGTGCTGCCGATGTCCAGGGCGTGGGCCAGCTCGCGGTTCTTGCGCAACTGCTTGGCGATGTCGGGCGAGTTGGCCTCTTTCTTCAACTGATCGGCGGCCAGGCCGACATCGGCGGCCAGGCGATAGGCGGTCTTTTCATCGAGCGGGCCGCGATGCTTCATGAAGGCGCGGTGAACCTCTTCGTACTTGCCCAGCTTGCGCGCCGCCAACGCCACCTTGGCGGCGGCCTCGGAATCTTCGGACAGGATCGGGTATTCCTTGAAGACGATCTTGACCTTGCCGTCGGCCTTGGCGGCGTCGAACATCGTTTCCATGGTCTGACGGCAGAAGCCGCAATTGTAGTCGAAGAATTCGACCAGCACGACATCGCCCTTGGGATTGCCGGCGACCGGATCTTCGCTGCCGCGGAACAGTTCGCCGGCATGGGCCTCGATCATCTTCTTGGCGTCCGCCTCGGCCGACAGGCGCATCTTCTCGCGCAGCGCCTCGATCGATTCGGCGATCACCTCGGGGTGCTTCATCAGGTAGGCGCGGACGACCCGCTCGATATCCTCGCGCTGGCGATCGTTGAACCCCGAGTCCTGGGCGGCGGCGGGCAGGGCGAAGACCGCGGCAACGAGGGCGGCGGCAAGGAACTTGCGGATCATCGACAACTCCAGGCGTGACGAGGCGCCGGCATATTGGCCGAAGCGGACCCCAAGGGCAAGGCCTCAGCCTTCGGCCACCGGCAGGGCGATGCGGAAGGTGGTGCCGTCGCCGGGGGCGCTGGCGACGGTGATGGCGCCGCCCATGCCCTTGACGATGCCCTGGACCACCGAGAGGCCCAACCCGGTGCCTTGGCCGACCGGCTTGGTGGTGTAGAAGGGATCGAAGATGCGGGCCATGGTGTCCTGGCCCATGCCGCTGCCGGTGTCGGACAGGGTCAGGACGACATGGGCGAGCCCATGGTTGAGATCGGCGAAGGGATTGACGGCGGCGCAGGTGGCCTGCGGCCGGGTCAACTGCCGTGCCGGCGGCACCAGGGCCCCGGCTTCGACCACCTCGACCGCCAGCGTCAACACGCCGTGACCGCACATGGCATCGCTGGCGTTGTTGGCGAGATTGAGCAGGATCTGGGCGATCTGGCCGCCGTCACCGACCACCAGGGCCGCCTCGGGGGCGATCTCGACGTGGACGTGGACGGTGGGCGGCAGCGCCGAGGCGGCCAGGGAGGCGAATTGCCGCACCGCCGGAACGACGTCGATCACCCCCAGCGACGTGCTCTCCTTGCGGCAATAGGCCAGCACGTTGCGCACGATGTCGCGGCCATGCTTGGCCGCCTCGATGATGCGCAGGCAGCGTTCGGCATTACGCTCGTCGAGCTTCGCCGAGCGTTGCAGCATCTCGGCGGCCATCAGGATCGGCCCGAGCATGTTGTTGAGCTCGTGGGCGATTCCGCCGGCCAGCCGGCCCAGCGCTTCGAGCTTCTGGCCGTCCTGGAGCGCCAGTTCGAGCTGGTGGCGCTCGGCGGTGGCGCGGGTCATTTCCGAGATGTCGTCGATATGGAACAGCAGCGAGTGCGCTTCGGCGTCGCCGGAGGCGGAGAACTGGGTGCCGGTGATGCGCCAATGGCGCTCGCCGCCGTCGGGCAGGCGCGGGGCGTAGACAATGCTGAACGCTTCGCCCGGCACCGGGGCGGCGGGCAGCAGGCTGCGGTCGACGTAGGCGAAGAAGTCTCCGCCTTTCAAAGACCGTCCGGCGGCGCCGCACATGGTTTCGAAGGCGGGATTGCAGTGCTGGATGATGCCATCGAGCGACACCACGACGATGCCCAGCGAGGCGGCGGCGAAGGCGAGGCGGAAGCGCTCCTCGCTTTCCTCCAGCATGGCCTCGGTGGCTTTGCGCCGGGTGATGTCGCGGCCGATGACGATCAGCGACAGCCGGCCATCGGCGCGCACCTCCGAGACGGTCATTTCGACCGGAAAACCACGGCCGTCGCGGCGCCGCGCCATCACCTCGCAGGAACCGCGCGGGAAGCAGAAGGTGAGATCGTCGTGGATGCACGCCGCGGCCCGCCCTTCGCTGCACTGGGCGCGGGAATCGGGGAACAGCGCCGACAGGCAGCGGCCGCGCATGTCGGACGATTCGAGGTCGAAGGCGCGTTCGGCGGCGACGTTCATCCAGTCGATGCCGACCTCGGCGTCGACGGTGACGATCAGGTCCTCGGCGTGGTCCATGACGGTCTGGAACTGGCGCTCGGCCCGCATCCAGCGGGTGATGTCGGTCCACGCTCCCTCCCAGACGATCCGGCCGTCGGGCTGGCGTTCGGGCAGCGACGCGCCTTGCAGCCACCGGGTCTCGCCGCTGGTGGTGACGATGCGGAACTCCTCGGTGCAGCGGCCGAGAACGGCGGCGGAGGCCAGGATGGCGCCGAGGTGGACGTCGCGGTCGGCCCAGTGGGCGGCGTTGAGCGCGCCGCGGCTGGTCACCGAGCCGGCCGCGGCGGCGTCGCCGAACACTTCGGCGACATTGGCGGAGAAATGCGTGTAACGGATTTCTCCGCCCGCGGACATCTCGCGGCGGAAGGTGACCAGGCCGAGATCGGAGAGGATCGGCGTCAGGCGGGCGGGCACCAAGGGCAGGTCGCCGGGCGCGAAGGGCTGATCCATCGGTGGACACTCTCGGCAAGGGGCGTGGTGGAGCGAAAGATAGTGTAGCATGCGCAGCCCGGGCGGGCGAGACTGCCGGGCAGATCGGAAACGCCAAAGTGTGGAGGATGGAGTTTGGGACGCGGCGCACACGTCGTCGTCATCGGCAACGAAAAGGGCGGCTCGGGCAAGACCACGGTGGCCATGCACCTGGTGGTGGCCCTGCTGCGGATGGGCTTCCGGGTCGGCTGCATCGATCTCGACCACCGCCAGCAATCGCTCGGACGCTATGTCTCCAACCGCGAGCAGTGGGTGGGACGCAGCGGCATTTCCCTGCCGATGCCGCAAATGGGGGTGGTTCGCCCCTCGGCGGCGGAGTTCAAGAGCCAGGCCATCGCCGAAGAGCGGGCCATGTTCGACGCCGTGCTGGCCGGGCTGGCGGAGGTGTGCGAGTTCATCGTCGTCGACTGCCCCGGCGCCGACGTGCCGTTGGCCCGCCACGCCCATACCCATGCCGACACCCTGGTGACGCCGATCAACGACAGCCTGCTCGACCTCGACCTGCTCGGCCGTCTCGACCCGGTGACCTGGAAGCTGAAGTCGGCGGGAGTCTACGCCAATCTGGTGTGGGAGCTGCGCCAGGAACGACGCAAGACCCACCGCTCGGGGATCGACTGGGTGGTGACCCGCTCGCGGCTGTCGTCGATCGCGGACCGCAACAAGCAGAAACTGGCCGAGGTCCTGCCGGCCATGCAGAAGGTGCTGGGATTCCGTCTTGCCGACGGCTTCGGCGAGCGGGTGATCTATCGCTATCTGTGGCTGTGGGGGCTGACGGTGCTCGACCTCAACCAGCCGGGGATCGAGATGGAGCTGACCAAGTCCCACCAGGCGGCGCGGGTCGAGGTGGCGGCCCTGCTGGAAAGTCTGTGGCTGCCCAAGGTCGCCGAGCGGCTGGGACGGATTTGAATCCGCCCCAGGCCAGTCCCTCGCCCGCTTGCGGGCGAGGGGGGCGGTGATTTACCGTCCCAGCGTCTTCGCCAGGCGGATCAACTGCACCGCCTCGGCGCGCCAGCCGTTGGCGTCGCGGCCGCGGGCGCCGTCGGCGAGGTCGGCGGCCTGCGTGTAGCTCCACCCGTTGCCGAGCGCCGGCTCCCGGCGCAGCAACTGGCCGAAGCCGGCAATGGCGACGGCGAAGCGGATGTCGTCGGAGACGCTCGCCGCGCTGGCGGCCGGAATGGCCCAACCGGCTTCCTTGCTGGTCGTCGCCCGCGGCGCCTTCCAGCGCAGCTTGAGGAAGCCCAGTTCATGGCCCTTGGCCGCCGGCTTGCCGGCCGTGCCATAGCGCAAGGCGTCGGCATGGCGGGCGGGGCTGCCGACCGGCACCACCTCGTAGAGGGCGGTGACGCTGTGGCCGGCCCCGACCTCGCCGGCGTCGACCTTGTCGTCCTTGAACTCGGTGCGGGCCAGCATCCGCGTCTCGTAGCCGATCAGGCGGTACTCGGCCACCTGGGCGGGATTGAATTCGACCTGCACTTTGACGTCGTCGGCGACCGGGACCATGGTCGAGGCGAATTGTTCGCCCAGCACCTTCTCGGCCTCCAGCGCCGAGTCGAGATAGGCGGCCTGGCCGTTGCCGGCCTGGGCCAGCCGCTGGGCCAGCGCGTCGTTGAGGTTGTCCTGGCCGACGCCGAGGATGGTGAGGTAGATGCCGGTCTTGCGCTTGGCGGCGATCATCTCCTCCAGCCGGCGGGGATTGGCTTCGCCGACATTGAAGTCGCCGTCGGTGGCCAGGACGATGCGATTGATGGCCTTGGCGTCGAAATGGCGCTCGGCCAGGCGGTAGGCGGTGGTGAGGCCATCGAAGCCGGCGGTGCTGCCCTCGGCCTTCAACCTCTCGACGGCGGCGATGAACTTGCCGGTCGCGCTGCCGGGGACCGGCTCCAGCCGCACGCCGGCCTCGCCGGCATAGGTGACCAGCGACACGGTGTCGTCGGGGCGTAGCTTGTCGGCGAAGCGGATCAGCGCCTGCTTGATCAGGTCGAGGCGGTCGCTGCCCTCCATCGACCCGGAAACGTCGACCAGGAAGGTGACGTTGGCGCGTGGCCGCTGCTCGCGGGCGACGTCCCACGCCTTGAGGCCGACATGGACCAGCTTGGTGTCGGCGTTCCACGGTGTCCGCAGCACGGTGATGCCGGCCTTGAACGGCTGCGCCCGGTCCTCGGGGCCGGCATAGGCATAGGGGAAGTAGTTGACCATCTCCTCGACCCGCACCGCATCGGCAGGCGGTATCCTGCCCTGGCGGAGGTAGCGCCGCGCCACCGCGTAGGAGGCGGTGTCGACGTCGGCCGAGAAGGTCGAGACCGGCTGCTCGGCGGTGATCTGCCAGCCGTTGGGCTTCTCCGTCGGGAAGATCGAGGCGTCGGCGCCGGCCTCGGGGCTCACGAAGGCACGGCTGCGCTGAGCGCTGGTCGCCGGCGGCGGGGCAGGATAGGCCATGGCCACGGCGGCCTTCGCCTGCGGCGCGGTGCCGCCGGTCGTGGAGACGGCATGGTTGACGGAGGTGGCGCCGTCGCAACCCACCAGCAGCAACGCCACGGCCGAAGCGGACAGCCCCGGCCAACGCATCGAACGGATCATGTTACCCCTCCCCAAAAGAAACTTGCGATACCTCGAACGGTGGCAGGGGAGTGAGGCGGAAACAAGGCGTCAGCCGGGCGACATTCGGGCGCGCTCGGCGTCTCCGGGGGTGATGACGACGGCAAAGGTGGACCCTTTTCCCAGGGTCGAGCGCATGGTGACGCGATGGCCGAGCAACGCGGCGGTGTGACGCACGATCGACAGCCCCAGGCCCAGCCCCTCCGGCCGGTTTCCGTCCTCGGCGGGCAGGCGGTAGAATTCGTCGAAGATGCGCTCGCGCTCGGCTTCGGGGATGCCGGGGCCGGTATCGTGGACCTCGATGCGCACTCCGCCACCGGTCTCGCGCCGGCACCCGAGCAGGATGACGCCGCTCGGGGTGTAGCGGATGGCATTGACCACCAGATTGCGCAGCATGCGCAGCAGCAGCACCGGGTCGGTGTCGATCGTCGCCGAACTCTGCGCTACCCGCAGGCACAGCCCTCGGGCTTCGGCGGGCCCCGACCATTCCGCTTCCAACTGATGGAACAAGGTCGCCACCGCGACGCGCCGGCGTTTGACTTCGACGATGCCGGTTTGCAGTTGCGACAGGTGCATCAGCGATTGCATCAGGTCGTCGATGCTGGTCAGCGCGCTGAAGGCCTGGCCGAGCACCGCCTTGTCCCGCTCCTCCCGCAACCGGCCATCGAGGATGTCGAGAAACAGCCGCAGGGCCTGCAACGGCTGGCGCAGGTCGTGGCTGGCGGCGGCGAGGAAGCGCATCTTGACCCCGTCGGCGTGGTGGGCTTCGCTCAGTGCCCGGCGCAGATCGGCCTGAAGGCGCGCCTGCTCGGCCAGCACGCGTTCGAGGGTGGCGGCGTGCTCCTTGACCTGACGGGTCAACAGGCGGTCGCTTTCGATGGTGGTGACCATCAGGGCGTGCGGCTGGGCGATGCCCTTGACCACCAAAGCGCGGTAGACGAACCAGGTGGCCATGATCTTGAACAGATGACCGGCGAAGTTGGCCGGCCCGGTGACGGTGACGTAGAGGGTGAACGCGCCTTCGGCGGCGATGCGGAAGGCGATGGCCGCCATCAGGGCCCAGAACACCGACGCATCGAACAGATGCCGATAGCGGGCGAGGAGGATCGCGCCGATTCCGTACCCGGCCATCACGGCGTACTCGGTGGCGATCTTGAAGGGAGTCAGCCCGCGGCCGTCGACGAAGCAGTCGGGGAAGATGTCCCAGGCCAGGATGCTCGTCAGCCCAAGCGCCCCCAGCAGGGCGAATACGGCCAGCGGCACGATGGCCTCGGGATTGCGGTGCGGTCGGGCCACCGCCCACAGCAGCGCCGCGCATTCGAGGGTGCGGCCGAGGATCCACAACTGGGTGGCGGTATTGCCGCCGTTCTCGGCCACCAGGCCCATGCCCTTGAAGGCCAGGGCGTGCATCAGGTCGATCACCGCCACCACCATCGCCGCCACGCCCATGATCAGATAGGGGCTGCCCAGCAGCCGGCGGCCGTGCCAGGCGACGGTGAAGGTGCCGAAGCCGACCACCGCCGCGAACAACTCGGCCATCGTATGGTAGGCGAGGTAGTTCCAGCCGCTGAGGACGTACAGCAAGGTCCCGATCCCCACCACCATCACCATCGACTCGGCGGCGGTGATCGGCTCGGCAGCCTTGGTCATCGGGGCAGGCAGAGCGCTGGGCATCTTCGGCACGGGCGGCAAATGTTGCAGAAGCGGGAGGTTATCACCCGATCCGCATGTTGCCTACTACCCGACAACCGTCCGTTGGCCCCTCCGCTCCTACATGTCGACGCGGATCTCCACCTCGCCATGCCGGCGCAGGACATTGATGCCCACCGAATGGGGATGGCGGTTGAGGATCACGTCCACCGACGACGCGCCGACGCACAGCCCGCGGATCTCCACCTTGTCGAGGAAGCCGGGCAGAGCGGGGCGGTTGAACAGGATGGTGGGCGGATCGGCCACCAGTTCGAGACCGAGCACCGCCTGCAGCAGCAGGAACGCCGACCCGGCCGCCCAGGCCTGGGGAATGCAGGCCACCGGGTACAGGGTAGGCCCCTGCCCGGGCTGGCGGGGGAAGCCGCAGAACAGTTCCGGCAACCGGTTGAGGTCGACGGCGAGGGCGGCGTCGAACATGCCCTCCAGCACCTTCTGCGCCCGTTCGGCCATGCCGTAGCGGGCCAGCCCGGCGGCGATCAGGGCGTTGTCGTGCGGCCAGACGCTGCCGTTGTGATAACTCATCGGGTTGTAGCGGCACTCGCCCTCGGACAGCGTGCGCACGCCCCAGCCCGAGAACATGTCCGGCCCCAACAGCGAATCGGCCACCAATCGCGCCCGCTCGGGACGGACGATGCCGCAATAGAGCAGGTGGCCGGGATTCGAGCTTTCCACCCGGCACGGCCGCTTGGCGCCGTCGAGCGCCAGCGCGTAGGTGCCGAGATCGTCGAGCCAGAAGGCCGCCTCGAATCGCTGGCGCAGGGTTTCGGCCTCGGCCTCCAGGCGGTGGGCCAGGTCGTCGTGACCCAGGGCGCGGGCCATCTGCGCCACGCCGTGCTTGCCGGCGTAGACGTAACCCTGGACCTCGGCCAGGGCGATGGGACCCTCGGCCAGGGTGCCGTCGGCGTGCATGACCGAATCCTCGGAATCCTTCCAGCCTTGATTGACCAGCCCTTCGGGACGCTTGCGGGCGTATTCGACGAAGCCGTCGCCGTCGACGTCGCCCCAACGGTCGATCCATTCCAGCGCCGCCGTCATGTGCGGCCACAGAAACTCGGCCAGGGCACGGTCGCCGGTGCGTCGCCAGGTGGCGTGCGACAGCATCAGGAACAGCGGCGTCGAATCGGCGCTGCCGTAGTAGCAGCCGTAGGGCACTTCGCCGAGATTGGCCATCTCGCCTTCGCGCCACTCGTGGAGGATCTTGCCCGGCTCGGCGTCGGCGTCGGGACGCTCGGTGGTGGCCTGGTTGGCGGCCAGGGTGCACAGCACGCCCTTGGCCATCTCGGGGTCGACCCACAGGTATTCCAGCGCGGTGATGATGCCGTCGCGGCCGAAGACGGTCGAGAACCACGGCACGCCGGCATAGGGATAGGGGCCGTCGGGGGTGTTGGTGACCAGCATGCGCAGATCCGCGGTCGAGCGGTCGAGCCAGTGGTTGAACTGCTCGTTGGCGGTCATCACCGTGGTTATCCGGCGGCCGCCGAGCCGCTCGATCTGCTTTTCGCGGGCGTCCTGGAACGACAGCGGCGAGGGCGACGGGCGGTGCGGGTCTGCGGTGAAGGCGCAGACGTGGAACAGGTCGAAGGCGGCCCCCGGCCGCAGCCGCGGCGAGAAGCGGGCATGGTCGGGAGTCATCTCGGCCGGACGTTCGGAAAAGGCGATGGTGGTGCGGCGCAGGATGCCGTCCAGACCCTCGTAGCTGAGGACCGCCGTCCCGTCCTCGACCTCGCTCCAGGCCCGGCCGCGACGGCGGCGGACCACGCCGCGGACCTCGAAGACGTCGGCGAAGTCGCTCTCGTACAGATAGGTGATGTCGGTGGTCAGCTCGATGTCGCCGTAATTGTAGACGCGGGTGCGACAGTACATCGCGCCCCGCCATAGATACTGCGAACGAAAGACGTGGATGGTTCCGCGCGGGATGATGCGCTCGCCGGCCAGGGGAATGTCGGGGTTGGTGAGGTCGACGGCGACGAAGGCGTTGTGCTCGTGCACCGTCGACGACAGCAGCAGCGGCCGTTGGTGGCCGAGATGGAACTCGTGATGCATCAGCATGCGGGTGCCGCGGTGATAGATGCCCTGTTCGCCGGAGCCCACCGAGCCGGTGTCGCCGTAGCGGTCGTAGACGGCAAAGGTGTCGCCGTCCTTCAGGGTCAGCGTTCGCATCGCCACCCGCGGCGAGGTGGCGAGGACGTAGGCGTGGCCTTTGACGCGAATG
Organism: Magnetospirillum sp.; assembly: GCA_016212565.1. Classification (GTDB taxonomy): domain Bacteria; phylum Pseudomonadota; class Alphaproteobacteria; order Rhodospirillales; family Magnetospirillaceae; genus JACRFY01. The sequence continues at coordinate 5,710 of JACRFY010000067.1, read as the reverse complement.
ATGTCGGTCATACGATTCCTCCCGCCAGCGGCCGCAGCCCCGGCTGTCGTGCCGCCGCCAGCCGGCGATAGAGGCGCAGGTAGTCTCCGGCCATGCGCCGGGCGGTAAAGCGGCGCTCGAAGGTGGCGCGGCAGGCGGCGCGGTCGAACCCGGCGACGATGCGCGCCACCGCCGCCGCCGCGTCGTCGATGGTCGCGACGACGAAGCCGGTCAGCTCCTCGTCGATCACCTCGGGGACCGATCCGCACGGCCAGGCGATGGTGGGCGTGCCGCAGGCCATCGCCTCGATCATCACCAGGCCGAACGGCTCGGGCCAGTCGACCGGGAACAGATGGGCGATGGCGCCGCCGAGGAAGGCCGCCTTGTCGGCCTCGCCGATCTCGCCCACCCATTCGACCAGCGGATCGGCGAGCAGCGGGCGGATCACCGCCTCGATGTAGTCGCGGTCGTGAGCGTCGGCCTTGGCCGCCGCCTTCAGCGGGATCCCGATCCGCCGGGCGATCTCCACCGCGCGGTCGAAGCGTTTTTCCGCGGAGAAGCGGCCGAGGAAGGCGAGATAGCCGCCGTCGCCGCGGCCCACAGGCAGCAGGGTGGGCGGCAGGCCGTGGTGGACGGTGCCGATCCAGTTGGCCCACGGGATCGGCCGGCGCTGGGCGTCGGAGATCGACGCCAGCGGAAGGTCGTCGAACTCGCGATACAGCGGTTGCAGATCGGGCAGGTCCTGGCGGCCATGCAGGGTGGTCAGCACCGGCACCGGACTGGTGCGCGCCCACGGGTAATGAAGGTAGTCGCAGTGGAAGTGGATGACGTCGAAGCCCGTCGCGTCCTCGATCACCGCCTGCATTTCGAGCACATGGTGGACGGTGCGGTCGTGGCAGCCCGGGTCGAGGCGCAGCGCGCGCGGGCAACAGGCGACCAGCCGGGCACCGGTGACCGAATCGGCGCTGGCGAACAGGGTGACGTCGTGGCCCAGGGCGACCAATTCCTCGGTCAGCGTCGAGACCACCCGTTCGGTGCCGCCATAGGCCATGGGCGGTACCGCTTCATTGAGCGGGGCCACCTGGGCGATGCGCATGACCCTTGCCTTTCCCACCGGTCGGCTCGGTTGGACAGGTGGGCGGAGGCATCGGTGCGGGCAATCTCGCTTCCGGGGAAGGGAACCGCGGGCCGGGCGAGACTGTGTCGGCGGCGGCGCCATGCCAGGGTGATCGGGTGAAGGAATGCGGTCTCACAAACATGGTCGTCATCCCCGCGAAGGCGCTACGGCGTTCACACATCTCTATTTGGTTTTGCCGCAACCCCAGAATAATCGTCATGCCCGGACTTGATCCGGGCATCCACGTCTTTCCGCATGACGATCATTGTCGAAAGCGGCACCACGTGGATGGCCGGGTCAAGCCCGGCCATGACGGCAATTCCTTGATTTAAATGGACAAAATGTGTGAATGCCGTAGCGCTTTCGCGGGGATGACGGCAAAAAGGGTGTCGAAGCGATTCCTTCACACGCTCCTTCGCGGGGATGACGGACAATGCAAAGGACTGTGGTCCTTCACCCGATTGCCCTGCGCGCCGTTGGTCCGATCTCGCCTTTCCTAATCTTTCGTATTAATCTGGGCCGCCGGTATTCCTCAGTGGACGGACAGCATGGGTGGCGACGGCGCACATGACGGCGGCGGGGACGGGGCGCCCCGGGTGTCCCCCCTTCCCACCATCCGCCGCAAGCTGGCATGGCTGGTCGCCGCCTGCCTCCTGCCGGGCATGCTGGCGGCTCCGCTGCTGCTCGACCACCTCTACCGGAGCGGTCGCGCCCAGCTTGAGCAGCAGGCGATCCAGACGGTGCGCGCCCTGGTCCGGGGGCTGGACCGCGACCTTGCCAGCGCCCAGGCGGCGGTGCAGGTGCTGGCGACCTCGCCGCATCTGCAAGCGGACGACCTGGCCGCTTTCCATGCCCAGGCCGGCGAGGTCCTGCGGACCTTTCCCGAACGCAATTTCGTGCTCACCGACGCGACGGCCCAGGAGCGCGTCAATCTCCGCCAGCCGTTCGGCGCGCCTCTGCCGCGGCGGGGCAATCCCGATCAGGTCCGCCGGGTGTTCGAGAGCGGGCAGCCGGTGGTCTCGGACCTCTATCGCGGCGGCCTGCTGGGCCTGCCGGTGGTGGCCATCGACACCCCGGTCCGGCGCGGCGGCGCGGTGGTCTATTCCCTGGCCACGGTGCTGCGGTCGGACCATCTCGGCCGCATCCTCGCCGATCAGCGCCTGCCGCCGGGATGGATCGCCGCCATCTTCGATTCGACCGGCACCATCGTCGCCCGCACCCACGAGCCCGAGCGGTTCGTCGGGCTGAAGGGAACGCCGATCCTCATCGAGCGCATGCGCCACGCCGGGGAAGGTCTTTCCGAGAACAACACCGTAGAGGGCATCCCGGTGTTCGGCGCCTTCACCCACTCGTCGGTGGCCAACTGGTCGGTCGCCATCGGCATCCCCAAGGAAATCCTGTTCGCCGACCTGCGCCGCTCGCTGGCCTTGGTCGGCCTCGCCGTGCTGGCCGTCCTGGCGACGGGGTTCGGCCTGGCCTGGATGCTGGGCGGCCAGATCGCCCGCTCGGTTCGCGCCCTCACCGCCCCGGCGCTGGCGCTGGGGTCCGGAGACGCGGTGCCGATCCCGTCGCTCCACGTCCGCGAGGCGGACGAGGTGGCGACGGCGCTCGGGATCGCGGCCGGCCTGCTTCTGCGACGCACCGCCGAGCGCGATCAGGCCCGCCAGGAGGAAACCGCGACCCAGCGGCTGTTGCAGGACGTGATCGATGCCAGCACCTCGATCATCTATGCCTTCGACCGCGACGGCCGCTGTCTGCTGGTCAACGCGGCGTGCCGCACGCTGTTCGCCCGCCCGGTGCACGATATCCTCGGCAAGGACCGGCAGGACTTCCTCCCGGCGGAGGTGGCCGCAATCCACCGGGCCAACGACCTTGCGGTGTTCGCCTCCGGCCGGCCGATGACCCTGGAGGAAGGCAATCCCGAGCCCGACGGCCTTCACACCTACCTGTCGATCAAGTTCCCCATTCGCGACGGCCACGGCGTCCTCTACGGCGTCGGCGGCATCTCCACCGACATCACCGGGCGCAAGGCGGCGGAAGCCGAACTGGAGCGCCACCGCCACCACCTCGAAGCCCTGGTGGCGGAGCGGACCCAGGCCCTGGCGGACGCCCTGGCCGAAGTGCAGCGCAGCGAGGAGCGCTACCGCACCCTGTTCACCCGCTCCAAGGTGCCGATGCTGCTGATCGACCCCGCCGACGGCGCCATCGTCGATGCCAACCTGGCGGCGGGCGCCTATTACGGCCACGCGGTCGACACCCTCAGGAGCATGCGCATCTCCGACATCAACACCCTGTCGCGCGACGCGGTGGCGGCCGAGATGGAGAGGGCCAGGACCGAAGGCTTGAACCATTTCCTGTTCCGCCACCGTCTCGCCGGCGGCGACATCCGCGATGTCGAGGTGCATTCCGGTCCGGTCGAGATGGAAGGGCGCACCCTGCTTTATTCGATCGTCCACGATGTCACCGGACGCCGGCTGGCCGACGAGGCGATCCACCGGCTCAACCGGCAACTCCAGGACATCCTGGCGGCGGCGTCCGAGGTGGCGATCATCGCGACGGATTGCGATGGCCTGATCACCCTGTTCAATCGCGGCGCCCAACGCATGCTCGGCTACGACGAGCGGCAGGTCGTCGGCCGGCAGACCCCGGCCCTGTTCCACGCCACCGAGGAGGTCGAGTCCCGCGGACGGGAATTGAGCGCGGAATTCGGCTGTCCCGTCGACGGCTTCCGCGTCTTCGCCGAGAAGGCGGAACGGGATGGGCATGAGCTGCGCGAATGGACCTACGTGCGCAAGGACGGCTCGCGCCTGACGGTGTCCCTGGCGGTGACGCCGGTCCGCGCCAGCGACGGCCGGATCACCGGCTACCTGGGCGTCGCCCAGGACATCACCGCACGCAGGAGCCTGGAAGAGGAATTGCGGCGCTCCAACGCCGACCTCGAACAGTTCGCCTATGTCGCCTCCCACGACCTGCGCCAGCCGCTGCGCATGGTCAGCAGCTACCTCGCCCTGATCGAGCGCCGCCTCGCCGGCACGCTGGACGCGGAGTGCCGGGAGTTCCTTGGTTTTGCCCGCGACGGGGCGATCCGGATGGACCGGCTGATCCTCGACCTGCTGGAGTACTCGCGGGTCGGGCGGCACGGTGCGATGACCGAAGCCGTCACCCTTGCCGAGATCGCCGACGACGCCTGCCGCAGCCTGGCGATGGCCATCGACGAGGCCGCCGCCACGGTGGACATCGCCACCGCTCCGGCGGTCGTCGCCGGCAACCGCGCCGAACTGGTGCGGCTGTTCCAGAATCTGATCGCCAACGCCGTCAAGTATCGCCACCCCGAGCGGACCCCGCTGGTGGCGATCGAGTGGCAGCGCCGCTCGGGCGAATGGCGGGTGGCGGTCAAGGACAACGGGATCGGCATCGCCCCGGAATACTTCGCCGAGGTGTTCAAGATCTTCCGGCGGCTGCATACCAGCACGGAATACGAGGGGTCCGGCATCGGCTTGGCGGTGTGCCAGCGGATCGTCGAGAACCACGGCGGCCGCATCTGGGTCGAGTCCGAGCCCGGGGTGGGCAGCACCTTCCGCTTCACCCTTCCGACGACACCCAGGGTCATCGGGTGACGGAATGCGGTCTCACAAACAAGGTCGTCATCCCCGCGAAGGCGGGGATCCAGGCGTCCGCGGGCGTGATCTTCGGCCTTCCGTGTCATCCGTCCCGACCATGGATCCCCGCCTTCGCGGGGATGACGGACAATGCAAAGGGCTGGGTGGGGTCCGCTGTGCGGGACGGGGGGCAAAACGGCGATGGCACGGTTCATGCGTAGGTGCAGGGGCGTCGCTGCCAGGGATCGGTCATGTCGCTCCGAGTGATTGTCGTCGATGATGAGCGCGAACGCGCCTCCTCCGTCAAGGGCGCCCTGGAAGCCCAGGGCTTCGTCGTTGCCGGCGTGTTTCCCACCGGTGCCGGCCTCTACGCCAAGGTGGGCGAGCTGGCCGCCGACGTCATCATCGTCGATACCGACAGCCCCGACCGCGACACCCTCGAAGACATGCGCCGCGTCAGCCAGGAGCAGAGCCGGCCGGTGGTGATGTTCGCCCAGGACGGCAAACCCGAGACCATCCGCGCCGCCGTCGAGGCCGGCGTGGCCGCCTATATCGTCGACGGGCTCAAACCCGAGCGCGTGCGGGCGGTGGTCGACGTCGCCATCGCCCATTTCGCCCGCTTCCAGCAGCTGCGCAGCGAACTGGACAAGGCGCGGGCGACCCTCGCCGAACGCAAGCTGATCGAGAAGGCCAAGGGCATCCTGATGAAGCGTCGCAACGTCGAGGAAGACGACGCCTACCGGCTGATGCGGCGCATGGCCATGGACCAGAAGCTCCGCCTGATCGACATCGCCAACAAGGTGATCGAAGCCGCCGAGCTGCTGGGCTAGAGCGTGATGCCCGGAGTGTGCATCACGCTCTCCCCTTGTATTTATTGCCCTCGCCGGGCGGGCGCGGCCGCGCCCTGGGCCGCGGCCTCCGGGGCCGCAGGTCGCGGCGTGCGCCAGATCTGGCGCACGCCGCTCTAGTCGCCGGTCCTGCCTGCAAATTGGGCTTGCCGGACGCTTCTGCCTTT
>JACRFY010000066.1 GCA_016212565.1 Magnetospirillum sp. | reverse complement strand
TATCCCAAGGGCCTCAAGGTCACCGACGCCGAGATGGACGCAATCGCCATCAACGGCTGCGACTTCCATCCAGAGTGGAACTACACCATCTCACCCCGAAAGCCGGATCGTGCGGTTGTTTTGGCGTAGATCCTAAGGGCGATGACGAAACGCGTGGGCGGACAGAGGGGGAACGATTCACCGCCAAGACACCAAGGCCGCCTTCGGCGGCATCGCCAAGGCGCCAAGGCGCGGACGACCCAACACCCCCTTGGTGTCTTGGTGCCGTCTTGGCGTCTTGGTGGTGAAGAACATGCTTGGTCAGCGCCAATGCGCCTTCGCGGGAATGACAATCAAAAAGGCGTTTTTCCGCACCCTGTTAGCTCACCGCCCCCGGGGCAGCGAGATGAAGAAGGTGCTGCCGTCGCCGGGGCTCGACTGCACCCAGATGCGGCCGCCCACCGCGGCGACGACGCGCCGGCAGATCGCCAGCCCGGCGCCGGTGGCATCCTTCGACGAGGGCGCCAGGCGGGTGAAGAGGCCGAAGATCCGCTCGTGGTAGACCGGGTCGATGCCGATGCCGTTGTCGCCCACCCACAACAGCACCCCCTCCGCCTGCTCTTCGCCGCGAATGCGGATCTCCGGCGGCGCCTCGGGGTGGCGGTAGCGCAGCGCATTGGCGATCAGGTGCTCGAACAGCAGCAGCAACGCCGGCCGCTGCATCCGCACCGCCGGCAAGACGCCGATGTCGACCACGGCCCCGAGGTTGCCGATCTCCTCGCCCATGCTGGCGACGGCGGTGCGGGCGATTTCGCCGGCATCCACCGGCTCGGCATGGGTGCCGGCGACGGCGGCCAAGGCGTAGGCGGACAGGTCGTGGACCTGGCGGCTCATGCGCAGCGTGCCGTCGATGACGTATTGCAGCAGGTCCTGCACCTCGGGCCCCAACTGGTCGCCGTGGCGCTTGAGCAGCATTTGCGAGAAGCCGACCACCACCCGGGTCGGCTCCTGAAGGTCGTGGACGGCGACGCGGGCCATCTCGCTGAGATCCTCGTGGGTGGTGGTCAGAGCCGCCACCGCCTCGGCCAGGGCCTGCGACTGCCGGCTCAGGGCCTCGTGGGTCTGGCGAAGCTGTTCGAGGGCCGCCTCCTTCTCGGCGAGGATGTGTTCGAGATGGACGACATACTCGCTCTCCAACCCCTTGACGATCTCGTGCTCGCCGACGACGCCGATGGCCCGGCCGCAATCGTCGACCACCGCCAGATGGCGGAAACCGCGCCGGCGGAGGATCTCCGAGGCATCGAGCAGCGAACTGCCGGCGGTGACGGTTTCCAGCGGCGCGCTCATCGCCGCGCCGACCCGCGTCGAGTGCTCGTCGGCTTGCAGCAAGCGGACGATGTCGCGTTCGGTGAGGATGCCGACGGCGCGGCCCTGCTCCTCGACGAACACGCAGAAGGCGCCATGGCGGCCCAGCAGGGCGATGGCGTCGCCCAGCGGCGCGGCGCCATCGATGGAGATGGCCGGTGCCATCACCGACAGCACGTCCTTGGGCCGCAGATAGAAGTCGATGCCGAGATGGCGGATGAAATCGGTCTCGGTGACCACCCCGGCGATGGCGCCGTCGACGGTCGCCACCACCAGATGGCGGAAGCCGTTGGCCTTCATCAGCTTGAAGGCTTCGAAATGATCGGTGGTCTCGGGCACCGTCATCGGCGCCGCGGTCATGATCGCCGTCACCGGCTGGTCGAGATGGCCGTCGAGGCCGACGAAGCGCTTGACCACGTCGCGCTCGGTGACGATGCCGGCCGCCCGCCCCGCCTCGGCCACCACCAGGCAGGAAATGCGCCGCTCGCTCATCAGCCGCAACGCTTCGGCCATCGTGGTGCCGGGCGGCACCGTAACGACCGAGCGGGTCATCAGGTCGGAAAGCGGAAGCGGGCGCATGGGCAGAGCATAGACAAGGCCGCCCAGCCGCGCAATTCGACCCGTTCCAGATTATCGATCGGCCACCGCCACGAGCAGCGGCAGGCTGGCGATGGCCGCCACGGTGGTGGCGGTGATGATCGCCGCCATCAGACGGAAATCTCCGCCCAGTTGGCGGGCGAGGATGTAGGCGTTGGGCGCCGCCGGCAGGCCGGCATAAACCGCGCACACCGTCAGCGGCAGCCCGTCCAGCCCCAGGACTCGCCCGGCCACCGCCACCAGCGCCGGCAGCAGCACCAGCTTGACCGTTGCGGTCAGCGCCACCGCCGGCCCGGCGGCGGCACTGGCGCGGAGATCGAGCCCGGCGCCCACCGCCAGCAGGCCGAGCGGCAGCGACGCCTGGGCAAGGATCTTCAGCAGCGGCCCGATCACCGGCGGCAGGCCGATGCCCGATGCGTTGAGGGCGATCCCACCCAGGCAGGCGGCGATCAGCGGATTGCGCATCACCGGCAGCAGCGTCGCAGACCACCGCGGCGGCGTGCGGCCCTTGTCCACCGCCCAGCGCACCACGGCGACCACCGACAGCAGGTTGACCAGCGGCACCGCCACCGCGACGCAGATGGCGGTCAGCGTCACCCCCGGGGCTCCCCACAGCCCGGCGGCGGCGGCGAGGCCGACATAGGTGTTGGGCCGCACCACCCCCTGGAACACCGAGGTGAAGGCCGGCCCGTCGAGACGGAACGGCGGCCGGCGCAGCATCCCCCGGGCCGAGACCGCCAACGCCGCCATCGCCACGATGCCCAGCGCCTGCGCCGACGCCAGCGCGGCCACCGGCAGATTGCCCAGCCGCGCCTCGGCGAGGTTGGTCAGCAGCAGGGCGGGAAAGAGGATGAAGTAGGTCAGCTTCTCGGCCGGAATCCAGAACGCCGGGTCGAGAACCTCGCCGTGGCGCAAGCCCCAGCCCAGCGCGATCAGCAGGAAGATCGGCAGCAACGCGGCGATGACGGTAAGCATGGCCCTCCTCGAAAGAAACAAGCCCTCGCCGGGCGCTCGCTCCGCTCGCTTGGCCGCGCCCTCAATGGGCGCTGAAGCCGCCCCGTTTCATACCTCGCGGGTCGGTAAGGCCGGTGGGCGGCTTGTCCGATCCCCGCGCCAGCCCGTCACGCCATCGGCAGGCAATCCTTGTACGCCCCGTCGATGACGCGGATGTGGCGGATCAGCGTGTCGATGCCGTCATGCCGCCGGGACCATCATCCGGGTCAGGGCCTCGACCAGCGCCTTGCGGGTGAAGGGCTTGCCGATATAGCCGTCGACGCCGGCATGCTTGGCTTCGAGCACGTCCTCGCGGTCGGTCTTGGCGGTCAGCATGATGAACTTGGCGGCGGCGTAGTCCTTCTTGATCTCCTTCAGCAAGGCCAGGCCGTCCATCTCGGGCATCACCCAGTCGCAGAAGATGATGTCGGGCACGAATCCCTTGGCCTTCAGCTTGGCCAGGGCATCGGTGCCGTCGTTGGCGATCAGGACATTGACGGCGCCGACGCTGCGCAGCAGCCCGGAAATCAGCATTCGCGCCGAGGTGACGTCCTCGACGACCAGGATCGCCTTGGCGGCCACCCACTGTTCCAAGGCGGTATCGATTTCACTGTTCATCATTTGGCTCCGGTGGAGAAATCCGACGACCCCCAGCGATGAACCTAATGCACCCCCGGCCATTCGTCATGCTATGCTATGGCATGAGGGATATTATCCCTCGCCCCGTTCGATGCGCTCCAACACCGGCCAAAAGTCGAGGAACAGCTTCTCGCGCTCGGCCACGCCGCGTCCGCCCTGGTCGGGATGGAACAGGCGGGCAAAGGCGCGCTTGGCCTCGCGAAAGCGTCCGTCGGCCACCGGCGGTGCGACGGGAGCCGGCGTCCGGGCGGCCGCGGCGGAGACCCGGGCCCGGGCGGCGTCGAGAGCGTCCTTCAACAGCTCGATCTTATTTTCGGCCATCCGCAGATCGGCCTCGGCCCGCGAGGCCCGCTCTTCCCATCCGCCGTCGCCCGAGGCCGGTCGCCGGGCCAACTCGCCCTCCAGGTCGCCGATGCGCGACAACGCCCGCGCCAGTTCGCGCTGGTGGCTGTCGCGCTGGCGGGCGGCGTCGCGGGCCATCTCCTCGCGCAGGCGCCGCTCGTCGGCGTGCGCCCGTTCGCCGCCGCTGCCGCTGGCCTTCAGGGCCGTCTCCAGCTCGGCGATCCGCATCCCGGCGCGGACCAGATCGCGTTCGAGCCCCTGGCGCATCCGCAGCGCATCGTCGACCGAGCCGAGACGCGCCAGTTCGCCCTCCAATTGCGAAATGCGCGAAAAGGCCCGGGCCAGCTCCTGCTGGTGGCCTTCGCGCAGCCGGGTGGTGTCGCGCACCATCTCGTCGCGCAGCTGCGCCGACTGCTGATCGGTGCGGCTGCGGTGAGTCTCGGCGACGGCGCGGCGCCCGACCTCGGCCTCCAGCTCGGCGATGCGGGCGGCGGCGCGGGCCCGTTCAACCTCGGCGGCCTGGGCGAGACGGCCGATCTCCTCGGCATGATCCTGACGCAGGCGGGCGAACTCGGCGATGTGACGCTGGCGGGCATCGGCCTGCTCGCGCCCCAAGGTGGCGTCGAGCTCGGCCTTCAGCCGCTCCTGGCCCTCGCGCACCGCCGCCAGTTCGGCGGCGTGGCGCTGGAGAACGGCGGCCATCTCGGCGGCCGCCTGCTCGCGAACCGACCGAAGCTCGGCGTTGGCCTGCTCGCGGACGGCGGAGACGTCGAAGGCATGGCGTTCGCGTTCGCCGGCCAATTCGCGCTCGGTCCCTTCCAGCAGCGAGGCGAGGTGCTGGGTGATCGGGCCGGCGCTGCGCGGCAGCCTGCGTCCGCCCAGCCGCCACAGCATGCCGCGCAGGCGCTCGCCGACCCCCTCGCCGTCGGCAGCGGCGGGCAGCGGCGAAGAGGTGGACCCCACGCCGTGCGACCCGAAGGTCCGCTCGGCCAGCTCGAAGGTCTTCTTCAGGTCCGCGTCGTCCATGGCCTCCTCCCGCACCGATGACTTTGGCGCGCTTTGGCTCCCAGGGGAAGGGGGTTGATGCCCGGCCCATTCCGCCTATACTCCGCCCCCGCGATTTCACATCCGACGAAGGACGAGAGGCCATGAAGAAAGGCGACGTCAAGAAGGTGGTGCTGGCCTATTCCGGTGGCCTCGACACTTCGATCATCCTGCGCTGGCTGCAGGACACCTATGCGTGCGAGGTGGTGACCTTCACCGCCGATCTCGGCCAGGGCGAGGAGCTGGAGCCGGCGCGCAAGAAGGCTCAGATGATGGGCATCAAGGACGAGAACATCTTCATCGACGACCTGCGCGAGGAATTCGTCCGCGACTTCGTCTTCCCGATGTTCCGCGCCAACGCGCTGTACGAGGGGGTCTACCTGCTCGGCACCTCGATCGCCCGACCGCTGATCGCCAAGCGCCAGATCGAGATCGCCAACCAGGTCGGCGCCGACGCCGTCTCGCATGGTGCCACCG
>JACRFY010000060.1 GCA_016212565.1 Magnetospirillum sp. | reverse complement strand
TATCCCAAGGGCCTCAAGGTCACCGACGCCGAGATGGACGCAATCGCCATCAACGGCTGCGACTTCCATCCAGAGTGGAACTACACCATCTCACCCCGAAAGCCGGATCGTGCGGTTGTTTTGGCGTAGATCCTAAGGGCGGGGCAGCGTTGCGCCACCGCCGTGTCGACCGCCGGCCATCCCCGTTCGCTTTCGAAAGCGCCAAGCCGCCGGGATTACCAAACCACCTCGGCCACATAGGGGCGGGTCCATAGGGTGACGGACAGCAGCGTCGCCTTGCACCAGGCGTCGAGCATGCCCTCGACCTCGTCCGCCGATGCCCCGCTTTCGGCAAGAAAGGGCCTGACCCGCTGGTTGATCACCGCGGCGAAGGCGATGAGGTGGCGTAGCGGGATGTGGGGAACCGCCGCCGCGGCATCCGCCTTGTTCTTTGCCAGATGCGAATGGCGGGCGCCGATCTCGTGCTGGTAGTCGAGCCAAGCCTGGTCCCACGGGCGGAAACACAGATCCTCGATCCAGCGCTTGAACCGCTCCCTGACCCTGGCCCGGTAGCGGTCGTCGACCACACCCTCCGCCGAGGCGTAGGCGGCGACGAGATGGGGGACGGAGGCGATCGCTTGGCGCCAGGAATCGACCACCGCGTCGGCGCGGTCGGACAAGACCCGGCCGGCGCGGCGGAGCGCCGCCAGGTCTTGATCGGTCAGGCCGGCCGTCAGTTTCAGACGCGCCAGTTCCTCCATCGTCACGGGCGAGCGCGGCAGCGAGGGATCGCCGAAGGTGTATCCGGGCAGGTCGTGGTCCACGGCGCTCACTCCTGAAACGACAGGGTGACGGGGCAGGCGTCGCTCAGCGTCCGGTAGATCGGGCAGCGTTGCACGAAGGCGTGAAGCTGGGCGCGCTGCACCGCGTCCGGCACCAACCGGTCCAGGCCGGCAGTGATCGCCATGGCGCCGATGCGCGACTTGTCGCCGTTCAGCTCAGCCGACGCCGCAATGGTGAAGCCGGGGTTGTCCATGCCCTGGTCGCGCAGCCAAGCGACGACGTGGTGGGCGATGCAGGCCGCCTGGCTGGCCAACAGGGCCTCCAAAGGATGCGGTCCCCGACCCTGGGTGTCGATGACGAAGGCCGACGTGCCGGTGGTGGCGACATAGCGCGAGTCGCCGTGGTTTTCGACGGTTGCCCGGAACATCCCGATTCCCCTTTCTCTGGTTGCCGGATCGGAAACAGCATGGCGGCCCCCGGCCGGACGGGAAAGGCGCAGCCAAGGAATAGTCGGGGGAGACAGTTGGCGCCGGGAGGCGAATTGTACCCCTCCGCCGTGGGTGGAATTGGGTCTGTCCCCGAAGGAACGAGCGGTGCACAATTGCGGCCGGGAGGGCGTGACCCATGCCGTTGCAGCGTCGCCGTAGGGACGGCAAACCGCATCTTTACGAGGACGTCGTCGACAGAATCGCCCACATGATCAAGGGAGGATCGTTCCGCTGCGGCGAGCGCATTCCCTCGATCCGGGCGATGAGCGATCGGCTGCGGGTCAGCGTCAATACCGTCGCCGCCGCCTACGCCCGCCTGGAGGACCTGCGCCTGGTGGAGGCCAGGCCGCAATCGGGTTTCTACGTCCTGCCGTTCGAGGTCGCGGCTCTCGGGGCGCGGCGCCCGGATGCCAGGGAGGACATCTCGGCCAGGGAGGTAACGATCGGCGACGATGCGATGGCCATCATCCGCCGCCTGTCCGATCCCGCTCTGGTTCCCTTGGCCACCGGAGCGCCCAACACCGCCCTGCTCCCCTATCGCAAACTCAATGCCCTGCTGGCCGCCGAGGCGAGGAGGCATCCGGTGGAGAGCGCCTCTTACGGCTCGCCGCGAGGCAACAAACACCTGCGGCAGCAGATCTCCCGGCGACTTTTGACCGCGGGATGTTCGGTGGCGCCCGAAGAGATTACCGTGACCTGCGGGTGCGTCGAGGCGGTGTCCCTGGCCTTGCGGGCGGTCTGCCGCCCGGGTGACGCGGTGGCGATCGGCTCACCGGTCTATTACACCTTCCTCAATGCCATTCAGCATCTGGGTCTCAAGGTCGTGGAAATCCCCACCGACCCGCGCGAGGGGCTCGACATCGACGTCCTGCGCTTCGCCCTGCGTCACGCTCCGGTGAGGGCCGTGGTCGCCATCACCAATTTTGACAATCCATTGGGCTGCGTCATGCCCGACCGCAATAAGCAGCGGCTGGTGGAGTTGCTGGCCGCGGACGGGATTCCCCTGATCGAGGATGACGTCTACGGCGACCTGGGGTTCTCCGGCAGCCGACCGGCTTCGGCCAAGGCATTCGATCGTGCCGGCTTGGTGCTGCAGTGCGCGTCGGTCTCCAAGACCCTGGCGCCGGGATACCGGGTCGGGTGGATCGTCGCCGGGCGCTTCCAGGCCGAAATCGAAGCCCTCAAGGCGCTGACCAACATCGCCACGCCGTCGCCGACCCAACTGGCGGTCGCCGAATTCCTCGCGACGGGCGGATACGACCGCCACCTGCGCTCGCTGCGCCGCACCTACCACGTCCAAATGGCGCAGCTTCGCTCCGCCGTGGCGCGGCATTTTCCCCCGGCGACGCGGGTCAGCCTGCCGGCCGGCGGGTCGGTGTTGTGGGTCGAAATGCCCGACCGCGTCGATGCCCTTAAGCTGCACGCGGAGGCGCTGAAGCACGGTATTGCCGTCGCGCCGGGACCCCTGTTCACGGTCGGGGGCGACTACCGCAACTGCGTCAGGCTGAGCGCGTCGACCTGGTCGCCACGCGTCGAAAAAGCGGTGGCCGCGCTCGGTGCGATGGCCTGCCGGGCGGCAGGGGAGGACAGCGTTGCGTCCTGTCCAGCCGATGCCCGGACGGCATGATACAGGCCGCACATCCCTACAGTTCCGTTCCCGTAACCTCCGCTTTTCCTCTCGTGGGAAATCGATGCATTATGCTGTTGCAGACGCGATCGGATGAACGGCCGGCTTGCAGCTGCGCTTCGGCGGCGGCGGCGCAATGTCCACTCTCGCGCCAATCCCAGGGACACGATCCCGGCGATTGCAAGTTGTCGGGATAGGTTGACGTGTAACGGGCAAAACCTGGAAGCACCGAAGCCCCTTGTCTAATCTCGTCTCGTTGTATACGCTGCATTTATCCTGTTGCGCGTGCCGTATACAGTTCTAATATACGACCGCACTGCTGCAGCCGCAGCAACTGGACGGTTGGGCAGAACTGGAATCGATCAGTGTAAGGAAGGGGAGTGGAATGGCCTTTGCGCTGACCCTGATTCATGAATTCGTGAAGTTCGTGGGCCTCCTGCTGATCGGCCAATTCCTGGTCTATGCGCTGAGCTTCGGCCGGCATGAGAGAAACCCCGTATACGCGGTGATGCGCTTCCTCACGTCGCCGGTGGTGAAGGCCGTGCGCTACATCACGCCGGCCAAGGTCGCCGACCGCCATGTTCCGGTCGTGGCCTTCATTCTGACGTTCTGGGCGTGGGTGATCCTGATCGTCGTGCGGCTCGAATTGAACCAGGTGGCGGCATGAGACAGGCGATCGATCGATGGTTCTTCCGCACCATGGCCGTGTTCTGCCTGTGGCTGAAGCGGGACGCGATGGCCATCGAATATTGGGAAAGATTGCGTGCCATGGCTCCCGCCGACGCGAAGGTTCCGGCGGCGGTCGCCCATGCGCTGGCGGGCCTCCGGCGGCCGCGGGAGGCCATTGCCTATCTGCGCCAATCCCTTGAGCTCGACCCGTCGCAGCCAGGGTCCTGGTTCAATCTCGGCTACTTGCATCAGGAGATCGGCGAGGACGAAGAGGCAATCGCAGCGTTGCGGCGGGCGATCCGGCTCGACGAAAAGCTCGACCGCGCTTGGTATGGCTTGGCCCTGTCGCTCCTCAAGTGCGGCCAGGTCGACGAGGCCGTCGCCGCCCTCAAACGCAACACCGAACTGCAGCCGATGAGCCCCTACGGCTGGTACCAGCTTGCCCATGCCTATCTCCGGCAGGGCGAACGCGACAAGGCGGAGCGTGTCATCCACAGGCTCGCCAAATTCGAACCCAAGGTTGCCCTCAAACTGGAACAGGAGACGGGAATTAACTCGGGTGTGAAGCTTCCCTTTTAATCAACGAACGACCGAAGATTCGGGGAATCAAATCCGTCGGGAGGAACAATGAAACTCACAGAGCGTCACAAGGAGTACTGGTCAAAGAACCTAAGGATAACCAGCATATTGCTGGCAGTCTGGTTCGTCGTGACCTTCGTCGTCAGCTGGTTCGCCCGCGAACTCAGCTTCAACTTCTTCGGATGGCCCTTCAGCTTCTACATGGGTGCTCAGGGCGCCCTGGTCATCTATGTCTGGATCATCTGGTATTACGCCAGATACATGAACCGGCTGGACATGGAATATGGCGTCGATGAGGGAGAAGACTGATGGCGATGATCACTGACACTCCCCCGCCGGTGGGGAACACCCAATCCATCAAGGGGTTCACCAGCCAGCTTACCAAGGTCTATGCTTTCTACACCGGTGGCTTCCTCGGCTTTGTGATCCTGCTGGCGATCGCCGAGGCCATGGGGCTGCCCAAGGCCTGGATCGGCTACTGCTTCCTGGTGTTGACCGTGCTGCTCTACGCCGGCATCGGCATCATGAGCCGCACCAGCGACGCCGACGAATACTATGTCGCCGGTCGCCGGGTTCCGGCGATCTTCAACGGCATGGCCACCGGCGCCGACTGGATGAGCGCCGCGTCGTTCATCGGTATGGCCGGCACGCTCTACCTGACCGGCTATTCCGGCCTGGCCTTCATCATGGGCTGGACCGGCGGCTACTGTCTGGTGGCGCTGTTCCTCGCCCCCTACCTGCGCAAGTTCGGTCAGTTCACCATCCCCGACTTCCTCGGCGCCCGCTACGGCGGCCACGCCCCGCGTTTCGTCGGCATCGTGATTGCCATTCTGTGCTCGTTCACCTATGTGGTGGCGCAGATCTACGGCGTCGGCTTGATTACCACCCGGCTTTCCGGCGTGGACTTCACGCTGGGCATCTTCGTCGGTCTGGGCGGCATCCTGGTCTGCTCGTTCCTGGGCGGCATGCGTGCCGTCACCTGGACGCAGGTGGCCCAGTACATCATCCTGATCATCGCCTATATGACCCCGCTGATCTGGCTGAGCGTCAAGCAGACCGGCATTCCGATCCCGCAGGCGGTGTACGGCATGCAGTTGCAGAAGGTGACCGAGCTCGAGATCAAGCTCAACGCCGACCCCAAGGAGCTTGAGGTCCGCGGCATCTTCAAGGCGCGGTCCGACGACGCCAAGGCGCTGTTGAAGGACATTCCGGCATCCATGGCCACCGGCAAGGCCGCTCTCGAGGCCAATCTGGCGACCGCCAAGTCGAACAACGACGCCGCGGCGATCAAGACGGCCGAAGACGCCATCGCCAAGTTCCCCAAGGACGAGGTCGCCGCCAAGGCCGCCTGGAGCAAGGAAGCCGCGTTGGCCGCCCGTGCCGCCCCGATCGCCGCCCATGGCGAAGCGTTCGCGGCAAAGGACGAAGCGGCTCGAACCATTGCCAAGAAGAACTTCCTGGCACTGATTCTCTGTTTGATGGTCGGCACCGCAGCGTTGCCGCATATCCTGATGCGTTACTACACCACGCCGTCGGTGAAGGACGCCCGGGCTTCGGTGACGTGGTCGCTGTTCTTCATCTTCCTGCTGTACTTCTCCGCTCCCGCCCTGGCGGTGCTGGTGAAGTACGTGGTCTATCATGACCTGGTCGGAACGGCGTTCACCGCCTTGCCTGCCTGGGTCGCCAACTGGCAGGCGGTGGATCCATCACTGCTGTCGTTGGCCGACATAAACGCCGACGGCATCGTGCAACGAGCCGAAATCGCCATCGGCGGCGACATCGTGGTGCTTGCCACCCCGGAAATCGCCGGCTTGCCTTATGTGGTCTCCGGTCTGGTGGCTGCCGGCGGTCTCGCCGCCGCGCTCTCCACCGCCGACGGCCTGCTGCTGACCATCGCCAACGCGTTGTCGCACGATCTCTATTACAAGATGATCGATCCCAACGCGCCGGTGGCCCGCCGCGTCATGCTGTCCAAGACCCTGCTGCTGGTCGTCGCCGTTCTGGCGGCCCTGGTGGCGGCACAGAAGCCCGCCGACATCCTGTTCCTGGTGTCCGCAGCCTTCTCGTTGGCGGCAGCCGGATTCTTCCCGGCCCTGACGCTTGGCATCTTCTGGAAGCGTGCCACCGGCATCGCCGCCACCCTCGGGATGGCGGCCGGCGTCGGCATTACCTTCTATTACATGGCCACGACCCAGCCCTGGTTGCGCGAGATGTTCCTCGGCATCCCGCGCGCGGTTCCGGCCGAGTTGTGGTGGGACATCAACCCGATCTCGGCGGGCATTTTCGGCATCCCGCTGGGCTTCGTGGTCATCGTCCTGGTCAGCATGGTCACCAAGGCTCCGTCCGAGGAGATCCAGCACCTGATCGAGGATGTCCGCTACCCCAACCTGAAGCGGGCCTAGTGTGAAGCCCTCCCCGGTCGTTTCGAACGAATCGACCGGGGAGCGGTCGCTCCGCCTCTGCGGCTGCCGCAATCAGTCGAAGGGTTATGCTTGTGCCTATGCCTGGGTGATATACGGTTTACTTTCCTCAATTGTTATATTTTATTTTGGTTGACCGCCCGCAGATCGGGTGTATATTTTTCGTATATGTTACCAGTCGATTCGCCGGGAAGGTTCGCTCGGCCGCATCGGTGGTGTTTTGCGGAAACGCACTTCGACTCCACACATACTTAAACCCCGGCTTCGGTCGGGTTTTTTTTCGGTGGGACGGACGGGCCACTCCCGTTGGTGCGGCCGGGCGCGCCCGCCCGGTGCGATGCCATTCGCGTCGGCGGCTCGTCGGCATCACACCGACGAACGCTCGAACTGACCCGTTCGCCGGTATCAAGCCGCCATTGAGGCGGCGGCCAAGCGAGCGGACGCGAGCGCCCGGCGAGGGGCCGATAGCCGAGTCACGTCAGTGGCTCGGCGGCATCACACCGACGAGAGCGCGTTCTGCAGCAGCCAGTTGAGTGCATTGATGGATTTGAAGGCGGACTTCAGCCGGTCCCGGTCACGTCCATTCAACCGCCTGGGATCGACGCGATTGGAGCGCGGCAGGCCGGCGGCGAGAT
>JACRFY010000065.1 GCA_016212565.1 Magnetospirillum sp. | reverse complement strand
GGCGTGGATGCCCGGAACACGTCCGGGCATGACGCCAACTCGTTGGGACGAATGCACTTACCTCTTAACTGAACCGCATTGGGCGTAACTCAGCCCTGCTCCAGCGCCGCCTTGCGCGTTTCCACCACCTTGTCGGCGGTGCGGCCGGTCAGTTCCTGGAGGTGGTCGAAGGCCCACGAGAAGGTGCCGACGCCCATGGTCAGCGAGCGCAGCTCGACGATCAGGTCGCTCATCTCCGCCTGCGGCAGGTAGGCGGCCACCGTGTCCCAGCCCGGCCAGCCGGGCTTGGCGTCGTAGCCGAGGATCTGGCCGCGCCGCCCGGTGACGATGCGCTGTGCCTTGGCGGTGGCCTCGGAGGGCACCGAGATCTCGACCTTGAGGATCGGCTCCAGCAGCACCGGCTCGCATTTCGGCAGGCCCTCGGTCATGGCGATCCGCGCTGCGGTCTTGAAGGCCATGTCCGAGCTGTCGACCGAGTGGAAGCTGCCCATGGTCAGCGTCGCCTGCAGATCGACCACCGGGAAGCCCAGCGCCCCGCGGGCCAGGAAGTCGCGGACTCCTTCCTCGACGGCGGGAATGTATTGCTTGGGAATCGCCCCGCCGACGATCCTGTCGACGAACACGAAGCCGGAGCCGCGGGGCAGCGGGGCGATGTCGAGGTGGCAATCGCCGAACTGGCCGTGGCCGCCCGACTGCTTCTTGTGCCGACCGTGGACGCTGGTGGCGGCCTTGATGGTTTCCTTGTAGGGAATGGTCGGCTTGGCGGTGACGACCTTGAGGTTGAAGCGGTGGTCGAGGCGTTCGATGGCCACCATCAGGTGGATTTCGCCCTGGCCCCACAGCACCAGCTCGGAGAATTCGTTGAGTTCCAGGCGGTAGGAGGCATCCTCTTCGCACAGCTTGGACACCGCGCCGGACAGCTTGACGTCGTCGCCCTTCTTTTCCGCCTGCAAGGCGAGGCCGAACAGCGGTTCGAGCACGGGCGGCCACGGGGCCAGCGTGTCGTCGGCGCCGCCGATCACCGCCCCGGTGGCGATGGTGTCGAGACGGCCGAAGGCGACGACGTCGCCGGGCCCGGCCTTGGCCGTCTTGGCGACGACGGCGGTGCCGGGGGCATAGAGGCCGGCGAGACGGGTGCCGTCGATGGCCTGGCTGTCGGTGAACTCGCCGCGCAGGATGCGGGCGAAGGACAGCTTGCCGGTATGGGCGGCGTGAACGGTCTTGAACACCCGGGCGGCGGGGCCGCCCTCGGCGGCGAAGCCCAGGCGCCGGGCGGTTTCCTCCGGCCCGGGGGCCTCGTGACGCAGCGCCTTCCACAGCCGGGTGATGCCGCCGTCGGCCTCGGCGCTGCCGAAGAACACCGGCACGATCAGGTCCTCGGACAGATCCTTGGACAGGTCGCCGTAGACCTCGTCGGTGGGCGGCGACACGTCTTCGAGCAGTTCTTCGAGCAGATGGTCGTCGTAATCGGCCAGCTTTTCGAGCATCTCCTGGCGGGCCTGGCGTTCCTCGTCCTTCAGCGCCTCGGGGATCTTGATCAGGTCCGAGGTCTGGCCGGGCTGGTAGCGGTAGGCGCGCTCGCTGACCAGATCGACGAAGCCGACCACCTGGTCGCCTTCGCGGATGGGGATCTCGCGCAGCACCAGCGGGCGCTCGGAAATCGCCTGCAGGGCTTCGAGGGTTTCGCGCAGGCGGGTCCCGGCGGTATCGACCTTGTTGATGAACAGCAGGTGGGGGATCGACCGCTCGTCGAGGAATTTCAACAGCGGCGCCACCATCACCGCGCGGGCGGGGTCGGGTTCGCAGACGACGATGGCGGCGTCGACCACGGTCAGGGTGTTGTAGGCGTCCTGCTGGAACTCGACCGAGCCGGGGCAGTCGATCAGCGTCCAGCGCTCGCCGAGATAATCGGTGGCGACCACGGTGGGCTCGACGCTCATCTGGCGGGCGCGGGCCTCGGGGCTGGAATCGCCGACGGTCGAGCCGTCCTTGATTCGCCCCTGGCGGGCAATGGCGCCGCTGCGCAGCAGCAGGGCCTCGAGCAGGGTGGTCTTGCCGCTGGCGAAGGGGCCGACCAGGGCGGCGGCCCGGGGAGAGGAAAGCGTCTTGCCGGTCATCAAGCCCTCCAGATCTGGAGCCCGGTTTGCCTGGGCGATCCCGTTTCCTTGATACAAGGCATCGTTCCAGTTGCCGGGCCGGCTGGCAATAGGAAATGGCTGGGGTCTGGGGGGCAGAGGAGAGGGGGCGCCGCGACGATGGGGGCGTTTGACTCGACGTGGTGTCGGCTGCTGCCTAGGACGAATGGGACAGAAGGTAGTCGAGGGCGCCGATGACGGTAGTTTCCTCGGTCTGGGACAACGCGCCGACGACTGGGCCGAGCCTCTCGGTGGGAACCGTGGTAATGGCTTGCGTCACCATCACGTATGCCTCGCCATCGATCATGAAGATCGGATTGAGTCGCTTGATGGGCCGGAGATCGGACGCCGGCAGCAGCGGAACAACGACTCGGCTACCCAGCTTTTCCATATTGAAAACCTGCACATCCAACGCAAATCCCTTGCGCTTGGGCAGGCGGTAGAGGTCGAGGCGCGCCATCAGAACAGGCTATCGTCCGCGAACGGCAGCCCATGCTCCTTAATGTAGGCGTTCCAGGAATCGACGCCCTCGCGGTTCTCCGCATACCACGTTTCGACGAGCCGGCTCCGATCCTGCGCGCCCACCGGGGCGCGGCCCGGCGCCAACGGGCGCTCATCCGACGGCGGGGGAGGCGAGGAGACCGGCATGCGTTTCGTCAGCATCGTTGAAGGTTCCGTCACATGTGGGACGTCGTCCACCGAAAACTACTCGTCAAGGGTAGCATGAATTGATCGGCGGTGCGATGGACCGACCGCCCCCCACACATTTCGCCCTTGGCGAGCCCCGCCCTTGTCCCCCATATGGGGGCCATGGATACCTCGCCCGCCCCAACACCCGCCATTGCCGTCCGTGCCCTGTCGAAGTCGTTCGGCGCCGTCGTCGCCGTCGATGCCATCGATTTCGAGGTTGCCCGCGGCGCGGTGGTGGCGCTGCTGGGCGGCAACGGCGCCGGCAAGACCACCACGCTGTCGATGCTGCTCGGCCTGCTGCTGCCCTCGGCGGGGACCATCGCCGTGCTCGGCGAGGACATGGTGAACCATCGCTACCGGGTGTTGCCGCGGCTGAATTTCTCCAGTCCCTATGTCGATCTGCCGCACCGTCTGACCGTGCGCGAGAACCTGACCGTCTATGGCCATCTCTACCGCATCGACGGCGTCAGGCGCCGCATTGCCGAGGTGGCCGAGGAACTGGAGCTGGGCAACCTGCTCGACCGTCCGTCCGGCAAGCTGTCGGCGGGGCAAAAGACGCGGGCGGCGCTGGCCAAGGCGATGCTCAACCGGCCGGAACTGCTGCTGCTCGACGAGCCGACCGCCTCGCTCGATCCCGATACCGCCGACTGGGTGCGCGGCTGGCTGCTCGATTACCGCCGGCGCAGCGGGGCGACCATCGTGCTCGCCTCGCACAACATGGGCGAGGTGGAGCGGATGTGCGACGGGGTGCTGATGATGAAGGAAGGTCGGGTGGTCGACCGCGGCGCGCCGGGCGAGCTGATCGGCCGCTATGGCCGCGCCACCCTGGAAGAGGTGTTCCTCGACATCGCCCGCGACCGCGCCCATCCCGGACAGGCGGCCCAATGAGCCGCGACCCCGTCTTCCCGCCGCGCCGCGACCCGATCTTCTCGCCGCGTCGCGTCGGCGGCATGATCCTGCGCCATCTCTACATCCTCAAGGGCTCGTGGCCGCGGCTGCTGGAGATGGCCTACTGGCCGGCGCTCAACATGGTGGTGTGGGGCTTCACCAGCCAATTCTTCCTCAGCCACAGCGACTGGCTGGCCCAGGCGGCCGGGGTGCTGATCGGCGCGGTGATCCTGTGGGACGTGATGTTCCGCGGCAATCTCGGCGTGGCGCTGTCGTTCCTCGAAGAAATGTGGTCGCGCAATCTCGGCCACCTGTCGGTAATCCCGCTGCGCCCCTACGAACTGGTGACGGCGATGCTGGCGAGGAGCATGGTGCGCCCCGTGCTTGGCGTGGTCCCGGAGGACCTGCTG
>JACRFY010000005.1 GCA_016212565.1 Magnetospirillum sp. | reverse complement strand
GCGCTCGCTGTTCCTCCCCATTGCCGGCCACGAGATCCACGTCACCGAGTGGGGACCGCCCGACGCCCCGGCGGTGGTGATGTGGCACGGCCTGGCCCGCACCGGCCGCGACTTCGACACCCTGGCCGCGCATCTGGCGGCGACCCGGCGGGTGATCTGCCCCGACACCGTCGGCCGCGGGCTGTCGAGCTGGTCGGCCAAGCCGGCCGAGGACTACACCGTGGCGGCCTACGTCGCCCATACGATCGAACTGCTGGAGCGGCTGGGGATCGAGACGCTCGACTGGGTGGGAACCTCGATGGGCGGCCTGATCGGCATGGGCGCCGCCGCCGGGCCGCTCAAGGGCCGCATCCGCCGGTTGGTGATGAACGACATCGGGCCGGTGGTCAATCCGCTGGCCATCGAGCGCATCAGGCAATACGTCACCCTGATGCCGGCCTTCGCCACCATGGCCGAGTTCGAGGGCTTCTGCCGCTTCGCCTATGCCCCCTTCGGGCAACTGACCGCGGCGGAGTGGCGCACCCTGGCCGAGACCTCGGCACGGCGGCGCGACGACGGCACATGGACCATGCACTACGACCCGCAGGTGATGGCGGTGTTCGCCGCCGAGATCGCCCATTTCGACGCCTGGGCGGTCTATGAGGCGGTGGATTGCCCGACCCTGGTGCTGCGCGGCGCGGTCTCGGACCTGCTGCCGGTCGAGACCGCGCAGGCGATGACCGCGCGCGGGCCGACGGCGACCCTGGTGACGGTCGAGGGCTGCGGCCACGCCCCGGCGCTCAACACGGCGGAGCAGATGGCGGTGGTGGCGGGGTTTCTGGCGGGGTGAAAAGCCCCTCGCCCGCCGGGCGGGAGAGGGGGGGGCGCGGCGTAGCCGGGGGAGGGTGAGGGAATCGGGGACGACGGCGCAGCTTAGCGGGGTCTGCAGTTTAGCGGGGTCAGAGTGGCATTGTCTCGTCCACCCAGCAAATTCCCCTGTCTGATCGGAGGGGTTTGCCGACCAGATCGAATTCGCGGTGTCGTCATGAACACAGCATTCGTCGTATCACAGTAAAAATAGTGATAGCGACGTCGGTCCGACCCCGGCCGCGCGTGCAATGCGCATCAGCAGATGTCCTCGAACATGCGGAACCATGGCGTCCTGCGGAAGTCTGAAAAGCCGCAGAAACGTCGTTTTCGGCCACCAAAACCGTAGCGTGGGGGCGTCGCAAAACGGGGGACGCTCGCCCCGGAGGGCCGGCGCAACGAGTTTTGGGATGCCATCGTATCGGGCTTCGGCCTCCGCGTCACCGATGCCGTCGGCAAATCGCCCGTCCTCTGCTATCATCGCCGCGACCTGGAAGGGATCTTCACCGTGGCGACCGAAATCGAGTTGAAGCTCGGCCTGGACCCGGCGGCGATGGCGCGGCTGAAGAGGCAGCCGTTCCTGCACGAAGGCCTGCGCGAACCGGCGCGCACGGTGAAGCTGGTTTCCACCTATTTCGACACCCCCGAGCGTACCTTGGCCGCCGCCGGCATCACCGTGCGGGTGCGGGCCGAGGGGCGGCGCCAGTTGCAGACGGTCAAGACCGCCGGGGAGCGTGCCGGCGGATTGTTCTCGCGCGCGGAATGGGAGGGGCCGCTGGCCGGCACGCGTCCCGATCCCGACTTCCTGTGCGCCACCGGCCTGGGGCCGTTGGCCGATCCGGCCCTGGCCGGGTGGCTTGAGCCGACCATCACCACCACCGTCTCGCGCCAGCGGCGCCGGATCGGCGGGGACGGCTGGGAGGTCGAGGTCGCCTTCGACAGCGGCCATATCGAGGCCGGCACCGCCCGCGAGGAGGTGTGCGAGGTCGAGTTCGAGTTGATCGCCGGGCCGCCGTCGGCGCTGTTCGCCCTGGCCAGCCAGGTGGTCGAGGCGGTGCCGGCGCGGCTGTTGGCCGATACCAAGTCGGACCGCGGTTTCCGCCTCGCCGCCGGCATTCGGCCGGCGCCGGTCAAGGCGCAGACGGCGCCGCTCGACCCGGGCATGAGCGCCGCCCAGGCGTTCCAGGCCATCGCCCGCGGCTGCCTCCACCACCTGCTGGTCAACGAGCATTGCCTGCGCGCCACCGGGGAGTCCGAAGCCATCCATCAGATGCGGGTGGCGCTGCGGCGCCTGCGCTCGGCGATCAAGGTGTTCCGGCCGATCATCGCCGGGCCGGCCATGGACACCATCGGCGAGGAGTTGCGCCGCCTGCTCGGCCATCTCGGCCCCGCCCGCGATCACGACGTCTTTCTTGCCGAGATCCTGGCCCCGGTGCTGGCGATACACCCCGACGATGCGGTGCTGGCGCTGCTGGCCGAGCACTGGCGGCAGCGCCGCGACCAGGGACGGGCCGAGGCGCTGGCGGCGGTCGACGAGCCGCGCTTTGCGCGCCTGCTGCTCGACATCGCGGCGTGGATCGAGACCGCACCGGGATGGCCGCCGGCCGAGCCCTTGGTCGTCTTCGCCACCCGGGCCCTGGCCAAGCGCGAGACGCGGATGCGCCGCGCCGGCGGGCGGGGGCTCTCCGCCCTGGCGCCGGGCGAGCTGCATCGGGTGCGCATCCTCGGCAAGCAACTGCGCTATGCCGGCGAATTCTTCGCCCCCCTGTTCCGTCGCCGCGCCGGTCGCGATTATCTGGACGTGCTGGCCGCGGTGCAGGAGGTCCTGGGGCAGTTGAACGACATCGCCGTCGCCCGCGCCCGACTGATCGACAGCCACAAGAGCGACGGGCTGGGCTGGGCCGCCGGGCAGGTGGCCGGCTGGCACGAGGCACGCCGTCCCGCCTTGATGAGCGAAGCGGAACGGCTGTGGAAACGCCTGCGCAAGGCGCGGCGGTTCTGGGAACGATAGGCTCGGCTCAACGGAACGAGGAGAACCCGTCGTAGGCGCCGTTCTGGCGACCGCAGCGGAAGCCGGCGATCATCGGCGTCAGCACGCTGCAGCGGCCGGGCGAGAAGCTCTGGCCGATCACCTTGGTGACCTGCATGCTCCAGCGTGCGCCTTGCTGGTCGGCGACGGTGCGC
>JACRFY010000061.1 GCA_016212565.1 Magnetospirillum sp. | reverse complement strand
GGAGGTGGTCTGGTAGATCGGCGTCGCCCGCGCCCCGGTGGTGGCATCGGGGGCGGCGCCGGAATGGATGGCCTTGGTGGCGAAGCCGTAGGAGGGCGGCGGGCCGGATTCCGCGGCCGCGTCGCGCCGGCGCTTGGGCCGCGGCGCCTCCAGCGGGCGGTTGGAGATGATCCCCGAGGCGACGCCGTACCAGCCCAGTTCTCCGCCCAGGCGGCCGAATTCGATCTTCGGGCAGCGGTTCATCACCACCTTGAGCCCGGCCGCATTGGCCCGCTCGGCGGCGTCGTCGTTGCGCACCCCGAGTTGCATCCACACCACCTTGGCGCCGATGGCGATGGCCGCGTCGGTGATCGGCCCGGCGGCCTCGGAATTGCGGAACACGTCGACCATGTCGACCGGGTCGGGGATCGCCGTCAGGTCGGCGTAGACCGTCTCGCCGAGCAAGTCCTGGCCGGCGAGGCCGGGATTGACCGGGATGCAGCGGTAGCCCTTCTCCTGCAAATACTTCATCACAAAGTAACTGGGCCGGTTCCAGTTGGCCGAGGCGCCGACGATGGCGATGGTCCGAACCGATTGAAGTATCGAGCGAAGATACGGGTCGGCGTAGGGGATCGGGGCAAGGTCGGACATGGAGGCTCCGGCTGGGGTTATTGGGGGATAAGGACGGCGCGGCGGTTCTGCGCCCAGGCGGCCTCGTTGGACCCCACCGCCGCCGGCCGCTCCTTGCCGACGGAGACGGTGCGGATGCGCCGTTGGTCGATGCCGTGGTAGACGAAGTAGCGCTTGACCGTCTCGGCCCGCCGTTCGCCGAGGGCCAGATTGTACTCGCGGCTGCCGCGCTCGTCGGCGTGGCCCTCGATGAGCAGGGAGCGGTCGGAATGCGCCCGCAGCCAGGCGACCCAGCGGTCGAGCAGGGCGGTGGCGTCGCGGTGCAGCAGGGCCTTGTCGGTGTCGAAGAACGTGCGGTCGCCCTCGGGGACGCCGGGGCGGGAGGGCGGGGGGCCGTAGATGACATTGAAGTTCCGCTCCGGAGACGGAATGTCCGGGCCATCGGGCGCGGTTTCGCACCCCACGGTCGCCGCGGTCAGGGCCGAGGCGGCGAAGCGCAGCAGAAAGTCGCGGCGTGAATCGGTCATCCCTACCCCCATCGTTCAATCGCCACAATCTTGCGGGTAAGATGGCGGCGATTCAATGGCGGAGGCATCCGATGCGCGCGATCGTCGCCCTTCTCGGCGCCCTGGCCGTGGCCGCTCCGGCGGGGGCCGGGGAATTGTGGGTCGTCGCGCCGGCCAGGATCGGCAATCTCGCCACCTGTGCCGGCGAAGCGGCCGCCTTGCCCGCCAAGGCCCGGCGGGTCGAGTATCCGCTGCGCATCCGCTGGGAGGGGGGAGCGGTGACCCTGCCGGGATCGCAACCGCCCGGGGATCGCTGGTCGCTGCTCGATCTCTGCTTCGTCCTGGTCGCCGACGGCCGGGTGGTGGTGGCCGGGGCGGTGCTGTCGCCCTACTCGGCGCGGCGGCTGCGAATTCCGGTGCTGCAATTGGGCAAGGACGAGTCGCCCGATCTGCTGCTGGTGCCGACCTTCCCCGCCTCTCCGCCACCGCCGTCGTGGCGGACGCTGCTGCCGCGGCTGGAGGGCGGCGGCTGACCGCCCTCCGCACCGTGCCGGGTCAGGGCCCTGCGAACAGGGTCTGGTTGACGATCGCCGGACCGTCCGGCGGGGCGAGGGTGAAGGTCAGCGCGTTGGTCTTGTCCGTCAACGCCCCCGGCGGCACGGTGACGTAGATGCGGAAGGCGCCGACACTATCGCCGGGGACGTCCAGAGCGACCTCGGTGGCATCCGCGGCCCCGCCGACCACGTCCATGTCCGCGCCGGGCAGGCCGTCGATCCTCAGGGTAAAGGTGCGGTCCTTCCGCACCATGTTGAGGATCTTGTAGGTGTAGCCGTTGCGCACGCCGCCATCCGACAATTCGACGTACAGCGGCGCCCGCTCATGGATGACGTTGACCTCGACGGTCGCGCGGTTGAGCAGCGAGACCAGCATCGCCGTGGCGACGACCACCAGGATGCCGCCATAGACCAGCGTGCGCGGCCGAACCGGCTTGTGTCCCGGCACGGTGTGGCCCTTCTCGCGGGCCTCGATGTTGGCGCTCGAATCGTAGCTGATCAGCCCCCGCGGCAGGCCGAACTTGTCCATCACCCGGGCGCAGGCATCCACGCACAGGCCGCAGCCGATGCAGGCCAGCTGGTTGCCGAAGCGGATGTCGATGCCGGTCGGGCACGAGGCGACGCACATGCGGCAATCGACGCAGTGGCCGCGGCCGTCGAAATTCTGCCCCTTGAAGGCATGGCCCCGCGGCTCGCCGCGCCACGCCTCGTAGGTCACCACCAGCGAATGCTCGTCCAACATCGCCGACTGGAAGCGGGAGTAGGGGCACATGTAGACGCACACCCGCTCGCGGGCATAGGCGCCGAGCAGGAAGCAGAAGCCGCCGATCACCCCGGCGACGCCGTAGGTGTAGGCCGAGGCCTCGCCGGTGAAGATGTCGCGCAACTGCTCGAAGGCATCGCCGAACCACAGCACGAAGCCGATGCCGCAGGCGGCCGACAGAGCCAGCCAGACGACATTGATCAGCGCCACCTTGGCCACCTTGGCCGCCGACAGCGTCTCGCGGTCGTGATGCATGCGCTGGGTGCGGTCGCCGAGAACGATCCGCTCGACGGCGACGAACAGGTCGGTATAGACGGTCTGCCAGCACAGGAAGCCGCACCAGACCCGGCCGGCCAGGGCGCTCATCAGGAACAGGGTGAAGGCCGCCAGCATCAGGATGCCGGTGATGTAATAGACCTCCTGCGGCCAGATCTCGATGTCGAAGAAATAGGCCCGGCGGCCGCCCATGTCGATCAGGATCGCCTGATCGGGCGCGCCCGGCCCGCGGTCCCAGCGCAGGAAGGGGGCGAAGTGCCACCACGCCAGGGTGATCGCCATCGCCCACCACTTCAGCGAGCGGAAGGTTCCCTTGACCGCGCGTGGATGATGGAATCCCCGTTCGCGATAGAACGGGACGTCGCCCTTCTGTTTCTCGATAACCTTGACCGCAGCATCCGACATGGCCGGAGTCCCCCGACGTCCTGTTGGCCCAAGAATCAGGAGATCCTAAACCAAGCCGGGCCGGCGGTCAGTGCGTTTGTCACCGATCAGGAATGCGCAAAGGGCTCACCACAGATGTTCCTTGTAATAGCGCTCGCCGGTGACGGCTTTGCGGAAGCAGTCGCGGGCGGCGGGATAGTCGTTCCAGCCGTGCTCGCCGACCACCTCGCGCATGCCCTCCTCGCCGTCGGGCGCCTGGTGGGCGTGGTGGCAGTCCAGGGAGTAGACGTGGCCGCAGCGCGCCTCGACCACCGCGTAGCGGCCGTCGCCGTCGGTGATCAGGCGGTAGGTCTCGTCGCTGTCGATGATGCGAATGCCCATGACGTTGATCCTCCCATGGCAGGCTTGACCGCCATATGGGACCGCCACGGTGGCCGCGCCACCGCTCGTCAAGGGTTCCACAAGAGGCAGGCCGATTCGGCGGCCCTCCCCCTTTCCTGGCATTGAATGCCCCGATGTGGTAGAGTCCAACCAGCGAAGAAGTCGCGCGGAGAAGACCCATGCTCGCCGGGCAGAACAGCCCGTTATCGGCCCTGCTTTATCGGCTGCAGATTCTCGGCCGCCTGTTGGCGCTGTTGTGCGTCGGCTGGGTCGGAGCGGTCGGTTTCGAGCTGGCGGTCGAGTTGAGCCCCGACGACCTGCAGAACCACCGCTCGCCGGTGGTGCAGGAGAAAGTGGCGGCCTGCGACGGCGCCTTCTCGCAGCGTTATGCCTGCACCCAGACCATCCTGCTCGATGGCGAGCGCATCAGCGCCGGCACCATGGCGGTGCGGATCCTGGTGACGCTGGTGCTGCCGGGCATTGCCTGGTCGGTGTGGACCGCCGTCATCCGCCGCACCGAGCGGCTGGCGTGGCAGGCCCAACACCTGATCCGCTGACGCCCGGCTACTTCATCACCCCGGACATGCTGGCCAGCACGATCACCCAGCTGCCCAGGGTGCCGCCGATGACGCCGACCGCGGCAAGGACGGCGAAGGGGCCGAACACCCGTTCGATCAGCCGGCCGACGGGCGTGATCTGGTCGTCGTCAAGGGTAATGCCAGCATTTCTCATTGGTACGATCCTTATATGCGGTGTTGCGCATATTAACCGCGGCGACGGCGGAATCAACGATGCAGAGGTATGACTCTAAAAACCCCAGCCGGCGGGGTTGGGGTGAGGCTCGCCCTTGTCGAGCACCTTCATGCCCTTGACGCAGCGGACGATCCACCACACGACCACCGCCGCCAGCACCAGCAGGCCGATGCCCACCACCGACAGCACCGCACCGATCACCGAGCCCAGCAGGCTGATCCAGAAGGTGCGGATCTGGAAGGTGTAGTGGCTGCGCACCCAGTCCGGGGCATCGTTGCGGTTGACGTAGGCCATCACCACGCCGATGACGGCGGTAATGCCGACGACGACGCCGAGCAGATAAAGCACGTAGATGAGTTTGGCGGTGCTGCCGGCCGCGGTGCCGGTGCTGCCGTCGACGGGAACCGGAACGTTCTGCTGCATGTCATGCCCCCCGGAATGAATCGGGGAGATGATGGAGTTGCCGACGCGCAGTGTCAACGCCGCCCGTTACGGCGGCATCGGCAGCGACGAGCTGACCCGAAGGGCCAGCGGACAGGGCGACATCTCCACGCCGTTGACATCGCATTGCCGCGGCCAGCCGTAGGCACTGTCGCGGTCGACGGTCAGCGTGCTGGCGATCTTGCACGAATAGAGGCGCTCGACCGACTTGCCGGGGGCGATGGTCCCCGACGGGACCAGCCAATTGTCGATCAGGGTCTTGCTGTCGTCGAGGGTCACCAGCAGCGTGCGCAGGTTGATCTGGCTCTTGCCCTCATTGGCGATGACGATCTGCATCCGGCAGGCGGCGCGTTCGGGAACGCCGGGATAGTTGATCTGCATCACCGTCACCGCGACCGTGCCCATCGCCGTATCGCTGGGCGCACGCAACAGGATCTCGCGCAGGACCCCCATCGACGGCGGGGCCGGGGCCGCCTTGTCGCCGGTGGGCGAGGCCGCCGAGGCGGCAACCGCCCATGCCGCCAATGCGGTTGCCGTCAGTGCCGGGAGCCACGTTCGTCTCGTCATCCGGCGAACGATAAATTGCGCGGTGCAACAATGCAACGATTTGCCTCGGGTCCAAACCCTACGACCCCGGGAATCCGAGGCGGACGCGCAGGAAATCCGCCAGCCGGCAGGCGAGGGCGACAATCGACAGGGTCGGATTCGCGTGGCCGCTGGTGGGGAAGACCGCGGCTCCGGCGACGAACAGGTTGGCGATGCCGAACACCTGGCAATTGCGGTCGACCACCCCCTGGCTGGGATCGGCCGCCATGCGGGCGGTGCCGATATGGTGGCCGCCGATGGCGTTGAAGCCCGCCGCCAGAGCCGCTTCGTCCACCTCCAGGCGACCGGCGCCGCTGTCCGCCACCGCCGCGGCGAACAGGCGGTGGATGGCGTCGGCGGTGTCCAGGTCCTGGGGGCTGGAGCGCCAGTCGACCACCAGACGCGGCAGACCGAAGGCGTCGCAATCCTCGCCCAGCGTCACCCGGCTGTCGGGATTGGGCACCTGCTCGACGTTGTAGTCGAGGCTGAGACTGCCGTCGGCGGCGGATTCGGCGACATAGGGCAGCTTGCGGGCGGCCAGCCAGTGGCGCCGCGCCCAGGTGGCGGCGAAGGCGGCGAGGTGCGGGGTGCCGCGAAGCACGTTGCCCAGATGGGCGGGCAGCACCCGGTGCCGGCTGCCGCCACCGTGGCCGCGATAGCCGAAGGTGGCCAGCTTGCGGGCGTATTCCGGCTTGAGGAAGGTGCGCGACAGCCACAATGCCGACAGCACGGCCGAGCCATGGGCGGGATCGGCGATGGTCGGCGGCTCGAAGCGCAGCACGGCGTTACCGATGCCCAGGCGCTCCTGGGCGGCGGGGGGGACGGTGAAGGTGCGGCGCAGATAGACGCCGTCGGCATCCTGCTCGTAGGCAAACACCGCCTTGCGTCCGGCGGGCAGGTGCATGACCGCCGCCTTGCCCTCCAGGTGACACATGTAGAAGCGCCCGACCAGGGCACCGCCGACGCGCGAGGCCAGCAGCAGCCGGGCGGTCTCCAGCCCGCCCGCCGCCAGCACCACCGCGCTGGCGGCGACGGTGAAGCGGCGGCCGGGCGCGGAGGCCATGGTCAGCGCGTCGAGGGCGCCGCCGCCGGGCGCCAGGGCCAGTCCGGTGCAGGTGGCCGACAACAGGACGGTGACGGTGGGCGAGCGGGCCAGGCGGGGGCGATAGCGGCGGCCGAAATGGGTGGGCGGCGAGAACCGCTCCAGGCTGTCGTCGTCGATGGTGTCGCCGACCAGTCCGGGCACGGCCGGTGCCGCCTGCGCTCCCAGGCTGCCGCGGGCGGAGAACTCCGGCCGGCCGGCCTCGCACCATGCCAGGGCGCGGGCGGTGAAGCGGCTCGCTTCGGCATAGGAAATCGGCCAGCCGCTCCATCGGATCCACGGGCGGGCGGCAAAGTCGATGGGGTCGAGGGGCACGCAGCGACCGCCCCAGCAATCCGAGGTGCCGCCCAGGCCTCGGCTGCGATAGAGCGTCAGCATGGGATGGCGGGGGTCGAGGGAATCGCCGACGAAGGTGTCGCGCGGCTGCCGTCGCGGGCCGCCGCTCTCCAGCAGCAGAACCTGCACGCCGCATTGCTCCAGCTCGAGGGCCAGGGTGATGCCGGCCGGGCCGGCGCCGACGATGGCGACGTCGGCTTCGAGGCGAATGTCGTCGGGCAATTGGCGGGCGTCCAGGATCACGGCCGCTCTCCTGACTGGGACACGGACGCAATATGGGCAGCGGCGGACAAACCCGGTAAGGAACATCCGGGGCAGCGCGAAGGGGTCAGGCGCCGACGACCAGCCGGGTCAGGACGCGGCGCAGATCCTCGGGGGCCACCGGCTTGTGCAGAAGGGTCAGGCCCGAGCCGCTGACCTCCTGGATCCGTTCGGGGGCGGTGTCGCCGGTGATGATCACCGCCGGCACGGCGCGATCGAGCGTCGCGCGCAGCGCATCGAGGGTCGCCGGTCCGGTGAGGGGGCCGGGCAGGCGGTAGTCGGCAATGACCGCGGCGGGGCTGAATCCGCCCGCCACCACCGCCATCGCCTCGGCACCCGAGGCCGCGTCCCGCGGCCGATAGCCCCAGGCCTCCAGGGTCGTCACCAGGCTGCCGCGCAGGATGGCGTCGTCCTCGATCACCAGCACCGCCTGCCCCTGGCCGTGCCTCCCGATGTCGGCGGACGCCCCGGCGGCCGCGGCGGCGGCGGTGGACGGCAGCAGCAACGAGAAGCGCGATCCTCGCCCCGGTTCGGATGCCACCTCGATGCGCCCGCCGAGCAGCGTCATCAGCCGGCGCACGATGGCCAGCCCGAGGCCCAGGCCCTGGGCGCGGTCGCGCGCCGGATTGCTGACCTGATGGAACTCGTCGAAGATGCTGTCGAGGTCGCGGGGGGCGATGCCGATGCCGGTGTCGAGGACGTCGATGCGCACCGAGGATCCGCGACGGCGGCAGCCGATCAGGATCCTGCCCGCCGGAGCGTAGCGCAGGGCGTTTTCGATCAGGTTGCGCAGGGCCCGTTCCAGGAGGGTCGGGTCGCTGCGCACCACCGCCGAGGTGGCGACCACCCGCACGGCAATGCCTTCGTCGGTGCCGCGCAGGCGGTATTCCTCGCCCAGCCGGGCCAGCTTGGGGCCCAGCGCCACCGGCTGGAAATCCGGGACGACGATTCCGGCATCCAGCCGCGACAGGTCGAGGATGCTGTTGAGCAGCAGGCGCAGCGCCTGCAACGCCTGCTCCATCTGCGCCGTCACCTTCTGCACCGACGGATCGGCGACGCGGCCGTGCAGCACCTCGATCAGCAGGACCAGCGACTGCACCGGCTGGCGCAGGTCGTGGCTGGCGGCGGCGAGGAATTTCGAGCGTGCCAAGGCCTCGCGTTCGGCGGCGGCCTTGGCGGCCAGCGCCTCGGCGGTCAGGCGGTCGCGCTCGCGGTCGCGGGCCGAGATCATGTCCCGGGCCACGCCCAGGCCGTCGGCGATGGCCTCGAATTCGGCGACGTCGGAGCGGCCGAGGGTTACCGCGCCGCCTTCGCCCAGCGCCACGGCGGCGCGCGTCACCGCCGCCGCCTGCGAGGTGAGGTGGCGGGCGAACAGAAAGGCCAGCAGCCCGCCGGTTCCGACCATCACCAGTCCCAGCAGCAACAGGGCGCGGATCGAGTTCCAGGCCGGGGCCTCCAGTTGCGCCAGCGGCGCGCCCACCGCCACCGACCAGCCCGACAGCGGCGAGGTGACATAGGCGGCGGTCATCGGCACCCCCTCCTTGACCTGAACCCGATAGGTGCCGCGCGGGCCGCCGCCGGCGAGGCCCCGCAGGGTATCGGGAACCGCCTTCTCGCCGACATAGCGCTCGGGGGCGTGGGTGCGGGCGACGATGGTGCCGGTGCGGTCGACGACCACCCCGACCCAGCCGCCCGGCAATCCCTGTTCGCGCAGCAATTGGCTGAACTCGGCCGGGTCGAAGCCGAGGGCCAGGGCGTAGGCGACCTCGGCGCCGCGCCATACCGGCACCAGGACGGCGATGCGATGGGTCTTTTGCACGGTGCCGGTGAACAGGCCGGTGACCACCGCGTGTCCGGCGAAGACGTCGGTCAGGTCCTGATGGCCGGCGGGCGGCAGCGCGGTGCCGAACGGGCGGCGGGTATTGGCCAACTGCCGGCCGTTGCGGTCGACCACCACCACGTTGTCGCCGATGCGGTAGCGCTCGATCACCCGCGTCGCGTCGCGGTGGAAGGCGGCAAGGTCGCGCTCGGCGAGGTGCGGGGATTCGGAGAGGATGGCGGCGACGGTCATCGCCGTTTCGAGATGGCGGTCGATGAGGCCGCCCAGCGCATCGGTCCGCTGCCGGACCTCGCCGAGCAGGGCGTGCCGCTCGGCCTGGGCAAGCTGGGCGGCGACGACGCCGGCGAAGCCGATCGCCGGCAGGGCCCCCACCAGGGCCAGGACCAGCAACCAGCCCTTGATGCCGAACTTTACGGGATTTCGGGTCATACCACCCTCTGCTCTGAACGACAAAAGTAGTGGGCCCGATGAAGGAGGGCAAGGGACGGAGCCGACCAACGAGGTACGCAATTATGGTTCGACGCGGTGGGCGGACAGCAGTTGGGCGAGTTCGACCGCGGTCTTTACCCCCATCTTGGCGAAAACATGGGCACGATGGACCTCGACGGTGCGCATGGTGATGCCCAGGGCGTCGGCGATCACCTTGTTCATCTTGCCGGCCAGCACCTGATCCATCACCTGCCGTTCGCGTCCGGTCAAGCTGGCCAGGCGGCCGGCGAGGGTGGCCGAGGCGCCCTCGTGCTCGCGCCGCCGCTCGGCCCAGTCGAGACATTCGATGACGCGGTCGACCAGGTCGTTGTCGTTGAACGGCTTCTCGACAAAGTCGCGAGCCCCGCGCTTGAGCGCCGAGACCGCCATCGGCACGTCGCCGTGCCCGGTGAGGAAGATCACCGGCAGCAGGGCGCTGGCCTCGCGCAGGCGGTCGAACAGGTCGAGGCCGCTCATGCCGCTCATGCGGATGTCGAGGACCAGGCAACCGACCAGATCGGGCGTCCACGCCTCCAGGAACGCCTCCGCCGAGGGCCAGGTTCGCGCGGGAACGCCGCGCGATTGGAACAGCCAGCTCAGGGCGTCGCGGATCGCCTCGTCGTCGTCGACGATGAAGACCTCGGCGCCGCTCATGGCGTCCACACCGGCAGCGAGAAGGTGAACACGCTGCCGCCCTCGGGGCTCGGTTCGAACCACAGGCGGCCGTGGTGAAGCTCGACGATCGAGCGGCAGATGTTCAGCCCCATGCCCATCCCCTCGGCCTTGGTGGTGAAGAACGGCTGGTAGAGATTGCGCGCCGCGTCCTCGGCGATGCCGGGGCCGCGATCGGCGACGCCGACCGTGGCCTCGCCGCCCGCCTCCGTCACCGACACGGTCAGCAGGCGGCGGGCGGGAGCGGTGGCGCTCATCGCCTCGATGGCGTTGCGGGTCAGATTGAGCAGCACCTGTTCGAGCAGGATGCGGTCGGCGTTGACCATCGCATCGCGGGTGGCGGCGACGCGGATGGTCACGCCGTACTTGGCGGCGTCGGCGGCGATGAAGCCGACCGCATCCTCGACCACCGCCCGGAGCGCACAGGGGGCGAGCTTGGGTTCGCTCTTGCGCACGAAGTCGTGGATGCGGCGGATGATCTGGCCGGCGCGCTGGGCCTGCACGCCGAGCTTGGTCAAGGCGGTCTCCAGCTCGGCGGCGGTGAAGCTCCCCGAGGCCAGCCGGTTGAGGCAGCCGGTGTTGTAGCTGGCGATCGCCGACAGCGGCGGGTTGAGTTCGTGGGCCATGGTCGAGGCCATCTCGCCCATGCTGATCAGCCGCGCCGTGCGCTGCATGGTCTCCTGCTGCTGGCGGGCCATCTCCTCGGCGCGTTTGCGCTCGGTGATGTCGAGCACCGAGGCCATCCACCCGGAATGGGCCCCGGCGGCGTCGATCAGCGGCGCCTCGTAGACCAGGGCCCAGAACACTTCGCCCGACTTGCGGCGGAAACGGATCTCGAAGCCGTCGGCAGGGGCCTCGCCGCGCATCACCCGCTCATGCATGGCGGTGGTGCCCTCGATGTCCTCGGGCAGCCAGTAGGGGGCGGGCGGCAGCAGGCCGACCAGTTCGCCGGCGCTCCAGCCGACCATGCGGCAGAAGGCGGCGTTGGCATAGGTGATGCGGCCGGCGCGGTCCCGCGCCCGCATGCCCACGGTCAGCGAATCCTCCATGGCCTTGCGGAAGGCGTGCTCCTCGCGCAGCGCCGCCTCGGCGGCGAGGCGGCGGCGGCCGTGGCGGCGCATGGCGGCCAAGGAGAGGACCGCCGACAGCGCCAGGCCGAAGATCGCCGCCGCCAGCAGGTTGCGCGGCAGATTGCCCTGGCCGCGATAGACGGTGGCCACCACCGCCAGCCCGTAGCCCGGCGGGTCGAGGCGGACCTGATAGCTGGCGCCTTCGCGGGCCGCCGAGACCTTGGTCTTCTCGGCCAGCACCGTGCCGTCGCCGTCGACGATCTCGATGCGGTATTTCTCGGCCACCCACCACGGCACGTGCTGGGCGAGCATGGCGTCGAGCGACAACATCGCCACCACCGAGCCGGCGGCGCGGCCGTCGCGATAGACCGGGGCGGTCAACTCGATCGCCTGGCCCAGGCCGGGCGCGGCGAAGGCGGGGCCGAAGGTGGGCCGGCCCAAGGACAGCGCCAGCAGAGCCGCCACCCCGCGCGGCGACGAGGCATCGGCGGCGGGCACGTCCTGGGCCAGCGGCGGCAGGGCCATCTCGACCGCGCCATCGTCGCCGCGGACGATGATGCGGGCCAGTTCGGGGGTGGTGGCGAGGAGATGGCGCCCCTGCGCCGCCACCGGCGCGGCGGTGCTGCCCAGGCGGCCGGCGTCGCCGGCCAGACGGGCCAGCTTTTCCGCGCCCGAGGTGAGATTGAAATGGAGATTCTGCTCCACCCACAGGATGTCCATGATCAGGGTGTCGCGCTCTTCCTCGACCTCGTTGCGGTGCAGCAGCCACAGCATCACCGCCAGCAGCATGGCGATCAGCGTCATCGCCACCAGCGGCATGGCCTGGACCGCCGCCCGGGGATGGAAGATGCTGAAACCGAAACCGGTCATGCCGTCCGACCAACGCTCATCGCCCTAGTCTCCCAGTCCCTTCGGATATCCACAATAGCCGAAATCGGGCGTTTACCCGAGTATCGGATCACCGGAATGACACAATGGTTCCTGGGAGGATTCCACATGAGTTTTAAGATGTTCACCGGCTGTCTGGTCGCCGCCGTGCTCGCCGCCGGGTCGGCCATGGCGCAGAGCGCCAATCCCATCGTCATCAAGTTCAGCCACGTCGTCGCCCCCGACACGCCGAAGGGCAAGGCGGCGGAGATGTTCAAGCGCTTGGCCGAGAGCCGGACCAAGAACGCGGTGAAGATCGAGGTCTATCCCAACAGCCAGCTCTACAAGGACAAGGAAGAGATGGAGGCGCTGTCGCTCGGCGCCGTGCAGATGCTGGCTCCGTCGCTGGCCAAGTTCGGGCCGTTGGGCGTCAAGGAGTTCGAGGTCTTCGACCTGCCCTTCATCTTCCCCAACAAGGAAACGCTGCGCTCGGTCACCGAAGGCCCGATCGGCATCGGCATGCTCAAGAAGCTCGAGCCCAAGGGCATCATCGGCCTGGCCTATTGGGACAACGGCTTCAAGATCATGAGCGCCAACAAGCCGCTGCGGAAGCTCGAAGACTTCCGCGGCGTCAAGATGCGCATCCAGCAGTCGAAGGTCCTCGACGCCGAGATGCGCGCCCTGGGCGCGCTGCCCCAGGTGATGGCCTTCTCCGAGGTCTATCAGGCGTTGCAGACCGGCGTCGTCGACGGCACCGAGAACCCGCCCTCGAACATGTATACCCAGAAGATGCACGAGGTGCAGAAGTTCGCCACCCTGTCGAACCACGGCTATCTCGGCTATGCGGTGATCGTGAACAAGAAGTTCTGGGACGGCCTGCCGGCCGACATCCGCGCCACCTTGGAAGGCGCGATGAACGAGGCCACCAAGTACGCCAACTCCATCGCCCAGGAAGAGAACGACAACGCCCTGGCGGCGATGAAGGCCTCGGGCAAGACCGAGTTCGTCACCCTGACCGCCGACGAACAGGCCGCCTGGCGCGCCGCGCTGCTGCCGGTGCAGAAGGAGATGGAAGCCCGCGTCGGCAAGGAGGCCATCGAGGCCGTCAACAAGGAAGCCGCGAAGTACGCCAAGAAGTAGCGGTTCAGCCTTCCCGTCATTCCCGCCCCGGCGGGACCCATGCCCAGGCATGCCCCCCGCCGGTGCGGGGGGTGACGGGGAGGCTTTGCCCGCCGGCCTTCTTGCCGTCCCACACGTCAATTAGAGGCTCGCCATGGAGTTCGACTTTTCCGTCCTGGGCCGGTTGCTGCCGATGATCGCAGCGGGAGCCGCCGGCCTGTTCTTCCTCGCCTGGCTGCTGGAGCAGCGGGTGCTGGCCCCGGTCAACCGGGTGCTCGACCACCTCGAGGAGGTGCTGATCGCCACCCTGATGGCGGCGGCGACGACGATCATCTTCGTCGCGGTGATGCACCGCTACGCCACCGGGGTGTCGTTCCTTTACGACTTCGCCCGCCAGTTCAACTTCACCTGGGCGCAGGAGCTGTGCATCTACATGTTCGTGTGGATGGCCAAGTTCGGTGCCGCCTATGGCGTGCGCACCGGCATCCATGTCGGCGTCGACGTGCTGATCAACCGCATGAGCCCCGGGCCGCGGGGCAAGTTCATCGTCTTCGGGCTGATGGCCGGGGCCCTGTTCACCGGCCTGATCGGCACCATGGGCGCCCATTTCGTCATCGAGATGGCCGACACCGAGCAGACTTCGGCGGACATGGAAGTGCCGATGTGGATCGTCTATCTGGCGATTCCCTGCGGCTCCTACCTGATGTGCTTCCGCTTCGTCCAGGTGTGCCTGGCCTTCCTGCGCACCGGCCAGTTGCCGCACCACGACCACGGCCACGTCGAGGGCCTGGAAGAGGACATGGCGGGCGAACGCGCCCTGGCCGACATCAACTGGTACGAGATGGAGGACAACCTGCATCCGCGCGACATGGCCGAAGCTTCGGAGGGCGGCGACCCGACCATCGACATCAAGGAGACCCGGCCATGAACGCCGCCATCATCTTCGGGTTGCTGCTGACCCTGATGCTCACCGGCATGCCGATCTCGATTTCGCTCGGCCTGACCGTCCTGACCTTCCTCTTCACCATGACCACCGTTCCCATCGAGGCGGTGGCCCTGAAGCTGTTCACCGGCATCGAGAAGTTCGAGATCATGGCGATCCCGTTCTTCATTCTCGCCGGCAATTTCCTGACCCATGGCGGTGTCGCCCGGCGCATGATCGCCTTCGCCTCCGCCATGGTCGGCCATTGGCACGGCGGCCTCGCCCTGGCCGGCGTCATGGCCTGCGCCCTGTTCGCCGCCGTCTCCGGCTCCTCGCCGGCCACGGTGGTGGCCATCGGCTCGATCATCCTGCCGGCGATGGTCAAGCAGGGCTTCCCCGCCCGCTTCGGCGCCGGCGTCATCACCACCTCGGGGGCGTTGGGGATCCTGATCCCGCCGTCCATCGT
>JACRFY010000062.1 GCA_016212565.1 Magnetospirillum sp. | reverse complement strand
GTGCTGAAGGCGCTGGAAGACTATGCCGTCTACCACTTCGACCGCGAGGAGCGGGTGCTGGCCGCCTGCGCCTATCCCGGCCTGACCAGCCACTCCGCCTTCCACCGCCGCATGGCCGAGGAGGTGCGGCAGTTGAAGAGCCGCTACGATGCCGACCGCAGCACGGTGCAGGCCAGGGACTTCCTGGCCTTCCTCAATCGCTGGCTGATCGAGCACATCTGCTCGACCGACATGGACTATCGCACCAGCGTGGTCGGCCACGATGCCGCGGTGGCCGCCGCCGCCGAGGTGACGATGACGCCGTCGCGGCCCGGCAGCAATGGGCTGGATTGGTCGTCGCTGAAGGTGCTGGTGGTCGACGACAACCGCACCTTCTGCAAGTTGCTGTGCACCATCCTCGAAGGGGTCGGGGTCACCGCCTCGAAAGTCGCCCACGACCTGCCTACCGCCAAGGCAGCCGCCGAGGCCACCCGCCCCGATGTGGTGCTGGTCGACTGGCGGGTCGGCCGCGAGGACGGTCTCGATCTGGTGCGCTGGCTGCGCACCCCACCCCTGCCGATTCCGCCGCCCACGGTGGTGGTGCTGTCGGGATACGAAGAAGCCAGGGCCAGTACGGCGGCGCTGGCGGCCGGTGCCGACGCGTTCCTGGAGAAGCCGGTCTCGGCCCGCGTGCTGTTGGTGTCCGTCGCCGGCTTGCTGGCCGAGAAGAGCAAGCCTCCGTCGCGCTGAAGGGAAAGCGATCATGTTCACCGATCTGGCCACCTTCGAGGGCGGTCGTCCGCGTCTGCCCGAATCCGTGCATCCCCTGCCCAACCTGCTGGATCTGTCGGCCGAACAGGTGCTCGACGCCTTCCGCACCAGCCAGCAGGCCGACTTTTCCCGCGTCATCGCCGAGGTCGAGGATCCGGCTTCCGACCTGCACCGCCTGTTCGCGGCGATGAAGGAGCGGGTGCCCGTCGACAATCCCTTCCACCGCATCGCCCTGTTCGACAAGGGCCGGCTGGAGGCGATGTTCCTCGACCTGCACGACCACGTGATGAGCCATCCGGTGTGGCGTCACCCGTTCTTCGTCCGCGTCTTCGAGGGCCGGCTGACGGCGGTGCAGGCCAAGCTGTTCGCCTGCCAGTACTTCAATCAGATCAAGAACACCCGCCAGTGCGTGGCGCTGGCCATCGGCCGCTTCCATGGCCTGACGGCGATGCCCTACGGCGAACTGAACGAGCGGGTCTCCGAGATCACCCAGATCGCCCTGGCCCA
Source organism: Magnetospirillum sp. (assembly GCA_016212565.1). GTDB lineage: Bacteria > Pseudomonadota > Alphaproteobacteria > Rhodospirillales > Magnetospirillaceae > JACRFY01. The sequence continues at coordinate 2,505 of JACRFY010000062.1, read as the reverse complement.
ATTGGTCGCCGACGAGTACGGGGTCGGCGCCCACAGTGTCGAGGACTATCCGCCGCTCGCCCACATGCTGCTGGCCCGCACCCACATCGTCATGTACCGGCAATTGTTCGACGGCCTGGGCATCCCCCCGGCGCAGCAGGACGTGGCGATGCTGCCCGGCGTCGCCGACAACGTGCTGACCCAGCGCCTGGTTGCCGGCCATCCCGCCTTCTCGCCGCTGGAATCGCTGGCCTCTGTCGGTCTGGGGATGGAGTGGGGGGTGCCGGAGTTCTTCAGCCTGCTGCTCGGCGGGCTGATCCGGGTGGCGATCCGCGACGACATCAGGCTGACCCAGCACGATTTGCTGGTGTTCATCGCCCACGTCCGCTACGACGTGCTGCACGCCATCGCGGTGATGCTGGTCACCAGCCTGCACATGGGCGGCGAGCAGGATCTGTCGGCGGTCAAGAACGCCTGCAACACGCTGATGGCCGGGCGCTACGGGATGATGACCGCGCTCTACGCCCACGTCTTCGCCGAGACCTGTCCGGCCTTGGGCGAGATCGGTGTGGACCGGCGCTACCGGCTCACCGACCGCCGCATCGCCGCGGCATTGCTCGACGCCCGCGCCGGGATCGCCCCCGAGCGGGTGGTCGACGGCGCGGCGTATCGCAAGAGCCGGGATCTGCCGTTCGTGTTTGCGTGAGGGGGCCCTTCCCTACGGCTTTTCCTGCAAATCGAACAGCCGGCGGTGTTCGTCGAGGGCGAAGCGGTCGGTCATGCCGGCGATGTAGTCGGCGACCACCCGCGCCGTCTTGGCGGTGTTGCGGCCGTCGGTGAGGCGGCGCCACTCCGGCGGCAGGCATTCCGGCTCGGCGTGCAGGAGATGGAACAGGTCCTTGATCACCCGCCGGCCCTTGCTGGTCATGCGGTTGACGGTGAAATGGCGGTACATGTTGGCGAACAGGAACGCCTTCAGCGCCGCATCGTTGGCGCGCATGCTCTCCGAAAAGGCCACCAGCGGCCGGCCCAGGCCGCGCACCTCTTCCGGCGAGCGCGGATCGGCCGCGGCGATGCGCCGCCGCGTCTCGGCGATCAGGTCGAGGATCATCGCCCCGATCATGCGTCGTACCGCTTCGTGTACCGTCTGCGACTGGTCGGCGTCGGGATATTCCTTGGCCACGGCATGAAAGGCCTCGCCGACGAACGGCAGGTCCTTCATGTCGGCGATGGTGAACAGCCCGGCGCGCAGGCCGTCGTCGATGTCGTGGTTGTTGTAGGCGATGTCGTCGGACAGTGCCGCCACCTGCGCCTCCGGCCCGGCATAGGTGTCCAGTTCCAGGTCGTGACGGGCGGCGTATTCGGTGATCGCCCCCGCCAGCGGCTTGGGGTTCTGCGCCAGGGGACCGGTCAGCGGGCCGTTGTGCTTGACCAGGCCCTCCAGGGTCTCCCAGGTCAGGTTGAGGCCCTCGAACTCGACGTAGCGGTGCTCCAGCTTGGTGACGATGCGCAACGACTGGGCGTTGTGGTCGAAACCGCCGTACTCGGCCAGCACGTCCTTCAGCGCATCCTCGCCGGCATGGCCGAACGGGGTGTGGCCAAGATCGTGGGCCAGGGCCAGCGATTCGGCCAGATCTTCGTCGAGGCCCAGCACCCGGCTGATCGAGCGGGCGATCTGCGACACCTCCAGCGAATGGGTGAGCCGGGTGCGGAAGTTGTCGCCCTCATGGTAGACGAACACCTGGGTCTTATATTGCAGGCGGCGGAAGGCGGCGGAGTGGATGATGCGGTCGCGGTCGCGCTGGAACGGCGTGCGGGTCGAGCTTTCCGGCTCGGGATGCAGGCGCCCGCGCGAGGCCTCGGCCCGGCTGGCATAGGCGGCGAGGGCGCTGGGGCGGAACGGCGGCGGCGCGGCAGTCATCGGGCGAGACTACAAGGCACGGCGCGGCGACGCAATCGCCGTCCCCCTTCCCGCGGCAATGCGACCGATGCTAATATGCACGCAATCTCAATCCCCCTGCGACGAGGACCTTTCATGGCCGACGCTGCCGTCACCCTCACCGAAAGCGCCGCCAAGCGCGTGACCCACCTGATCGCCAAGGAAGGCAACCCGGCGCTGATGCTGCGCATCGGCATCACCGGCGGTGGCTGCTCGGGGTTCCAATACGGAATCTCGCTCGACGACAATGTGCTCGAAGACGACGTCGTCAGCGAACAGCACGGCGTCAAGCTGGTCGTCGACCAGATGTCCATCGAGTATCTGGGCGGCGCCGTGGTCGATTTCGTCGAGGACATGATGGGGGCCTCGTTCCAGATCCGCAATCCCAACGCCGCCTCGACCTGCGGCTGCGGCAGCAGCTTCGCGGTTTAGTTCTACTGCGTCATAAAGGGGTTTCGCCAAAATAGCCGAATCGATCTGGCGCAACTGACGGTTGGCGATTCTCAGGGGTAGGCCGGTCGGCTAGAATCGGCGGCATGATCGATGAAGATGAAATCCGCCGCCACTACGAACTGCTGCGCCCGAGC
>JACRFY010000064.1 GCA_016212565.1 Magnetospirillum sp. | reverse complement strand
GGACATAGATGCCGGTCAGAGCGATGGAGAGCAGGATCACACCGACGCCGATGGGGAAGCCGATGGTGGCGATGCTGCCCTCGGACAACGGCGTGGCCAGGAACGGCTTGTTGAAGGCGACCAGCAGGATGAAGCCGTAATACATGAACATCATCACGGCAGTCAGCGTCCAGGCGAAGGTGGTCCGCTTGCGGACCAGCTCGTGGAACTTTGGATTGTTACCGATATGTAGGCCGGCGGCCAAATTTGCGGCTGTTGTCACTTGACCCTCCACTATTATCGCCGTCTGCGTCCTCAGCCGGCGACTTGTCGTTATCACCCTCCGGTCTTGGTGCCGGTTCGATGCCCGTGCCTTCGGCGCGACGGGGGGCACCTATGCGCTTGCGGCATGCCCCCTCAGCTTGCCTGAGGCGTTGATCGTCATTAACATCCGGCCAATGCAACGTCAACTCCGTACCCTGCTGGCGCGCTATATCGACTGAAGACATAGCTGAAAAATCCAAGATAAAAGCGCGAAACCTTCAACGGTGTCCGCCAGACCTGCGGGGCAATAAGTCGGCTTTACAGAATTTATTCTAAGACACGCCGTTTGTTTCTGCGCTTTCCCTATGTTGCCGCACTGTATGACAGCAATAACCACCCGTTCGAGTACTGGGATGGCACTTTCGGGTGGGTGTCGGGGGGCGACGGGATATCTTGGGAGCAAGGGGTAATACCACTGCGATACGGAGAGGGCAACTCTGGTGATACCGCGATGAACGATCAAAATTCCGCCCTTGCCCGCATCGACAGCTTTCCCTACCGCCACCGCCTACACGAGGTGATGAGCACGCCGGTCCTGACCGGGCTGGAGGACATCCCCCTCGCCGAAGCGATCCGGCGGATGGATGAAAGCCGGGTCTCGTCGATGGTCGGCGTCGACGCCCAGGGGCGCGCCCTGGGGATTTTCACCGAGCGCGATCTGCTGCGCCTGCTGGCGGCGAACGGTTGCGAGGTCCTGAAGCGATCGCTGGGCGAGGTCATGACCCGTCCGGTGGCGGTGGTTCGCGCCGACGCCTTCGTCTTCGTCGCCCTGGGCAAAATGACCCGCTTCGGCCTGCGCCACCTGGTGGTGGTCGACCGCGACCGCAAGCCGATCGGCATGGTCACCGGCCGGGCGCTGCTGAAGGTACGCGCCTCTCATGCCCTGGTGATCGGCGATTCGGTCGACGAGGCCCGCAGCGGCGAAGACATGCAGGCGCCGATCGCCGCCCTGCCCGGCCTGGCCCGCTCGCTGCTGGCGGAGGGCGTCTCGGCGGGACAGGTGACCTCGGTGGTGGCGCTGACGCTGCGCGATCTCACCGCGCGGGCCGCCGAACTGGCCGAACAGGCGATGGCCGCCGACGGCTGGGGCGCGCCGCCGGCCCCCTATGCGGTGCTGATTCTCGGCTCCGGCGGCCGCGGCGAAAGCTTGCTGGTGTTCGACCAGGACAACGCCATCGTCCACCGCGGCGGCCCCGGCGACGACGTGTGGTATGCCGAACTCGGCCGCCGCCTCAACCAGACCTTGGCCGAGGCCGGTATCCCGCTGTGCGACGGCAAGGTCATGGCCGGCGAAGCGCGGTGGCGCAAGAGCCTGGAGGATTGGAAGACCGAGATCCACAACTGGGTGTTCTCGGTCGAGAACCAGACGGTGATGTACTGCGACATCTTCTACGACTTCCAGCCGGTGTGGGGCGACTATGCCCTGGCGGACGAACTGCGCGACTATGCCATCGAGAAAGCGGCCCAGTCGGGCTTCTTCCTCCAATATCTGGCCCGCAACGTCGCCCAGATGGACGTGTCGCTGGGTCTGTTCGGCGGTTTCATCACCACCAACGGCCGTCTCAACGCCAAGAAGTACGCCCTGTTGCCGCTGGTCTCGGCGGCCCGGCAGCGGGCCATCCGCGCCCACATCGCCGCCACCGGCACCGACCAGCGCTATGACGCCCTCCGCGAGATGGACCTGCTCCACGAGGACGACCACCGCGACCTGATCGACGTTCACGAGGTGGTGCTGCGCATCATGCTCGAACAGCAATTGGCCGATCTCGCCGACGGCATCCCCGCCACGGCCAACATCGACCCGCGCCGCCTCGACAAGAACACCCGCAAGCGGCTGCGCTGGTCGCTGGGGCGCCTGCGGGTGCTGAAGACGGTCTGCGGCATGGGCGGGTAGGACGGCGCTAGGGTCGTCACCCGTTGTGGCGCGCGCAGCGCTGGTGCATTATCGTGCGGCGCTGTTGGATTGGGGGACGCGCTCTTGCATCTGCCGGCTGTACCGCATCTGGAGGGCGCGACGTCGCTGCCGAGCAGGGGGGCGCATCGTCTGCGCTTCGGCATCCGCTCCAAGCTGTTCATCGCCGTCGGCACCGTGGCGTGCATGACCGTGCTGGCCGGCGCCCTGACCTGGCGCAGCTATTCCGAGATCGAACGCCTGCTGGCCAGCGTCACCCGCGACAACCTGCCCAGCGTGTCGAGCGCGCTCAAACTGTCCGAGGCCACCGCCCGGCTGGCGGCGGCGGCGCCGGGGCTGGACGGCTCGCAGACCCAGTTGCAGCGCCAAAGCAATTTCATCGCCCTGCAGCAGCAGGCCGAGCGCCTGCGCAGCCTGATCGACGGCCTGGAAGGCACCGGCGCCCCGGTGGCGGTGACCGAGGAACTGCGCTCGATGATGGCCACCATCGGCGACAACATCGTCGGCCGCAATGCCCTGGCCGACAAGCGGCTGCGCCTCGCCGAGGCCACCCGCGCCGCGGCCGCGCAATTGACGGCCATCGAAGCCCAGACGCGCCGTGGCGATTCGCACGGCGACCGCGACCCGGCCGTGGCGGCGCTGCAATCGGCGCTGGACATCCTGCGCAAGGTTCCCAATGCCGACGACGTCGAAAGCGTCGGCGGCCTGCGCCGCGATTTCGAGGAGCGGGCCCGCCTGCTCGCCGGCATCGCCGAGGGCGGCGGCGGCGACCGCCGCCGGCACACCTTGGCCAGTCGCATCCTCGACGTCGGCGCCGGCCCCGACAACGTGTTCGAAACCCGCGCGCTCCCACAGCTCACCGAGACCCGGCTCGCCGCCGCCAGCGACGAGGGCCGCGATCTGGTCGCCCGCACCTCGGCGGTGGTCGGTCGCTTGGTCGCCTCGGCCGAGGAAGAGGCGGCGGCCAGCGAGCGCCGCGCCGAGCAGGGCATCGCCAACGGCCGCCGCATCATGCTGGTGATCGCGCTGGGCACCTTCTTCGGGCCGCTGCTGTTCGTCTGGCTGTATCTGGGCCGCAACATCGTCTCGCGCCTGGCCGGGGTAGCGACCGCCATGCACCGCATCGTCGAGGGCGACTACCACACCCCGGTGGCCCGCTCGGGCGACGACGAAATCACCGACATGGCCGCCGAACTGGTGGTGTTCCAGGACGCGCTCGCCCGCCTGCAAACCAGTTCGCTGGCCCTCAAGGAGAGCGAACGGCGCCTGCGCACCATCCTCGACACCTCGCCGCTGCCGCTGGCCATCAGTCGCGCCCGCGACCATCGCATCCTCTATGTCAATCCGCGCTGGTGCGAGCTCTACGGCGCCGACGAGGCCACCGCTACCGCCACCAGCGCCCTCGCCTTCTACCGCGATCCCGACGACCGCCGGCGCATCGTCGAGCATGTCGCCACCCAGGGGTTCGTCGCCAATTTCGAAAGCCGGCTGGTCCGCGCCGGCGGCGACGGCGGCGAATTCTGGGGCATGCTGTCGGCGGCCCGCATCGACATGGACGGCGAACCGGCGGTGATCGTCTCGACCATCGACATCACCGCGCGCAAGGAGCAGGAAGACGCGCTGGGCGAGGCGAAGAAGATCGCCGAGGACGCCAGCCAGGCCAAGTCGCTGTTCCTCGCCACCATGAGCCACGAGATCCGCACGCCGATGAACGGAGTGCTGACCATGGCCCAGTTGCTCGAAGACATGCCGCTGGCCCCCGAGCAGAAGGAAATGGCCCGCGTCATCCGCGATTCGGCCACCACCCTGCTGACGATCATCAACGACATCCTCGACTTCTCCAAGATCGAGTCCGGCAAACTGACGCTGGAGGAGGTCGACCTGTCGCTGCTCGACGTGGTCGAGAGCGTCGCCGAACTGTTGAGCCCGCGGGCGCAGGAGAAGAGCATCGCCCTGGTCACCTTCGTCGACCCGACCTTGCCCGAGACGGTACGCGGCGATCCGGTGCGCCTGCGCCAGATCGTCACCAACCTGGCCGGCAATGCGGTCAAGTTCACCGACCGCGGCAGCGTGCGCATCGTGGTCGAGCCGGGCGAGGACCTTGGCGACGGCCGGCGGCGGATCGAGTTCAGCGTCGTCGACACCGGCATCGGCCTCGACCCCGAGCAGCAGGCCCGCCTGTTCGAGCCCTTTGCCCAGGCCGACGCCTCGATTTCCCGCCGCTACGGCGGCACCGGGCTCGGCCTGTCGATCTGCCGCCGTCTGGTGGCGATGATGGAGGGCGAGATCGGGGTCGTCAGCCGGGTCGGCGACGGCTCGCGGTTCCAATTCTCCATCCCGCTCGCCATCACCGCCACCGAACCCGAGGCCGGCCCCGACCTCGCCGGCATCGCCGTCCTGGTGCTGGCCGAGGGCGCGGCGTCCGCCGACGGCATCCGCCAGTATCTCGGCCATCTCGGGGCCCAGGTGGCGGTGGTCGCCTCGACCGACGGCGCCCTGGCGGCCGTGCGGGCAGCGGCCCTGGCCGGCTGGTTCTACGACGCGGTGCTGATGGACGGCGCCCAGGACTTCCGCCTGCGCATCGCCGTCGCCCGCGCCCTGATGGCCGCCGCCGGATCGGTGGCGCACACCCGGGTGGTGATGGTCGCCCCCCATGCGCTCTACTCCGCCGCCGCCTCCGAGGCCCGCACCGCCGGGCTGTTCGCCACCCTGGCCAAGCCGATCCACCGCCGCGACCTGTGGCGGGTGGTCGCCGCCGCCGCCGGCCGCGCGGTGGTCGACTTCGATCCCGACGAGGGCCGCGGCCTCGACGAAATCTACACCGCCCCCTCGGTGGAGGAAGCGGTGGCCGCCGGGGCCCTGATCCTGGTCGCCGAAGACAATCCCACCAATCAGGTGGTGATCCGCCGGCTGATGGAGCGGCTCGGCTATGCCATCGAGGTGGCCGGCAACGGCGTCGAAGCCTGGGAGCGCATGCAGATCCGCGATTACGGCCTGCTGCTGACCGATTGCCACATGCCGGAAATGGACGGCTACGAACTGACCACGCGCATCCGCGCCCTCGAACAGCAGACCCTGCACCGCATCCCCATCGTCGCCCTCACCGCCGATGCCTTGGGCGGGACGGCGCGGCGCTGCCAGGAATGCGGCATGGACGCCTTCCTGGCCAAGCCGATCGACCTTGCCCAACTCGACGGCACCAGTCGCCGGTTGCTGCCGCGGGCGGGCGCGCTGCGCCGCCGCCGCAGCACCACCGGCAACCCCGCCGCCGAGGTGGTGCGGACGGCCAATATGGGGCCCGATTCGCGGCCGCCGGTGCTCGACCTGGCGCCGATGCGCGAGATCTTCGGCGCCATCGACGACGAAGCGCGCGAATTGCTGACTCTGTTCGTCGACAGCACCCGGCCGCTGGTGGTCGAGGCCGCCACCGCCCTCGCGCTGGGCGACCCGGTGGGCGCCCGCGAGGCCGCCCACTCCGCCAAGGGGGCCGGCAACAGCGCCGGCGCCTACCGCTTCGCCCGCCTGTGCGCCGAGCTGGAATCGCTGTGCGCGGCCGGCGACGTCGAGGTCGCCCGCACCCTGATCGCCCCCATCGAGGCCGCATTCTCCGAGGCGGTGGAAGCGGTGGCGGCGCTGTGAGCACCCTGGTGATCGGCATCGGCCACCCCTACCGCCGCGACGATTCCGTCGGCCCGCGCGTGGCCGAGGACATCGCCGCCCTCGGGCTCGCCGATCTGACCGTTCTGGTGCATCACGGCGAGGGCAGCGACCTGATGGAGCGGTGGAGCGGCTATTCCCGGGTGGTGGTGATCGACGCCACCGCCTCCGGCGCCGCCCCCGGAACGGTGCGGCATTGGGACGCCGTTGCCGCTCCCCTTCCCGCCGGCCTGTTCCCCAAGGGCAGCCACGTCTTCGGCGTCGCCGAGGGCATCGAACTGGCCCGGCGATTGGGCCGCCTGCCCGCGTTCATCGACGTGGTCGGCATCGAAGGCGCCGACTTCTCCGCCGGGGAAGGCCTGTCCCCCCTCGTCGGCGCCGCGACGGCCACAGCGCGCGCGACGGTGCTTCGCCTCGCCGGACAGGGCGGATAACACCCGGTTTTTACGACGCCGCCAGGATCAGCGCCGCCACCGCGGCGGCGGCCAATGCGGCGAGGTACAGGCCCGCCCACCGCGATTTCTCCGTCGGCACCGGCACCGGGGCCGACACCTGCGGAGCCACCGGCGCCACGTCCGGTTCGATCGGCGGCGGCGGCGGTTCGATCGGCGGCGGCGGTGCGGGGGGCGCCGGCATGACGATCACCGCCGGGGTTGCGAGCGGCGGCTTGGGCCGGCTGAACCGCGGCGGCGGCAGCAGGACCGGCGGCAGCGGCGGAAGTGGCGTTGGCGGCGGCGGGGCTTCGGGCGGCGGCACAACCGCCTTGGCCTTCACCGAAGGCTTGACGCGGGGACGTCGATGCTTGGCAAGCTCGGCCAACTCGCGGCTGTGGGCCCGGGTGTCGAGAATGGCGGTGATCATCGCCCGCGCCTCGCGGTTCGATACCCCCACCGGGCGCAGCCGTCTCAGCGCCGAGACGTCTTCGAGCAGAAGACGAAGCGTGGAATCGTCCATCGCCGCCAGCACGTAACGGAATTCATCATCCATCGCGCCGACGATTTCCTCGATCCGCAGCATCGGATCCCTTTCACAATCGGTCGAGTACCTCGGCGATCATGTCCCATGCGTGGTCAAGTTCCGACTCCGCCACACAGTAGGGTGGCAGAAGATATAGCACATTGCCGAGCGGACGGAGGAGCAATCCGCGCTGGCGCAGCGCCTGCTTGAGCACCGGCCCGATGGCGGCCCCATAGCCCTCGCCGCCCCCCGCGACGTCGAAGGCGGCGATGGTCCCGCACAGCCGCGGCCGCGAGACGCGGGCATGGCCGGACAGAGCATCGAGGCGGCGGCGGTTCAGGACCTCGATGGCCTGGATGCGGGCGCTACACGCGGGGGCCTCCAGCAGATCCAGCGAGGCCAGGCCGGCAGCGCAGCCCAGCGGGTTGGCGGTGTAGGAATGACCATGCAGGAAGGCCGAACCGAGGTCCTCGCCGAGGAAGGCGCGGAAGATCCCCTCGCGGGCCACGGTCATCGACAGGGGCAGGAAACCGCCGGTGAGGCCCTTCGACAGGCAGATCAGGTCCGGCTGGATCCCCGCCTTGAGGCAGGCGAACAGCGCGCCGGTGCGGCCGAAGCCGGTCATCACCTCGTCGAGAATCAACAGCGAGCCCGCCGCCCGCACCCGCGCCTCGACCGCGCGCAGAAACGCCGGCCGGCACATGCGCATGCCGGCGGCGCCCTGGACCAGCGGCTCGACGATCACCCCGGCCGTGGGCGTCTCCAGCGCCCGCTCCAGCGCGTCGAGGGCGGCAGCCTCCTTGGCCTCGACCTCCTCGTCGCCGTCCCAGGTCGCGGGATAAGGCACCACCGCCACCGGGAACAGCAGCCGCTTCCAGGCGTCGAAATAGCCCGAGGAGGCACCGGCCGACATCGCCCCGACGGTGTCGCCGTGATAACCGCCGTCGAAGGCGATGACGCGATGGCGCTCCTCGCCGCGGTTGCTCCAGTATTGCATCGCCATCTTCAGCCCCACCTCGACCGCGGTGGAGCCGTCGTCGGAGTAGAAGACGCGGTCGAGGTCGCCGGGCAGCAGCGCACAGATCCGCGCCGCCAGGCGTGCCGCCGGCTCGTGGGTGAACTCGGCGAAGATCACCTGCTCCAGCCGGCCGGCCTGCTCGGCAATGGCCTTGGCGATGGCGGGATGGGCGTGGCCGTGCAGGTTGACCCACCACGACGACACCAGATCGAGGTATTCCCGCCCCTCGGCATCGACGATGGTGGCCCCAAAGGCCGAGACCGCCACCGGCGGCGGCAGTGCCGTCGCCGCCTGGGTGAAGGGGTGCCAGACGTGGCGGGAATCGAGGTCGCGGATCGCCTCGCTCATCGCCCCGGCCCCGGCAGCGCGAAGGCCGGCGGCGGCAGGCTCGACAGCACCGAGGCGGTGACGGCGAACAGCGGTTGAATCTCGGCCAGGATCGGCGCGGCGCCGAAATGCTCGATGGCCTGACGGTTGCCGGGATTCTTCTGCCCGTTCAACACCACGCCGAGCAGCGGCACCCGGCGGCGGCGCAGCATCTCCAGGGTCATCAGGGTGTGGTTGATGGTCCCCAACGAAGTCCGGGCCACGACGATGGTCGGCAGTTGCAGGCGCTCCATCAGGTCGAGCATCAGCGCCGCCTCGTTCAAGGGCACCATCACCCCGCCGGCGCCCTCGACCACCAGCGGTCCCTCGGTCTTGGGCGGCACCAGGGCCGAGAGGTCGATGCGCACCCGCTCGCGCTTGGCCGCCTCGTAGGGCGACACCGGCGCCTGCAACACATAGGCGGAAGGATGGATCACCGTCCCCGGAGCCAGCTTGGCGACCGCATCGAAATCGGTGCCCTCGGCGGCACCGGTCTGCACCGGCTTCCAATAGGCGGCGCCCCAGGCGCGCACCAGCCAGGCGCTGACCAGCGTCTTGCCGACCCCGGTATCGGTGCCGGTGACGAAAACCCCGTTCATTCGCTCACTCCGCAATGGCGATCAGCGTCAACAATCGGTAGGTGACGGTGCAGGGAGAGCCCAACGCCGCCAGCGCCCGCCTGAGACTCCCCGCCGGCAGCGGCCGGTGGCCGGGGACGGGGGTGCCGGCGCCGATGGCCTTCAGCGCCGCCAGGAAGGCGTGGCCGTCCCCATAGCGCACCGCAACGTCTTCCGCAATCACCGCCGCACCCGGCATCATGGCCAGGAGGGCTGCCGCATCGGGATAGGCCGGCGGGCCGCCGGGCAGGCCGAGGCCGTGCAGGGCGGCGGCCCACTCGCCCAGACTGCCGGCGCCGAGGGTGGTAACCGCCAGCACGCCGCCGGGCCTGAGGCACAGCCGCAGCCGGGCCAAGGCCGGGCCGAGCTCGGTGAACCATTGGGCGGCGAGGCTGCTCACCACCAGGTCGAAGCCACCGTCGCAATCGGGATGCTCGCCGTCCATGACCCGAAACGACGCCCGCGGGTCGGCGACGCGGGTCCGCGCGGCAGCGATCATCGCCGGCGCGAGATCGGTAACCAGCCACGTGCCGCCCAGCCTGGGCAACAGGGCGCGGGTCAACAGGCCGGTGCCGCAGCCGATTTCCAGCACCCGCCCCCCCCCTGCCCCTCTCCCGCGAGCGGGAGAGGGGCTTAAGACCGGCGAACGCTCGAAATGACCTGTTCGCCGGTATTCGGCGGCCATTGCGGCCGCGGCCAAGGGCGCGGACGCGCCCGCCCGGCGAGGGGCAATCTGCCGAGTCACGTCAGTGGCTCGGCAGTATAAGACCACCTCCGCCAACCGTGCCGCGGCATGCGCCTGCAACGACGCCGCGGATTCATAGGCGTCGGCGGCAGCCCCGAACGCCGCGGCGATGCGCTGCTTGCGGTTCATGCCATCGCCCGCACCAGTTCCGCCACCCGGTCGGGATGACTGAGCGGCAGCAGGTGGCCGCCGTCTTTCACCATCTCCAGCCGCCGTCCGGCAAAGGCGTCGCGGCTCATCGCCGCGGTGACGACGGGATCGGCGTCGCCGGCCAGCGCCACCAACGGGCAGTCGAGCTCCGCCAGCGCCCGCCGCTCGTCGCACACCGCCAGCCAGGCCAGGGCCTCGCCGGCCGGCATGGCGCGCACCCCCTCGACCGCCGGCTGCGCCACCCCGCACCGGGCGAGGAAGTCGCCGGCCACCGCCTGGGGGGCGACGGCGAACCGGGCCAGCATGCGCTCCAGCACTCGCCCGGCCACGCCGTGGGGGAAGTCGGCGGCCCTGGTGAAGCGGGGAAAGGCGTTGACCGCCACCGCGCCCGCCCATGGCCGCGGCAGGTTGGCCAGCGCCCAGGCGAAGCCCAGCGAGTGGGCCACCACCAACGGGCGCTCGACCTGGGGGCAATGGCCGGCGGTAAAGAACCCCAGATCGACGGTCGCCACCGTCAGCCCCTCCAGCCGTGCCCGCAGCGGATCCCAGAACCGCGGCTCGAAGCCCCAGCCATGCACCAGCAGGACGGTGCTCATCGCGTCACCGCGATGGTTGCCGCCGCCAGCCGCTCGATATCGGCCGCGCTGTGGACGGCGGAGAGGGCGAAACGGATGCGGCTGGTCCCCGGCGGCACGGTCGGCGGGCGAATGGCGATGCCCAGCAGGCCGCGTTCCTCCAGCGCCGCCGCCGCCGCCAGCGTCCGTTGCTCGTCGCCGAGGATCACCGGCACGATCTGGGTCGCCGATTCCCCGGTATCGAGACCGGCGGCGGCCAGCTCCCGGCGCAGCGTGGCGGCATGGGCGGCCACCCGGCGACGCTCGGGCTCCAGCGACGGCACCAGCTCGATGGCGGCGTCGATGGCGCCCAGCACCGCCGGCGGCAAGGCGGTGGCGTAGATCAGCCCCGAAGCGCGGTTGATCAGATACTCGCGCATCGCCGCCGAGCAGGCGACATAGGCGCCGAAACTGCCCATGGCCTTCGAAAACGTCCCCATCGCCACGTCGACGTCGAGCCCCACCGAAAGGCCGAAGCCGGTCGGGCCGAGGATTCCGGTGGCATGGGCCTCGTCGAGGTAGAGCAGCGCGTCGTGCGCGACGCACAGCCGGGCCAGGGCGGCGACGTCGGGCAGGTCGCCGTCCATGCTGAACACCGATTCGGTGACCACCAGCTTGGGTCCCGGCCCGTGGCGCTCCAGCAGGTCGGCAAGGTGGGCGAGATCGTTGTGGCGGAAGCGCTGCTGGCGCACCCCGGCGGCCTGGCAGCCCATGTGCAGGCTGGCATGGTTGAGGCGATCGGCGAACACCGCCGGCTCCTCGCCCCACAGCGCCTTGTCGAGCAGGGCCGGCAGCACCGAGGCGTTGCATTGCCAGCCGCTGGCGAACACCAGGGCGGCCTCGGTGCCCTTGGCGGCGGCGATGCGCCCTTCCAGCGCTTCGAGGGCCGCCAGATGCCCGGTGACCAGCCGCGAGGCGCCGCTGCCGGCGCCATAGCGCGAGGCCCACGCGCGGGCGCGCTCGATCAGCAGCGGATGGCGCGACAGGCCGAGATAGTCGTTGGCCGAGAAGTTGACCACCTCGCGCCCATCGATCCGCGCCCGGCCGCCGTCGAGCGGCTCGACCGCACGCAAACGGCGGCGCCGGCCGCCGGCGGCCAGGGTGTCGAGGAAGCGGTTCAGGCGGTCGTCGAGATCGCGCATGGCGCTGGCGTTCTAGAGCCTTTTCGGGCCTGTTGCAAAGCCGGTGTTGACCGCTCTAATGTCACCGCCCATTCGGGCAGCCAGGAGGCGCAGGTGACGGCAGCGGTGACGCGGATTAGCGAGGATGACGGCCTTCGGCACGACTGGACTCCCGCGGAGGTCGAGGCGCTGTTCGCCCTGCCCTTCATGGATCTGCTCCACCAGGCCCACCTCCTCCATCGCACCCATTTCGACCCCAACCGCATCCAGATCAGCCGGCTGCTGTCGATCAAGACCGGCGGCTGTCCCGAGGATTGCTCGTACTGTCCGCAATCGGCCCACCACGCCACCGGTCTGGAGCGCGAGAAGCTGCTGGCGGTGGAAGAGGTGATCGCCGCCGCCGCCAAGGCCAAGGAGGACGGCGCCTCGCGCTTCTGCATGGGCGCCGCCTGGCGCGGCCCCAAGGGCGACGATTTCCAGGTGGCGCTGGCGATGATCGAGGGGGTCAAGGGCCTGGGCCTGGAAACCTGCGCCTCGTTCGGCCTGTTGTCGCGCGAACAGGCGCGGCAGTTGAAGGAGGCGGGGCTCGACTATTACAACCACAACCTCGACACCAGCCCCGAGCATTACGGCGAGATCGTCCACACGCGGACCTTCCAGGACCGCCTCGACACCATCGAGCACGTCCAGGACGCCGGCCTGCATGTCTGCTCGGGCGGCATCGTCGGTCTCGGCGAACAGGCCAGGGACCGCGCGGCGATGCTGATCGCCCTGGCCAACCTGCCCCATCACCCCGACAGCGTGCCGATCAACCTGCTGATCCCCATCCCCGGCCCCCCCCTGGCCGAAACCGCCCGCCCCGACCCCGTCGATTTCGTGCGCACCATCGCCGTGGCGCGGGTCATGATGCCGAAGTCGTTCGTCCGCCTGTCGGCCGGCCGCGAGGGAATGACGCCGGAGATGCAGGCGCTGTGCTTCTTCGCCGGGGCCAATTCGGTGTTCTGCGGCGAAAAGCTGCTGACGGCCAGGAACGCCTCGCCGCAGCAGGACAAGGGGCTGTTCGAGCGGTTGGGATTACGGCCGCTGTAATCTTGCCCCGCCCTGCGGCACTGGCATATTATGCCAGTGCCGCCGTTCCGAGGAGCATGGATCATGCCGACCCGCAATGTGGTCTTGACCGACCGTCAGGCCGAATTCATCGAACTTCTGGTTGCAACCGGCCGCTACCAGAATGCAAGCGAGGTATTGCGCGAGGGAATTAGGCTCGTCGAACGCCAGGTCGCGGAAGACTCTGCCCGATTGGAGGCATTGCGCAACGCAGCCCAGGTCGGCATTGACGATCTAGAGGCCGGACGGTTCGACAGCTTCGACACGCCGGAAGGCCTTCGCCGTCACCTTGGCGCGCTTGCCGGGAAAGCCATAGCGGGCGGAGCCGATCGGGAGCAATGACGGTGCCCCGCATCCGGCGGATACGACTGACAGCCGCCGCCGCGACCGACTTCGCGAACATTCTGCGCTGGACCACGGCGCATTTCGGCACGGCCCAGGCACGCCTGTACGCAGACACCATTTCCGCGGCCGTTGCCGCGTTGGCGGAAGGACCGAACATTCCCGGCACAAAGCCTCGCCCTGACATCGGTGAGGACGTGACGACTCTTCATGTCGCCCGACATGGGCGAAAAGGTCGCCATTTCCTGCTCTACCGCCTCGCTCCCGCCAGTGAGGTCGCGACCATCGAGGTCCTGCGGCTGCTGCACGATGGCATGGACCTCCAGGGCCATGTCGATATCGATGGTGGTTGACCCTACGTCCGCGGCTTCGCCCGCGCCGTCGGCTCGGCCTGCATCGGGTCGTCGGGCCACCAGTGCTTGGGATACTGCCCCTTGAGATCCCCCTTCACCGCCCTGTAGGCGTTGGCCCAGAAACTGGCGAGGTCGCGGGTCACCTGCACCGGCCGCCGCGCCGGACTCAACAGGTGGAGCAGCACCGGCACCGTGCCGCCGGCCACGCGCGGCGTCTCGGCGCAGCCGAACATCTCCTGCAACCGCACCGCCAGCACCGGCTCCGCGCCGGCATAATCGAGCGGCACCCGGCTGCCCGAGGGCACGGTGACATGGGTCGGCGCCAGGTCGTCGAGGCGGCGCTTTCCTTCCCAATCGAGATGCCCGCCCAGGGCGGCGGCGAGGTCGATGCGTTCGAGATGGGCGCGGCGGCTTACCCCGGCCAGGTACGGCTCCAGCCAATCCTCCAGCGTCGCCAGCAGGGCGGCATCGGACAGGTCCGGCCAGCCGCCCTCGGGCGCGATGCGGGCGAGAAAGGCGATGCGGGCGCGCAGACGCTCCAGGTCCGCCGTCCACGGCAGGCAGGCCAGCCCCATCGCCCGCACGCCGTCGAGCATCGCCGCGCTCACCGCCGCCGGGGCCGGCTTGGCCAGCGGCCGGTCGTCGAGCACCAGCCGCCACAGCAGACGCTGCTGCCGCGCCTGCACCGCCTGCTCGCGGCCGTCCCAGGCCACCACCGCGACGTCGCGGATGTCGGCGGCGAAGGCGGCGTCGATCTCGGCCTTGGTCAGCGGCGCGGCGAGGAAGATGCGCGCCTCGCGCCGGTCGCCGTCGAGCGACGCGGCCACCAGCCACTCCTCCGCCGCCAACGGCTCGTGGTGGGCGAACGCCGCACCGCCACCGCCGGACAGGGTGTAGCGCGGCTCGCCCCCCGGGCGGCGGCGAGCGATGCGGTCGGGATAGGCGAAGGCCAGCAGCAGACCGGCATCGGCGCCGGTCCCCTCCTCCTCTCCCGCCTTGAGGCCGAGGCGGCGGCGCAGGTCCTTGGCCGCCTGACGCACCCGTCCCAGGGCGCCGCGGTCGAGGGTCAAGCCATGGCGACGGTCGAAGCCCTCGCCGCTGGCCACCGCCTCCAGGCGCAGGCGCAGGTCGGAATCGCGGCAGCCCCGCTCGGCCTTCAGCAGGTCGCGCTCGGAGAGCAGCGCCGCCAGGGTGCAGGCCAGCCCGCCCAGTCCCATCGTGCGCGCGCGGATCGCCATGTGGGCGAGACGGGGATGCAGGCCGAGACGGTTCATCGCCCGCCCATGGCCGGTGATGCGCCCGTCGCCGTCGAGCGCCCCCAGCTCGGTCAACAGCTCGCGCCCCTGGGCCAGAGCGGCGGCCGGCGGCGGGTCGAGCCAGGCCAGGTCTCCGGCCTCGCTCACCCCCCATTGGGCCAGATCGAGCGCCAGGGGAGCGAGGTCGGCCTCGGCGATTTCCGGCGCGGTAAAGGGCGTCAGCGCCCGGTCCTCGGCCTCGCCCCACAGCCGCCAGCACACCCCGGGACCGAGGCGGCCGGCACGGCCGCGACGCTGGTCGGCGGCGGCGCGGCTGACCGGAATGGTCGCCAGCCGGGCCATCCCCGAACCGAGGTCGAAGCGCGGCACCCGCATCAGCCCGCCATCGACCACCACCCGCACCCCCTCGATGGTCAGCGAGGTCTCGGCGATGCCGGTCGCCAGCACCACCTTGCGCCGGCCGTCGGGATCGGGACGGATGGCGCGGTCCTGGGCCGCGGCCGGCAGGTCGCCGTAGAGCGGCGCCACCACCACCGCGTCCCGCATCTCCGCCAGCAACGCTTCGACGCGGCGGATCTCGGCGGTACCGGGCAGAAAGGCGAGCACATCGCCGTCGTCCTCGTCCACGGCACGGGCGATGGCGGCTGCCATCTCGGCCTCGAAGCGGCGCGGCGCGGGGCGGGCGAGGAAGCGGGTGGCGACCGGATGGGCGCGGCCTTCGCTGGTCACCACCGGGCAGTCGCCCAGCAGCCGGGCGATCGGCGCGCCGTCCAGCGTCGCCGACATCACCAGCAGGCGCAGGTCGTCGCGGAGTGCCCCCCTGGCCTCGATACACAGGGCGAGGCCGAGATCGGCGTCGAGGCTGCGTTCGTGGAACTCGTCGAAGATCACCAGCCCGATCCCCGGCAGCGCCGGATCGCGTTGCAGCATGCGGGTGAGGATGCCCTCGGTGACCACCTCGATGCGCGTGTTCGGCCCCACCCTGGTGTCGAGACGGATGCGGTAGCCGACCGTCTCGCCCACCGCCTCGCCGAACGCCTCGGCCATGCGGGCGGCGGCGGCGCGGGCGGCGAGGCGGCGCGGTTCGAGCATCAGGATGCGCTGGCCGGACAGCCACGGCTGGGCCAGCAGCGCCGGCGGCACCCGCGTGGTCTTGCCCGCCCCCGGCGGCGCTTGAAGCACCAGCGCGCCGGAGCGCGACAGCGCGGCGGCGATCTCGGGCAGCAGGGGGTCGATGGGCAGGGCGGTCATGGTGTCGCTCATATATCATCAAACGGCGGGCAACCAATGTTGCAACGGCGGCCAACCTGAATGATAATGCGCGCCGTCTTTCGAGCGCGACGGCGCACCACAGGATCGCCATCATTCGGCAGACATTTCGCCACACGGATGGGCTAGGGTTTCCACTCATCCGGTGACGGCAATGCCCGTCAACCACCCGCAACACGTTCAGGGGAGATTTCGTATGTCGTTCAAGAAGCTGGCCGTTGTCGCCGTCGCTGCCGCCCTGCTGGCGCCCGCCGCGGCCAAGGCTGCCGATCCCGAGGGCTGGAACAACTGCAAGGCCTGCCACCTGCTGACCGGCAAGAACGGCGTCGGCCCCAACCTGCAGGGCGTGGCCGGCCGCAAGGCCGGGGCCGTCGAGGGCTTCAAGTACTCCCCCGCCATGTCCGGCTCCGGCCTGACCTGGGACGAGGCGACCCTGACCAAGTACCTGACCGACCCCAAGGGCACCATCCCGGGCAACAAGATGGCCTTCAACGGCTTCGGCAAGATGGCCGACCAGGACAAGGCCAAGCGGGAGCTGGCCAGCCTGCTGGCGTTCCTCAAGACCTACAAGTAAGGTCCGCCGAACGGAAGCCGCCGTCCCCAACCGGGGCGGCGGCTTTTTGTTGGGCACGCCCCCTGGAAACGCCCCCCTAGTCCCCGCGCAGCGCCGAGACGAAGTCGCTCATGCCCACCTGACGGTCGCGCTTGAGGCGTTCGGCGGTGAGGATGGCGATGATGCTGGCGACCGAGCGTTCGACGTCGTTGTTGACGACGATGTAGTCGTATTCCCGCCAATGGCTCATCTCGTCGCCGGCCTTGGCCATCCGCTTGGCCACCACCTCGGCGGAATCCTGGGCCCGGCCGCGCAGGCGCCGCTCCAGTTCCGCCACCGAGGGCGGCAGCACGAACACCGAGACCAGATCGTGACGGGCGTTCTCGGCCAGTTGCTGGGTGCCCTGCCAGTCGATGTCGAACAGCACGTCCTTGCCCCCGGCCAGGGCGGCCTCGACCGGACCCCGGGGGGTGCCGTAGAAATTGTCGAACACCCGGGCGTGTTCGAGGAATTCCTTGTCGGCGACCATGCGATGATAACGCTCGACGCTGATGAAGTGATAGTCGCGGCCGTCCACCTCGCCGGGACGCGGACTGCGGGTGGTGGCCGACACCGACATGGCGATGGCGGAATCGCGTTCCAGCAGTTGGCGGGCGATGGTGGTCTTTCCCGCCCCCGAGGGCGAAGACAGCACCAGCATCAGGCCGCGGCGATGAACGGTGGGAAGCGTGGTCATGGGAGTCCTATTCGATGTTCTGGACCTGCTCGCGAAACTGATCGATCACCGCCTTGAGGTCGAGACCGATGCGGGTCAGCTCGACGTCCGACGACTTGGAGCACAGGGTGTTGGCCTCGCGGTTGAACTCCTGCGACAGGAAGTCGAGCTTGCGCCCCACCGCCCCATCCTGGTCGAGCAACTCGCGGGCGGCGGCGACATGGGCGGCCAGGCGGTCGAGTTCCTCGCGCACATCGGCCTTGACGGCGATCAGCGCCACCTCCTGGGTGATGCGCTCCTCGGCGAGCGTCGGCGCCGCCTCCAGCACCGCCGCCACCTGAGCCCTGAGGCGCTCCTTGACCGCCGCGGGGCGCAGAACCGCGGTGGCACCGGCGCGCCCGGCCAGGGTCTCGATTTCGTCCAGTTGGGCGCGCAGCACGGCGGCGATGCGCGCGCCCTCGGCCAGGCGCATGGCGGCGAGACCGTCGAGAGCGGCCTCAAGCGTCGCCCTCATCGCCGCTTCGCGGCCCTGGCGCACGGAATCCGAATCGGCATCCTCGGCCTCGGCGGGCTCCAGCACGCCCCTCAGCGCCAGCAGGCCATCCCAGCGGGCCGGGGCGATGGCGGGAAAGCGCTCGCCCCAGGCGCCGGCGATGGTGGCCAGATGTTCGAGGAGCGGGGCGTTGACGCGGACCGACGGAGCCTCGCCGTTGCGGCTGACCGACAGCGAGATCTGCACATTGCCGCGCTTGAGCCGCTTTCCCGCCGCCTCGCGGGCGTGGATTTCCAGGGCGTCGTGGCCGGCGGGCACGCGGCTGCGCACCTCGAGTCCGCGGCCGTTGACGCTTTTCGCCTCCCAGAGCCACGACACGCTGGCGTCACGGCCTTCGGCTCGGGCGTAGCCGGTCATGCTGGCGACGGTCAAGGCAGCCTCCTTGGAAACGGGTAGAGTCGGTTATAGCCGCGGCGAGGCGCGGTGTCACCCCCGCCCCACCCTATCGCTTCAGGGGCCGCAGGCCCTGGACCATGGCGGCGATCACGTTCTCGGTACGAGCATCGGCGTCGAGGAACTCGCAGTGCAGAATGTCCGAGGAACTGGTGGCGCGGACCTCGACCGCCAGTTCCAGGCCACGCTCGCGCCACTGCAGGCGGCCGGTGTGCCCGGCCATGACCTGCGGCACGCCCATCACCTTGACGCCGCCGGTGGAGACGTCGCGCACCCGCGCCTCGTAGTTGCGTCCGTCGATCACCACCACGCACGGCGAATCGATGGCATAGCGTTCGCGCATGCGCCGGTCGGCCTCGCGGGTCGAGGTGCGCACCACCCGCACCAGCGCCTCGCGCAGATCGGCGATGCTGCCGGCGATGACACCGGCATTGTCGTGAACCTTGCCGGCCTGACGGCCGGTCTCGGCGGCATCCTGCGACACCGAGGCGATCAGGCTGGACACCTCGCGGGCGGCGCTGCTGGTCTCGACGACGTTGCGGCTGATTTCCTGGGTGGCGGCAGCCTGCTCCTCGACGGCGGCGGCCACCGAGCTGGAGATTTCGTTGATGCGGCCGATGGTCTCGCCGATCTCCGACACCGCACCGACCGAGCGGGCGGTAAGCTCGCGGATCTTGCCGATCTGGCCGCTGATCTCCTCGGTCGCCCGCGCGGTCTGGTTGGCGAGGTTCTTGACCTCGCCGGCCACCACCGCGAACCCCTTGCCGGCCTCGCCGGCCCGTGCCGCCTCGATGGTCGCGTTGAGCGCCAGCAGGTTGGTCTGGGCGGCGATGTCGTTGATCAGGGTGGCGATCTCGCCGATGCGACCGGTCTCGTGCGACAGGGTGGCGATCACCGCCTGGGTGCGGTCGCTGGCCCCCACCGCTTCGGCGGTCACGGCACCGGCATAGGCGACCTGGCTGGCGATTTCGCCGATCGACGCCGCCAGTTCCTCGGCGGCCGAGGCCACCGCCTGGGCGTTGGCCAAGGCTTCCTCGGCGGCGGCGGCCACGCCTTGCGAATTGGCGGCGACGCGATCGGCCGAGGCGGCCATGGCCTCGGAATCGGCGCTCATGGTGGCGGTCAGCCCGGACACCTGCTGAACCGAGGCATTGGCCTCCGATTCCACCGTCGCGGCCATGTCGCCCAGGGCGCGGCAGCGGTCGGCTTCGGCCTTGCGGTCGAGTTCGGCTCGCTCCTGGGCCCCATAGGCCACCCGGGCCTTCATCGCCCGCAACAGGCTGGTGACGTGGCGGAACTCTTCGGTCGCCGGCAAGTCGATGACGTGGTCGAACTCACTGGAAGCAATGGCGTCGAGATGGGTCTCGAAACGGCGCAGCGGCCGCTGCACGGTGCGGAGCAGGAAGTGCCCCAACAGCCCGATCAGGGCGAAGCCGAGCACCGCCATCACCACCACGAAGGTCAGGCGGGCGGCGAAACTGGCCTTCGAATCGGCGAAGCTGGTTTCGGCGGCGCGGAGCTGAAACGCCAGCAGTTCGCGCTCGCTGGCATGGGCGGCGTCGAACAGCGGCGTCAGCGTGCGCCGGTAATGGATCTCCAATTGCAGCGGATTGCTGTCGGTGGCCATCTGCAGGGCCGGCTCGACTCCGTTCGTGACGAATGCCGCCCGCTGCTGCTCGAAACGCTCGACCAGCGCCGCCTCGTCCGCCGTCAGCGGCCGGGCCGCCACCTCACGGGCCAATTGCTCGACGAGGGCGGCGTTGGCGCGGATGCGCGCGATCCGCTCCTTGACGACCTGCGCTTCGGCGCCGTCGCGCAGATCGATCACCAGCAGGGTGAGCAACTGCATCGAATCGCGCATGTGCTCGACGATGTTGCCCAGTTGCCCGGTGGGGACGGTGCGCTGGGCGTAGACGTCGCGCAGCGCGTCGTTGGCGTTGTTCATGCCGCCCAGGCCGACCCAGCCCATCAGCGCCACCACCAGGGCCATGACGGCGAAGGTGGCGGTCAGCCGTCCGCCGACGCTGGCGGCCAGCCGGGTCAGACGGTGTTTCACGCCGGTGGCGACCGCCTCGCCATCGAGAATCTGCAACCCGTCGGCCTTGCCGGCGCGGAAGCGGGCATAGACCTGTTCGACCGCGGCGATCAGCGCGCGCGACGGCCGCGAGCGGATCGAAATGTAGCCGGTGACGGTCCCGTCCTCGACAATCGGCGTGACGTTGGCGCGGACCCAATAGAAGGCCCCGTCCTTGGTGCGGTTCTTGACCACGCCTTCCCACGGATTGCCGGCCGCGATGGTCCGCCACAGATCGGCGAAGGCCTCGGGCGGCATGTGCGGATGGCGGATCAGGTTGTGCGGCGCACCGATCAGCTCGGCCTCAGTATAACCGCTGAGTTCGACGAAGGCCTTGTTGACGAAGGTGATCAGACCCTTGGTATCGGTCTTCGAAACCACCAGTTCGCCTTCCGGTAGCTCCACTTCCCGCTCAAAGACGGGTTCATTGATCCGCATGGGGTTCTTTCGGCAAAGACAGGGCGACTGAGGCAAGCTACTGGGACAATGCTCCAGCTTCAAGCGTTGTCACATCGTGCTCACCCGAACGGGTCGTCGCAGGCCCCGCACATCGGCACCGCCGTCAGGTCGCCGCTGCGGAAAGCATCGAGGATGCGGCGGAAGGCCTCGCCCTGGCGGATCTCGGCCAGACCCTGGGTGCCGAGGTCGCCGATCTTCAGCACCGCATTGGAATCGTAGCAGCCGCACGCCGTCACCGTGCCGTCGCAGAACACGCCGACCGACTTCAACAGCACCCGGCAGGGCATGCGACGGTGATGCTCGATGGCCCGTTGCGACCACACGCCGTGCCGTTCGAGGAAACGCCCGCATTGGACGGTGCCGCCGAAATTGTTGGCGATCACCGTCCACATGCGGTCGATACCGTGGCCGGCGAGAAACGCCTTGGTCTTGCCGAGCGTCTGCTCCCAATCGCCGGCCGCCACCGCCTTGACCACGAAGCGGGTCCTGCCCGTCGCCGGCAGGGCACGGTCGAGCGCCTTCAGAATCTCCAGCGTCTTCTCGAACCTGGCGCCGACATAGGTGGATTCGTAACTCTCCTTGTCCCAGCCGGCAAAAGAGAACTGCACGTAGGCCAGCCCGAGGCCGGCCAGCCGGTCGATGCGCGCCGGCGTCAGCGGCGTGCCGTTGGTGACGATCCCCACCTCCAGCCCCGCGGCCACCGCGCGCTCCAGCATCTCGAACACCTGGGGATGCAGGAACGGCTCGCCCTGGCCGGAGAGAATATGCAGCGTCTTGATGCCGTTGGCGGTGCACTCGGCCAGCACGCGGTCGAACAGCGCCGCGTCGATGAAGCCGGAATTCGATTGCCACACCTCATGACCGCACATGGTGCAGCGCAGGTTGCAGCGGCGCGAGATCTGCACGTAGACCTCCCACGGCAGCAGATGGCGCCGCTCGGCAGGCGCGATCACCGCGGCGCGGGCCACCGCCAGTTCCCGCTCCGCCTCCGCCGTGCGCCCGGCCTCGTCGAGGGCCACCCCCAGCAGGTAACGAATGGCGCCCATCTCCGGCCGCGCGCGCGCCGCTCTTTCCAGCACCGTCGCCGCCTCGGCGGGACGGCCCAGTTCGATCAGCGTCGCGGCGAGGCCGACCAGGCTGTCGCTATGGCCGGGGACGACGGCCAGCACGGCGCGAAACGCGGTCTCGGCCTCGGCGAATCGCTTGGCCAGGCTGAGAATCCCGGCGCGGCGGAAGGCGGCCTCGGGGTGCGACGCGCGGGCCAGGACCGCCGCCGCCTCGTCCAGACGTTGGCGTTCGGCCAAGGCCTGGGCCTTCGACAGCAGCGCGGCGAGGTCGGCAGGAAGGGGGTGGCTCACGGGTGCATCCGGGATGGGGCGAGGGAGCCGCATTGTGGCAGAGCGGCCCGCCGCCGCCAAGAACCGCCGGAGTTCGCGGCCAATCCGAGGCCGCGCCCCCCGACCGCGCGGCCGCCGCTACATGGCCTTCTTGAGCGTCGCCTGGACCGCCATCGCCTCGCCCTTGGCCTTGGCGAGGTCGGTCTGGGCAAGCCCCTGCTTGGCCGTTGCCACCGCAGCGCCCAACGACGCCTGCTTGTCGGCGGGAGAATCGGGGATGGCGCCCATCCCCTGGCCCTTGCACGGATTGGCCGCGGCGGCGTCGAAATCGGCCGCACCAGGCCCGACCAGACAGTTGATCACGTGGTGCAGATGGGCGTGCACCATCTTCAAGTCGCCGGAGGACGCCGCCATGCCGGCATGGGCCGCGGCGGTGGAAATTTCGGCCGTCGGATCGGCGGCGCCGGCCGGTAGGGCAACAAAGACTAAACCCGCCGCGACGACGGCGGATGACACCAGCGATTTGCGAATCATGGCCCAGACCTCCGCAGGATTGGATCGTTTGGAGATGTGGGCGCGCATTTGGGAATTCAATGCGGTCTCGGCCATCCCTGGCCGTCTAGTGCACCGACTCCGACGAAAGCTACACTTTCGTCGGCCCGTCGCCCTAGGCTAACTTATTGAATGTGCATTGATTTTTGCAAACGAAAACCAAGCTTCACCTGAATCTTCCGTTTGCATCAATGCACCAGTGTCCCGAGCCAGACATTCCCTGGAGACTCATGCTCGCCCCCCCTATAGAGCAGACAGTATCTCCATACTTACCACATCGTCTTGATTTATGACACAGTAGAACTAGAACAACTCGGTGTTGTCGTCGGTGACCAGGGTCGCCGCCGCCTGGGCCTGTCCGACGATTTCGGCGATCCGCGTCTGTTGCACCGCGGTGAGGTTGAAGCGCAGGTGCAGGCCGTGCTCGCTGGTGCGGACCACATCGGCGGCGATGTCGTGGACGTCGAGGACGGCGAAGGTCACCGGCTGCCCGGGGGTGAACCCCTCGGTGGCCACTTCCAGCAGGGCACCGCCCAGCGACAGATCGTGCAGGTGGCCCTGGAGGCGCGTGCCGCCGGCCGAGACCACCGCCCCCATGTCCACCGGGACCCGAACATGCTGGCGCCGGTTGCCGACCAGCGAGCCGCGCAGGGTGCCGACCAGGTGGTCGCGCATCTCGCGCAACTGGACGCTGACGCCGCTGATGGTGTTGTGCACCAGGGCGGCCATCTGCTCGGCCTCGGTGGCGGTCTGGGAGATGGTGACGATGGTGCCGGAAACGGTGCGGGTCGCCTCGGCGGCGGCGCGGGCCTGATCGGCGATGCCCGAGGCGGCGCTTTGCTGGCGGGTGGTGGTGGCGGCCATCTCCGCCGAGATCGAGGACACTTCGGCGATGATGCCGTCGACGGCGCGGATGGCTCCGACGGCGTGGCCGACGGCGCCCTGGATATCGGCGATCTGCCGGGCGATGTCCTGCGTGGCCTTGGTGGTCTGGTTGGCCAGCGCCTTGACCTCGCCGGCGACCACGGCGAAGCCCTTGCCGGCGTCGCCGGCCCGGGCGGCCTCGATGGTCGCGTTCAACGCCAGCAGATTGGTCTGGCCGGCGATGGCGTTGATCAGCGACACCACGGCGTCGATGCGGTGGGAGGCGTCGACCAGGCTGGCGACGATCTCGCTGCCCTTGCGCGCCTCGGCGGCGGCGGCGGCGGCGACATGGCTGGAGCGGTCGGCCTCGGCGCGCAACTCCTCGATGGTCCCGACCAGTTCGCCGGCTGCGGTGGCGACGAAGATGGCGTTGGCGGTGGCGTCGTTGGCGGCGTGGGCCAGGGACCGGTTCTGCTCGCCGACCGCCGCCGACTGGGCGCGCATGCCGTCGGCGACGCCGCACAGGGCATAGGCGCGGTCGGTGACGGCGGTCACCGAGCCGTTGATCTCGCTCTCCAACTGCTCGGACATGCCGAGGAAGGTCACGCGCATTTCCTTTTCGGTGGTGCGCATGATGCGCTCGCCTTCCTCGGTCTTGCGGCCGAGGTCCTCCATGCTGCCCTTGAGGGCGCGAAGAACCAGCAGGACGCGGCTGGCCTCGGCAGAGGCGGCGACGGCGGGGATCTCGCCGCCGGTGTCGTTGATCGACAACGCGCGCAGGGTCGCGGTCGCCAGCCGCAGCGGCGCCAGCACGCGGGTTTGGACGAACCAGCCGCCGGCCAGCAGGGCCAGAACGGCGACCGAGGCCGCCGACCAGGCGGCGGTGCCGCCCGGAACCGCCAGCATTACCGCCATCGCCGCGGTCACGGTCAGGCCGATTCCGGCCGTCACCGCCGTCAGGCTGAGGCCGGAACGGTTCTGCGACGGCGGCGCGGCGGCGATGCCGTCGATTCCCAGGTGGCGGAAATAGCTGCCATAGATGGCGTCTTCGCAGAGGATGTGCTTGACCAGCCAGGTGCGCAGGAACTCGAACATCTCGTCGGTGACGACCTCGGCGCGCGACAGCCGGAAGCGCGAACGGAGCTCCTCGATCTGCTTGACCAGGATGCCGTGGGACTGTTGGTGATGGGCGAGACCGGGGAAGTCCCAGCGCCGCAACAGCGCTTCCTCGCGGTCGAAATGCGTGGCGGTGTAGGCGAGCAGTTCCTCCAGCGCGGTATCGATCGCCTCGTGGCCCCGGGCATGCTCGCTGGCATCCCACAGCGTGTTGAGAATGCCGATCAGCCGGCGGTGGTCTTCGTCGAATTCGGAGATGTGAACACTCAGCTCGTCGCTCCACTGAATGAGCGCCATTCCGTCCTTGCCTCCCCGGTCGTCCACGTCTCGAATTGCCTTGCGGGCGTCGACACTCTACCCTATGCCCCCCGCTATCAGGAAGGGATTGTACCGTGATCAAGACGATCGTCGCAGGTCTTGCCGGCGTTCTGCTCACCTCGGCCGTGGCCGTCGCGGAGGACGGCACCTGGGACAAGGCCGGCAAAGAGGTCGGCAATGCCTGGGACAGCACCAAGAAGGCCGCCGGTTCGGCCTGGGGGGCGGTCAAGCAGGATACGCGCAAGGGAGTCAAGAAAACCAAGAGCGCGGGCGCCACGGTGTGGGACAAGACCACCGACACCGCCGGAGACGCCTGGGACGCCACCAAGGCCAAGGCGCACGACGTCAAGGACGCCATCGTCAAGTAGGGTCCGCCGCGCGCGCATCTTGACCCGGGGGGCGCGGAGCGGTCACACTGCGGCCTGTGCGCAAATGCGGCAGCGGCCGGCGGTGAGGCGAATGGAGCGGGTGTGGCGGACGGTGGCGGGGACTCCGGTCTCCTGTGTCGAGAAATTGAAAATGCTCGAACAGAATTTGGCCGAGTTTCGCGCCCTGGCTCAGGACATCGTCGACGACGCCGTGCTGATGGGATGCGACGTCGGGCAGGTGCGCGAGGTTCTCGCTCATGAGTTGAGATGCCTGCGCAGTCGCTACGGCGCAAAGGATTGAAGTTAAGTTAATTTGAATATGAGCGATGCACGTATACTTCTTAACTCGCGGGTTACGCCAGTGATACTATTGACGTTCCCCTGGCCGTCTGGCGTATTCTATGCTGGAACCGCCCAGGGATAATGGCGGCCAACGGAAAAATCCGATGTGGTTGGGGAGGAATGGATGGCCGAAGTGCGGGCCGGTGGCGACGCTGACGGGTTCGCCGGCGAAGTGTTGGAGCAGATCGAATCGTTGAGCCTGGAGGTTGCCGACATTGCCGGCGCCATCGACGGGCTGGCGCGTTTCGTCAAGAACCAGGAAGAGCTGTTCGGCCAGTTGAAGGGCATCGCCCACGCGATGGCCGATGCCATCGGGCGCATCGACGTGGCGGGGCGCGAGACCCGCGACGTTTCCACCGAGGCCGGACGGCAATCGGGCGAGAGCCTGCGCACCATCCAGGGCGCACTCAGCGACATCCATCGCCTGGTCGGCTCGGTGCAGGGGATCGAGGAACGGCTGGAGGAACTGGAAGGCGCGCTCGGCAATGTCAGCACCATGTCGCGCGACATCCAGAAGATCGCCCGCCAAACCAACCTGCTGGCCTTGAACGCCACCATCGAGGCGGCGCGGGCCGGCGAGGCGGGCAAGGGCTTCGCCGTGGTCGCCACCGAGGTCAAGACCCTGGCACGGCAGACCGCCGACGTGACCGGCGGCATCGACGACACGGTCGGCAAGCTGTCGGGATCGGTCAACGACCTGATCGTCACCTCTTCGGACACGCTGCGGGTGGCCGATTCGGTCAATGCCGGCGTCGGCGTCATCAGCACGGCCGTGTCGGTGTTCGGCGATGCCATCGGCACCGTCGAGGCCAAGGTCGGCGACATCTCGACCGCCGCCACCACCTCGTTGCGCCAGTGCACCGAGGTGATCGCCGAAATCGACAAGTTCTTCGACGGTCTGGCGATGACCGCCGAGAGCCTCAAGCGGGCCGACGAGCGCATCACCTCGCTGCTCGGGCATTCCGAGCAGTTGATCGGCTTCATCGCCGATTCGGGATACCGGACCGGCGACACCCCCTACATCGAGCTGGTGCAGGCCAAGGCGGCCGAGATCGCCCAGGCGTTCGAGACCGCCGTTCGCGGCGGGCGCATTTCCCTCGACACCCTGTTCGACGAGAAATATCAGCCGGTGCCCGGCTCCAATCCGGCCCAGATGATGACCGGCTTCGTCAGTTTCACCGACGCGGTGCTGCCGGTGATCCAGGAGAGCGTCCTGGGCTTCAGCGACAAGGTGGCGTTTTGCGCCGCGGTCGACCGCAACGGCTATCTGCCCACCCACAACAACAAGTTCTCGCAGCCCCAGGGCTCCGACCCGGTGTGGAACAACGCCAATTGCCGCAACCGGCGCATGTTCAACGACCGCACCGGTCTGGCGGCGGGCCGCAACGGCGCCAAGCCGTTCCTGCTCCAGACCTATCGCCGCGACATGGGCGGCGGGAAGTTCGTGATGATGAAGGACGTCTCGGCGCCGATCAAGGTTCAGGGGCGGCATTGGGGCGGGTTGCGCATCGGCTATCGGGTGTAATGGTTCCCGATTTCCCTTCGCTCCTGCATCCGCCGCCGGTGGTGACGGTGGTGCGCCTGAACGGGCTCATCGCCGCCGGCGGAGGCATGCTGCGGGGCGGACTGAACCTGGCCGGGCAGGAGGGAATCCTCAAGGCGGCCTTCGCGCCGCGGCGGCTGGCGGCGGTGGCGCTGGCGGTCAATTCTCCCGGCGGATCGCCGGTTCAGTCGGCCCTGCTGGGAGCGCGCATCCGCGCCCACGCCGAAGAGCGCCACGTCCCGGTCCTGGCCTTCGTCGAGGACGTCGCCGCCTCGGGCGGCTATTGGCTGGCGGCGGCGGCGGACGAGATCTTTGCCGATGCCAGCTCGATCGTCGGCTCCATCGGCGTGGTCTCGGCCGGCTTCGGTGTGCACGAGGCGATTGCCCGGCTGGGGATCGAGCGGCGGCTGCATACCCAGGGCGAGCGCAAGCGCATGCTCGACCCCTTCCTGCCCGAGAAACCCGAGGACGTGGCGCGGCTGATGGCGTTGCAGGCCGACATCCACGATGCGTTCAAGGCCTGGGTGCGCCAGCGCCGCGGCGCCCGTCTCACCGCCGACGAGGCGACTCTGTTCACCGGCGAGGTGTGGACCGGCCGCCGCGCGGTGGCGTTGGGGCTGATCGACGGGCTTGGCGACCTGCGCTCGGTGCTGCGCGCCCGCTTCGGCGAGAAGGTGCGGCTGAAGCCGGTCGGCGGACGCCGTGGCGGTTGGCTGCGTCGGCGCCTCGGCCTGGACGCCGGGCCCGCCGATTGGCTGGCGGCGGTCGAGGAACGCCTGACCTGGGGCCGCTGGGGGCTGTAGCGAACGCCGTCGCTCTCGCTCAGTCGAGCAGCCGGGCCAGCGCTGCCAGCAGATCGCCTTCGCCGAACGGTTTGAGCAGGGTGGCGTCGGCACCGTAGAACGCCGTCACCTGGCGCAACGTTGTCCCCGGCAGGTCGGTGGTCACCGCCCCCAAGGCCAGCACCTTCATGCCGTCATGCGTGCTGCGCACGCTGCGCAGCAGCTCGATGCCGTCGTCGGGCACGGCCAGGTCGAGAATCAGCACGTCGAAGCGGGACGTCGCCAGGGCGTGGCCGGTGTCCGCGGCGTCGGAGGCCAGGGCGATTTCGAGGCCGGCCCGTTCCAGCCACGGCAACATCGCTTGCCGCAGCGAGCCATCGTTCGTTGCCACCAAGGCCCGGCGCACGGATGGGTCCCTTCTCCAATTGGACTCGGACCATATTGCTCCGAATCGAGGCCGTGCCGCAACCGATTGCCGCTGTCCAACGTCAAGGCGATGGGGGCCGCAATGCAGCATTCCTCTTCCGGCGGGCCTTGCGAAAGTGGTAGGGTGCGCCCCTTCCGCCGGGTGGTATGTCCACTGGCGGGGAACGAAACGGACCGCTTTTCGAGGTGATTCCATGTCCGCTGCTGTCCAGGCGAAGGCCAACGAGCGCCTGCTCCTTTCGGGCAACGACGCCATTGCCCGCGGTGTCTGGGAGGCCGGGGCCAAGGTGTGCGCCGCCTATCCGGGCACGCCGTCGACCGAGATCCTCGAGACCCTGTCGCTGTTCCCCGATCTTTACGCCGAGTGGTCGATCAACGAGAAGGTGGCGATGGAGGTGGCCATCGGCGCCTCGATGTCCGGCGCCCGGTCGTTCTGCGCCATGAAGCATGTCGGCATGAACGTCGCCTCCGACGCCTTCATGACCGTCACCCTGGCCGGCGTGGTCGGCGGGCTGGTGGTGGCGGTGGCCGACGACGTCGGCCTGTCGTCGTCGCAGAACGAACAGGATTCGCGCTTCTGGGGCCGCTTCGCCCACGTCCCGGTGCTGGAGCCGGCCGATTCCCAGGAAGCCTATGCCATGGTCAAGGTCGCCTTCGACCTGTCCGAGCGCTTCAACACCCCGGTGATCCTGCGTCTGACCACCCGGGTCTGCCACGTCAAGGCGATGGTCGGCGTCGGCAGCCGCAACGACCGCCCGATCAGCGGTTTCCAGATCGATGCCAAGCGCTGGGTGATGACGCCGTCCAATGCCAAGGGCATGTTGCCCAAGCAGATGGAGCGCGAAGGCCTGCTGCGCCAGGCCGCCGAGGCGTCGGAACTGAACGTCGTCGAGGCCGGCGGCGACACCCGGGTCGGCTTCGTCACCTCGGGGCCGGCCTACATGCATGTGCGCGAGAGCTTCCCCGACGCGCCGGTGCTCAAGCTCGGATTCACCTATCCGCTGCCGGTCGAGGGCGTGCGCGCCTTCAAGGCCTCGGTCGACGCCCTGGTGGTGGTCGAAGAGACCGAGCCGCTGATGGAGACCGAGCTGAAGGCCGCCGGCATGCTCGACATCCACGGCAAGGACCTGCTGCCGCGGCTGGGCGAACTGACCCCCAACATCCTGATCCCGGCGATCAAGGGCTTCCTCGGCGATCCGCTTCCGCCGGCCACCACCTATCCCAAGATCGATCCGTTTCCCCGCCCGCCGACCATGTGCGCGGCCTGCCCGCATATGGGCGTCTATTACACGCTGCATCGCCTGCGCAAGAAGGTGCAGATCTCCGGCGACATCGGCTGCTACACCCTGGGGGCCGGCCACCCGTGGAACGCGCTCGATTCGACCATCTCGATGGGCGCGTCGATGGGCATCGCGCTCGGCATGGACAAGGCGCGCTCGGAAGAGACCAAGGACAAGGCGGTCCTGGCGGTGATCGGCGATTCCACCTTCCTGCACATGGGCATGCAGGGGCTGCTGGATATCGTCTACAACCGCGGCAACGTCACCGTCCTGCTGCTCGACAACCGCACCACCGGCATGACCGGCGGGCAGAACCATGCCGGGACCGGCAAGGACGTTCATGGCCAGGAGGCGCCGCGGGTCGACTTCGCCCGTCTGGTCGAGGCCCTGGGCGTCAAGCCGGAGCGGATCCGCAAGCTCGACCCCTACATGCTGCCGCTGCTCAACAAGATCGTGCGCGAAGAGATCGCTCAGCCGGGGCCGTCGGTGATCATCACCGACCGTCCCTGTGTGCTGTCCGAATTCTACGCCAAGATGACCCCCTACAAGGTGGTCGACGAGGATTGCACCGGCTGCGGCAATTGCATCAACGTCGGCTGTCCGGCGATCACCGTGCGGCGCACCGGGGTGAAGACGCGCGACGGCGCCGCCGACGTGGCGCTGAAATTCACCACCATCGACACCGCCATGTGTACCGGCTGCCACATGTGCGTCGACAGCTGCGGCCCCAAGGCCATCGTCCCCGCCCAGCCGCTCGCGGCTGTCTGAGGAGCCTCGCTATGAGCACCGATATCGTCACCAACATCCTGGTTTGCGGCATTGGCGGCCAGGGTGTGATGACCGCCGCCGAGATCCTGTCGCAGACCGCCATCGCCAAGGGCTTCGACGTCAAGAAGTCCGAGGTTGCCGGCATGGCCCAGCGCGGCGGCGTCGTCACCAGCCACGTCCGCTTCGGGCGGAAGGTCTACTCGCCGGTCATCACCCCGGGCACCGCCGACATCCTGGTCGCCTTCGAGGTCGCCGAGGGCTCGCGGTGGGCCGACATGCTGCGGCCCGGCGGCGTGGCGATGGTCAATACCATCCGCCTGACGCCGCCGGTCGTCTCCATCGGCCTGTTCAGCTATCCCGACGATCCGGTGGCCCAGATGCGGGCGGCCGGAGTCACCGTCCACGATTTCGATGCCGGGGCCATCGCCCGCGACCTCGGCGATCTGCGCCTGGTCAACACCATCATGCTCGGCGCCATCGCCGATCTGCTGCCGTTTCCCGCCGCCGACCTCGAGGAACAGATCGTCGGCCGTTTCCGGGCCCGGAAGCCGGCGATGGTGGCGGTCAACGAGCAGGCCTTCGCCGCCGGCCGCCGCGCCGCCGCTGTGGCAGGCCATCCGGCGATGGCGATTTGATCGGCTGCCGTCCTTCTGGTAGTGTGAGCTCGGCAATAAAACGTCTGAGGGGTGGCAGATGACGGTCAACGTGGATTTCGCCAGCCTGAGAGTCCTGGTCATCGACGATCAGGAGTTCGTGCGCACCATCGTCAGGAAGATGCTGACCCAGTTGGGTATCGGCGTCGTCATCGAGGCTCAGGACGGGACCTCCGGCCTGGAGGCGGTGGCGCGGGAGGTTCCCGACCTGGTGATCTGCGACATTCAGATGCGGCCCCTCGACGGCTTCGGCTTCGTCAAGGCGTTGCGGGCCACGCCGGGCGTTTCGGCGACGCCGGTGATCATGCTCACCGCCCATACCGACGCCAATACCGTCGCCCGGGCCAAGGAACTGGACATCGGCGCCTTCCTGGCCAAGCCGGTGTTGCCGCCGGCTCTCAAGGAAAAGATCGCCGCGGTGATGAGCGAGCGCCAGGGCTAGGCGTCCGGCTTATACCATATCCCGATGAGTTGCACTCACCGGGCTGTGGGATTACCCAGGGCAATCGGGTGAAGGACTACAGTCCTTTGCATTGTCCGTCATCCCCGCTGGTGCGCAGAGGCGCTGAGTTAAGCGAGCGTCATGTGTGGACGGCCAGTCCGACCCTAATACCGGCCGGCATGAATGTTCCATTCATGCCGCGAGGGTTTCGCTCAAGCGCCGCGCTGGCTTAACCAACGGCCGATGAGTCAACCTCATC
>JACRFY010000063.1 GCA_016212565.1 Magnetospirillum sp. | reverse complement strand
GCCGCGTCTGCCCGCAGGAATCGCAGTGCGAAGCCAAGTGCGTGATCCTCAAGAAGATGGACGCGGTGGCCATCGGCCGCCTGGAGCGGTTCGTCGGCGATTACGGCCGCCCGCCCAAGGCGCGGCCGCCGGCCAATGCCGGCCAGTTGGGCCGGGTCGCCGTGGTCGGCTCCGGTCCGGCCGGACTGGCCGCCGCCGCCGATCTGGCCCGCTTCGGCGCCTATGTCACCGTCTACGAGGCCCTGCATGTGCTGGGCGGGGTGCTGCAATACGGCATCCCCGCCTTCCGCCTGCCGCGCGACATCATCGACCGCGAGATCAACCGTCTCAAGGACATGGGCGTGCGCTTCGAGACCAACAAGGTGATCGGCAAGACCTTCACCGTGCCGCAACTGCTGGAAGAGCGCGGCTACGACGCCGTGTTCATCGCCGCCGGCGCCGGGGCGCCGTCGTTCCTCGGCATCCCCGGCGAGTTCGCCGGCCAGGTCTACTCGGCCAACGAGTTCCTGACCCGCGTCAACCTGATGGGCGGCGACCGCTTCCCCTTCCTCGACACCCCGATCGCCATCGGCAAGAGCGTGGTGGTGATCGGCGCCGGCAACACCGCCATGGACTGCCTGCGCGTCGCCAAGCGCCTGGGCGCGCCGCAGGTGATGTGCGTCTATCGCCGCACCGAGGCCGAGGCCCCGGCGCGGATCGAGGAAATCCGCCACGCCAAGGAGGAGGGGATCGAATTCCACTTCCTCCACTCGCCGGTCGAGATCCTGGTCGACGACGAGGGCGACGTGCGCGGCATGAAGGTGCAGAAGATGATGCTCGGCGAACCCGACGACCAGGGCCGCCGCAAGCCGGTGCCGCTCGACGAATTCGTCGAGTTGCCCTGCGACACCGTCATCTACGCCCTGGGCACCAACGCCAACCCGATCGTGCCGCAGTCGACGCCCGGCCTGAAGCTCAACAAATGGGGCTATATCGTCGCCGACGATGCCACCCAGTCGACCACCGTGCCCGGGGTCTTCGCCGGCGGCGACATCGTGACCGGCGGTGCGACGGTGATTCTGGCCATGAGCGCCGGGCGGACCGCCGCCAAGGCCATCGGCGCCTACCTCAAGGACGGCAAGGGCAAATGGCCGGTCACCGCCGAGGATGCGGCGACGTTTTCCCCCTGATATCGGGGGGCGAAGAATCCGCTTGGAAGCGGGCGGGTCGGTATATTATGGTACGGTAATGTAACATACGGTCGCCCGGACCTGTGCCGAGAGAACGACCGAGCGGAGGATGGGTCCAAGGAGCGCAAGCGCGCATCCGGATCACGAACATGACAGCGCGACGCGGTGCCGATCCAGGCGGCCGCGCCGCAGGGTGGGTAGCCAGTGCGTTGGGCACGGGGATATGGAAGCCCCGCTGCCCCGGGACAATACGGTCAGGGAGATGTGAACGATGTCGAAGAAGATGCCCGCAACGCCGCTTCTGGACCAGCTCGAGAGCGGCCCCTGGCCGAGCTTCGTGACCGGTTTGAAGCGGTTGGCGAACTCCAAGGATGCGCGAGCCGGCGATCAGGTCAAGAGCCTGCTGGGTCAGCTTGAACTCAGCTACGAGACCCGCAAGGGCTACTGGAAGGGCGGTACGGTCGGCGTGTTCGGCTACGGCGCCGGCGTCATTCCGCGCTTCTCCGAGGTTGCCGACAAGTATCCGGAAAGCGCCGAGTTCCACACCCTGCGCATCATGCCGGCCCCGGCCTTCTTCTACGACACCAAGAGCCTGCGCGACATCTGCGACGTGTGGGAAGAGCACGGCTCGGGCCTGATCGCCCTGCACGGCCAGTCCGGCGACATCATGCTCCAGGGCTGCACCACCGATCAGGTGCAGAAGGCCTGGGACAAGATCAATGCCATGGGCTTCGACATGGGCGGCGCCGGCGCCGGCATCCGCACCTCGGCCGCCTGCGTCGGTCCGGCCCGCTGCGAGCACGCCTGCTACGACACCCTGACGGCGATGAAGACCATCATCGACGATTTCGTCGACGACATTCACCGTCCCAGCCTGCCCTACAAGGCCAAGTTCAAGTTCTCGGGCTGCGCCAACGACTGCTCCAACGCCACCCAGCGCTCCGACTACGCCATCTTCGGCACCTGGCGCGACGACATGGTGGTCAACCAGGACGAGATCAAGGCCAAGGTCGCGCAACTGGGCCGCAAGGAGTTCATCAACCAGGTGATCCGCATGTGCCCGACCCAGGCGCTGGCGCTCAACGACGACGACACGCTCGACGTCGACAACAAGTCCTGCGTCCGTTGCATGCACTGCATCAACGTCTGCACCAAGGCCCTGAGCCCCGGCAACGACCGCGGCATCACCATCCGGGTCGGCGGCAAGCGCACCCTGAAGATCGGTGACCTGATGGGCACCGTGGTGGTTCCGTTCATGAAGCTGGACACCGAGGAGGACTACGAAGCCCTGCTCGAACTGGCCCATCGCTTCCTGGACTTCTTCGCCGACAACGCCCTCGAGCACGAGCGCACCGGCGAGATGATCGAGCGCATCGGCCTGGCCAACTACCTCGAAGGCCTGGATCTGCCGCTCGACCTCAACATGATCTCGCAGCCGCGCACCAACTCGTATGTCCGCCTCGACGGCTGGGACGAGGAAGCGCGCAAGTGGAGCGAGCGTCAGACCAACGCGGCCGAGTAAGCCTGTCAACGAGACCAAAGAGATAAGGGAGAGAGGACGATGAGCGAACTCCGCCGTCCCATCGAGTCCGGGGTACCGGATTCCAAGAATTTCATGCATCCGATGCTGGTGAAGAACTACGGCCAGTGGGCGTGGCATGATCGCCCCCAGCCGGGCGTTCTGCGCCACGTCGCCAAGAACGGCGACACCATCTACACGGTCAAGGCCGGCTCGCAGCGTCAGCTCGACGTCTTCGCCATCCGTGAGATCTGCGATATCGCCGACGAATTCTGTGAAGGCTACATCCGCTTCACCGTGCGTTCGTCGATGGAATTCATGACCACCGACGAGACGAAGGTGGCGCCGCTGATCAAGCGCCTGGAAGCCGCGGGCTATCCCGTCGGCGGCACCGGCAACTCGGTGGGCCTGATCTCGCACACCCAGGGCTGGCTCCACTGCGACATCCCCGGCACCGACGCCTCGGGCGTGGTCAAGGCGCTGATGGACGAACTCTTCCACGAGTTCAAGCACGAAGAGATGCCCAACCGGGTGAAGATCACCACCAGCTGCTGCCAGATCAACTGCGGCGGCCAGGGCGACATCGCCATCAACGTGCAGCACACCAAGCCGCCGGTGATCAACCACGACCTGGTGTCGATGATCTGCGAGCGTCCCACCGTGGTCGCCCGCTGCCCGGTTGCCGCCATCCGCCCCGCGGTGGTCAACGGCAAGCCGACCCTGGAAGTCGACGAGAAGAAGTGCGTGTGCTGCGGCGCCTGCTATCCGCCCTGCCCGCCCATGCAGATCAACGACCCGATCAACTCCAAGATCGCCATCTGGGTCGGCGGCAAGCACTCCTCGACCCGCTCGAAGCCGGCGTTCCACAAGCTGGTCGTCGCCGGCCTGCCGAACAACGCCCCGCGTTGGCCGGAAGTCGCCGAAGTGGTCAAGCAGATCCTCGCCGCCTACAAGCAGGATGCGCGCCCGTGGGAGCGCATGAACGAGTGGATCGGGCGGATCGGCTGGCCGCGCTTCTTCGAGATGACCGGGCTGCCGTTCACCAAGTACCACATCGACAACTGGCGCGGCGGTCGCTCGAACCTCAACGCCTCCACGCACTTGCACTTCTAGGACGGGTGGAACATGAAGTTCGGTATCCTCGTCAATGAAGGCCCGTACAATCATCAGGCCTCGGACTCCGCCTATCAGTTCGCCAAAGCGGCACTGGAGAAGGGGCACGAGATTTATCGGGTCTTCTTCTATTACGACGGTGTCTACAACGCGAACAAGTTCGGCGAGCCGCCGACCGACGATCGCAACGTCACCAGGAACTGGCAGAAGCTGGCCGAGCAATACAAGCTCGACATGGTCGTCTGCGTTGCCGCCGGTCTGCGCCGCGGCATCGTCGACTCCACCCTGGCCGAGGGATTTCGCATCTCCGGCCTGGGCCAGCTGATCGAGGCAGGCATTCAGGCCGACCGCCTGATGGCCTTCGGTGACTAAGAGGGGGTCCTGATGGACGAGGAATTCGAAAGCGGCGTCGTCAAGAAGTTCATGTACGTGAATCGCAAGGCGCCGTACGGAACGATCTACGCGCTGGAAGTGCTGGAGATGGTGCTCATCTCGGCGGCCTTCGACCAGGACGTCCACATGGCGTTCCTGGACGACGGCGTCTACCAGATCAAGAAGGGCCAGGACCCGATGTCGGGTGCCGGCATGAAGAACTTTTCGCCGACCTACCGCGCGCTCGAGGGCTACGACATCGAGAAGCTGTATGTCGAGCAGGAGAGCTTGGAGGAGCGCGGCCTGACCGAGGCCGACCTGCTCGTCCCCGTCGAAGTCCTGAGCCGCGCCGACATGGCCAAGCTCATGGGCGAGATGGATGTGATCCTGGGCGGCTGAGACGGAGACCTGAGACCATGAGCACCCTGCATACCGTCAACAAGTCGCCGTTCGAGCGGGCCAATCTCGACGCCTGCCTCGGCCACGCCCTGCCCGGCGACGCCATCCTGCTGATCGAAGACGGCGTCTTCGCCGCCATGAAGGCCACCAATCTGGCAGCCCGGATGACCGACGCCGCCAAGACCTTCAAGCTTTACGCGCTTGCCGCCGACCTCAAGGCCCGCGGCATGGATCCGGCCAACGTCGTCGACGGCTGTACCGTCGTCGATTATGCGGGCTTCGTCGACCTGGCCGCCGCCAATTCGGCGGTCAACGCCTGGCTGTAGTCGTCAAGAAAAGAAAGAGGAGTAATTACCAATGGCTTATACCGTCAACGGCAAGACCGCCGAGGCCGACGAAGAGGGCTTTCTCGTCAACATCAACGAGTGGGACGAAGAGTTCGCCGTCCTGATCGCCAAGGACGAGGGGATCAACATGACTCCCGAGCATTGGGAAGTCGTCAACTTCCTCCGCGAGTACTATGCCGAGTACCAGATCGCTCCGGCGGTGCGCGTCCTGACCAAGGCCGTCGCCAAGAAAATGGGTCCGGACAAGGGCAACAACAAGTATCTCTACGAGTTGTTCCCCTACGGTCCGGCCAAGCAGGCGTGCAAGATCGCCGGCCTGCCCAAGCCGACCGGCTGTATCTGATCGCTGTTCGGGCGGGGAACCGGCCGTCGCGCCGGCTCCCCGCACATCGCTAGGAATTGCTACCGCCACCGGCACATTGTCGGCGGCGGAGAGGGTCGGTCGCGCCAGAGGCAGGCAGTGGGCCTGCGCTCGATCCCGGGGGAGCATGGGAACGTGAACACCGTATTCGCCATCCTGTACGCCGTGGCCACCGTGGTTCTGGTGGCGGGGCTGGGCTTCAAGATCGCCCAGTATGCCCGCACGCCGGCGCCGCTGAAGATTCCCACCACCCCGGCTCCGCTGACCCCGGCCGGCGCCGCCTTCCGCGTCGCCCGCGAGGTGGTGGTGTTCGAGAGCCTGTTCAAGGCCAACAAGGCGCTGTGGATCTTCGCCGCCCTGTTCCACTTCGGCCTGTTCGTGGTCCTCGCCCGCCACGTCCGCTATTTCCAGGAGCCGGTCAACGTGGTGATCCAGCTGGTGCAGCCGTTCGGCCTCTACGCCGGTCTGGCGATGATGGCCGGGCTGGGCCTGCTGCTGCTGCGCCGCATCGTCGTGCCGCGCATCGCCTACATCACCGGCCCGTCCGACATCCTGATGCTGCTGCTGTTGCTGGGTATCGGCGCCAGCGGCCTGGCGATGAAGGGGGCCGTCCACACCGACATCGTCGCCGTCAAGGCGTTCTTCCTCGGCCTGATGGCCTTCGAGATCCGCGCCCTGCCCGCCGAGCCGCCGCTGCTGGTCCATCTGGCCCTGGTGGCGGTGCTGATGATCGTCTTCCCCTTCTCCAAGCTCCTCCACGTGCCGGGCGTGTTCTTCAGCCCGACCCGCAACCAATGCGACAACCCGCGCGAGAAGCGGCATCTGGCCCCCTGGGCCGCCAAGCTCGAAGCGGGAGGGAACTGACATGGCCGCCTTCGAAACTCCCGTCCTCGGCAACGTCGAGGAGCGCCCGATCCCGGCGCTGGTGCCCAACGCCACCAACGACCTCAAGTGCTTCGTCGCCGCCCCGGCGCACCAGGAGGCGCTCGGCTTCCCCGGCGAGCTGGTGCCCGACTGGCAGGCCAAGGCCAAGGCGCGGATGGGCGACCTGTTGTCCAAGTACCGCTCGTTGCAGGTGTTCATGGACTCCTGCGTCAAGTGCGGCGCCTGCACCGACAAGTGCCACTACTTCATCGGCACCGGCGATCCCAAGAACATGCCGGTGGCCCGCCAGGACCTGTTCCGCTCGGTGTACCGCAAGTGGTTCACCCCCGCCGGCAAGATGGTGCCGGGTCTGGTCGGGGCCAAGGAATTCACCCGCGACCTGCTCGACGACTGGTACAACTACTTCCACCAGTGCTCGCAGTGCCGCCGCTGTTCGCTGTACTGCCCCTACGGCATCGATACCGCCGAGGTGTCGATGGCGGCGCGCGAGATCATGGATTCGATCGGCCTGGGCCAGAAGTACTGCAACGAGATCATCGGCAAGGTCCACCGCATCGGCAACAACCTGGGCCTGCCCGGCCCGGCGCTGGAAGACACCCTGCTCGGCCTCGAAGAGGACATGCAGGCCGAGACCGGCCTCGACATCAAGATCCCCATCGACGTCGAAGGCGCCGAGGTGCTGCTGGTCACCCCCTCGGCCGACTTCTTCGCCGAGCCGCATGTGCTGGGCCTGATGGGCTATGCCAAGGTGTTCCACGCCGCCGGCATTTCCTGGACGGTGTCGACCAAGGCCTCCGAGGCCGGCAATTTCGGCATGTTCATCGGCAACTACGACCAGTTGCGCAAGATCGCCGGCCGGGTGCGCACCGCGGCGCAGGAGCTGAAGGTCAAGCGTCTGGTGTTCGGCGAATGCGGCCACGCCTGGCGGGTCGCCTACAGCTTCCTCAACACCGTCGCCGGGCCGTGGGACTTCCTCGATCCGCGCTATCCGGTGCCGCAGCACATCCTCGAATTCACCTACAACCTGATCAAGGACAAGGCGATCCGGCTCGACAAGTCGGCCAATGCCGGCAAGATCCTGACCGTCCACGATTCGTGCAACATCGCCCGCGGCTCGCGGATGGGCGACTTCCCCGGCGGGCAGTTCCACATCCCCCGCGAGGTGATCAAGGCGGCGGTGCCGACCTTCGTCGACATGCACAAGGACACCATCTGCGAGAAGACCTTCTGCTGCGGCGGCGGCGGCGGTCTGCTGACCGACGAACTGCTGGAAATCCGCGTCAAGGGCGCCCGCCCGCGCATGGAGGCGCTCAAGCAGGTGGTCGACGACCACAAGGTCACGCACATGGCCAGCATGTGCGCCATCTGCAAGGCGCAATTCACCAAGGTCCTGCCCGCCTACGGCTTCGACCGCGAGATGGTCGTCTCCGTCCACCAGTTGGTCGGCGACGCGCTTTTGCTGGGCAATAACGATTAAGTTCGGGTAACGGAGAAGAACGATGGCCGGAAAAGCCGCGGCGAAAATCATTACCGAAGGCAAGAACTACCGCCGCTACAAGGATGGGGATGCCACGCCCGGAACCTGGGGCGAGGTGATCTTCCAGGCCGGCTGGTCGCACAAGTGCCCGACCTACATCCTGCGCACGCCGCCGTGCTCGGCGTCCTGCCCGTCGGGGCATGACATCCGCGGCTGGCTCGACATCATCCGCGGCATCGAGAAGCCGGCCGCCGGAGTGGTCTGGCAGGAATACGCCTTCCGCCGCATGGCCGAGTCCAACCCGTTCCCGGCGATCATGGGCCGCGTCTGCCCGGCGCCGTGCGAGCAGGGCTGCAACCGCAATGCGGTCGAGGAACACGTCGGCATCAACTCGGTCGAGCACTTCATCGGCGACTGGGCGATCGAGAACAACGTCGCCTTCGCCAAGCCGGAGAGCGAAACCGGCCGCCGCATCGCGGTGATCGGCGGCGGCCCCGCCGGCCTCGCCGCCGCCTACTTCCTGCGCCGCCGCGGCCATGCCGTGACCCTGTTCGAGGCCAATGCCCAGCTGGGCGGCTTCATGCGCTACGGCATCCCCGAGTACCGCGCCCCGCGCGCCAAGCTCGACGCCGAGATCCAGCGCATCCTCGACCTGGGCGTCACCGTCAAGACCAACTGCCGCATCGGCCGCGACGTCTCCTTCGCCGAGATCGACCGCGACTTCGACGCCGCGTTCTGGGGCGTCGGCACCCATAGCGGCCGCGGCCTGCCGGTTCCCGGCTGGAAGGGCACGCCCAACTGCGTCGCCGGCATCTCGTTCCTCAAGGCCTTCAACGAAGGCCGTCTGCAGGCGGTGACCGGCCGGATCATCGTCGTCGGCGGCGGCGACACCTCGATCGACGTCGCCTCGGTGGCCCGCCGCCTCGGCCACATCGAATCGGTGTCGAGCCAGGATCGCGTCGAGCACATCATCCTCGGCGACACCGCCCACGACGTCGCCGGCACCGTCCAGCGCCAGGGCTGCCACGCCGTCCTGACCTCGCTGTTCCCGGTCAACCAGATGTTCGCCGCCAAGCGCGAGATCGACGACGCCACCCGCGAGGGCGTCGAGATCATGGGCGGGGTGATGCCGCTGGAGGTCCTCAAGGGCCCCGACGGTCGCGCCACCGGGCTCAAGATGTGCCATTGCAAGATGGACGGCCAGAACCCGGTTCCGGTCGGCGGCAGCGAGTTCGTCCTCGAAGCCGACCTGATCGTCTCGGCGATCGGCCAGACCGGCGACATCGAGGACCTGCCCGAGCTCGACAACGGCCGCGGCTTCATCAACGCCGACCGCTCGATGCGCATTCCCGGCAAGACCAAGCACTTCGTCGGCGGCGACGTGGTGCGCCCGCACCTGCTGACCACCGCCGTCGGCCATGGCCGCATCGCCGCGGCCAGCATCGACGACTTCCTCGGCGGCCACGATGTCGGCAAGCGGCCGAAGGTCGACGTCCACCAGTTCAACCTGCTCAACAAGCTGCGCGAGGCCAACCTGGAGCCCGAGCCCTATCCGGGCGCCGGTGTCCGCGGCACCGCGGAAGCCAAGTTCGCCATCCACAACTTCGACGACCGCGCCAGCGCCGAGGTGATCCCGCAGGACGGTCTGTTCCTCGGTCATTTCACCGAGAACCCGCGCCGCCATCGCGGCGAGCATCACATCGATGCCGAGGTGGTGATCGGCAACTTCGAGGAGCGGCTGATCCCGCTGACGGAAGCCGACGTGGTCAACGAGGCCAAGCGCTGCATGTCCTGCGGCCTGTGCTTCGAGTGCGACAACTGCGTCGTCTTCTGCCCGCAGACCGCGGTGCAGCGGGTGGCCAAGAAGGAACGCACGGTCGGACGCTACGTCTACACCGAGTATTCCAAGTGCGTCGGTTGCCACATCTGCTACGACGTGTGCCCCACCGGGTACATCCAGATGGGCATGGGGGAGTAAAGGCGCGATGAATAGGCTGCGGCTGGCCGTGATCGGCTTCGTCGTCCTGGCGACGGCGATCCTTGCGGGGCACGGGGCAATGGCCGGCGACGGCCGGCCGGCGTTGCCCCAGGCCAAGGGAAGCGTGTGCGTCGAGGACACCCAGGTGATGCGACGCAATCACATGGATCTGCTCAAGCACCAGCGCAACGACACGCTGCGTCAGGGCGTGCGCGGCGGCAAGCACTCGCTGGCCGAGTGCGTCAGCTGCCACGCCACCGACGGCGCCGACGGCAAGCCGGTTCCGGTCACCGCCGAGGGCCAGTTCTGCCAGTCCTGCCATTCCTTCGCCGCGGTCTCCATCGACTGCTTCTCCTGCCACGCCACCGTCCCCGCCGATCCGGCGCGCACGGCGATTCGTTGACGG
This sequence comes from Magnetospirillum sp., assembly GCA_016212565.1. GTDB lineage: Bacteria > Pseudomonadota > Alphaproteobacteria > Rhodospirillales > Magnetospirillaceae > JACRFY01. The sequence goes on along the minus strand of JACRFY010000063.1, from coordinate 3,825 downwards.
GGAGCCGAGACATGACCGACACCTCCCGCCGCGCCTTCCTCCAGGGCACCGCCGTTGCCGCGGTCACCCTGGCGCCCGGCCTGACCCTGATCGCCACCGCCGCCGACGCACGTCCGGCCGGCGAGGCCGCCTCGCCCAAGCAGCGCTGGGGCCTGCTGATCGATACCACCAAGTGCCCGGCCGAGTGCACCGCCTGCATCGACTCGTGCAAGGAGGAGATGGGGCTGCCCGACCACGGCCGCCCGGCCACCGACGCCCAGTACATCCGCAAGGTCTCGGTCAAGGACCCGGCCTCCGGCAAGACGGTATCGCTGCCGGTGATGTGCCAGCATTGCGCCAAGCCGGCCTGCGTCGACGTCTGCCCCACCGGCGCCTCGATGAAGCGTGCCGACGGCATCGTCCTCGTCGACCGTCACATCTGCATCGGCTGCCGCTTCTGCATGATGGCCTGCCCCTACAAGGCGCGCTCGTTCATCCACGAGGACCAGACCGGCCAGAAGATCGCCAATCCGCGCGGCAAGGGCTGCGTCGAGGGCTGCACCCTGTGCGCCCATCGCGTCGATGCCGGCGAGATGCCGGCCTGCACCGAAGCCTGCCAGAACCGCGGCAAGGGGGCGATGGTGTTCGGCGATCTCAACGACCCGGCCAGCGAAATCGCCGTCCGCGTCGCCACCGAAGCCACCACCCGCATCCGTGCCGACTTGAAGCTCGACCCGGCCGTCCGCTACCAGGGGATCTGATCATGAAGAAGGTCGATTACCAGGAACTGACGCCCCTGACCCCCGGCTGGCTGGCCGCGGTCGGCGGTCTCGCCGTCGTCGTCGCCGCCGCCATGGTGGCGGTCTTCCACATGGAGCATAACGGTCACTGGGTGACCGGGATGAGCAACCAGGTGGTCTGGGGCATGCCGCACGTCTTCGCCGTGTTCCTGATCGTTGCCGCCTCGGGGGCACTCAACGTCGCCTCGATCGGCTCGGTGTTCGGGCGCGAGCCCTATCAGCCGCTGGGGCGGATGTCGGGTCTGCTGGCGATTGCCCTGCTGGCCGGCGGACTGGCGGTGCTGGTCCTCGACCTCGGACGGCCCGACCGCCTCGACGTCGCCATGACCCATTTCAACTTCAAGTCCATTTTCGCCTGGAACGTCATCCTCTACACCGGCTTCTTCGGCATCGTCGGCGCCTATCTGTGGACGATGATGGATTGGACGGTGAAGGGCTGGTACAAGCCGGCGGCCATCGCCGCCTTCCTGTGGCGGCTGGTCCTGACCACCGGTACCGGCTCGATCTTCGGCTTCCTGATGGCCCGCGAGCTGTACGGCTCGGCGGTGATGGCGCCCCTGTTCATCGCCATGTCCTTCGCCTTCGGCCTCGCCTTCTTCAATCTGGTCATCCTCGGCCTCTACGCCGCCACCAAGCGGCCGCTGGGCGACGACATGGTCGCCCGCCTGGGCAAGCTGCTCGGCGTGTTCATCGCCGCCAACCTGTACTTCGTCGCCGTCCAGCACCTCACCGCCCTCTACTGGCCGGAGAAGCGCGACGCCGAGGCGTTCATCCTCCTCAACGGCGGCATCCATACCCTGCTGTTCTGGGGCGGTCAGGTGGTCATCGGCGGCATCGTCCCGCTGGCGCTGCTGTTCCGCGGCACGGTCGGCCGCTGCACGCTGCGCTTTTCGTCGCTGCTGGTGACGCTGGGTGGTCTCGCGCAGGTGTTCGTGATCATCGTCGGCGGCCAGTCGTTCCCGCTGCAATTGTTCCCCGGCATGGAGGTCTCGTCGTCGTTCTTCGACGGTCAGGTCGCCACCTATGTCCCCACCGTGGCGGAAATCGTCCTCGGCCTGGGCGGCATCGCCATCACCGTGCTGATCGTGGTGATCGGCGCCACCTTCCTGCGCTTCCTGCCCGCCGCGCTGGGCGAGACGGCGCCGGCCGCCGAGCCGGCCGAAGGAGCGCCGGCTCCCGCGGCCTGCTGCGCCAGCCCGGCCGAATAGGCCGCCATTCCCGAGTGTTCCCGAGCCTCGCCCTCACCGGCGAGGCTCGTTGCGTTTCGGGGCGGCATCCCCCCACCCAATCACAACGCTGGCCCCCGCCCCGGCGAATGGTATACTTCCCCCCACCCTGGGCTACGGAAGCGGAGCGATGGCAAAAGTCCTGCTCGTCGAGGACGCCAAGTTCTTTCTGTCGATCATTACCGCCAAGCTGACCCAGGCCGGCTTCGAGGTGATTGCCGCCTCGTCGCTGGCCGACGCGCGCCTGCGTCTCCAGGAGCACGCCGGCACGCTGTTCATGGCCCTGTGCGACCTCAATCTTCCCGACGCCCACCACGGCGAAGTGATCGACGAGGTCATCGCCGCCGGGCTGCCGGTGGTGGTGTTCACCGGCGACTATTCCGAGGACGTCCGCGACCGCGTGCTGTCGAAGCAGGTCATCGACTACGTGGTCAAGGAGGATCCCTCCAGCCTCGACTACCTGGCCGGACTGGTGGGCCGGCTCCACCGCAACCGCAGCGTCACCGCGCTGGTGGTCGACGACGCCGGCACCGCCCGCCACTACATCGCCGACCTGCTGCGCCAATACCAGTTCACCGTCCTCGAAGCCGCCAACGGCGAAGAGGCCCTGGCGGTGATGGAGCGCGAAAACGACGTCCGCCTGGTGATCACCGACTACCACATGCCCAAGATGGACGGCTTCCAGTTGATCAAGCAGCTGCGCCGCACCTACGGCCGCGACCGGCTGGCCATCCTCGGCGTGTCGTCGTCGGGATCGAGCACGCTGTCGGCGCGGTTCATCAAGTCGGGCGCCAACGACTTCCTCAACAAGCCGTTCCTGCGCGAGGAATTCTTCTGCCGGGTGCAGATGAACGTCGACATGCTGGAGCAGGTGGTGGCCCTGAAGGCCGCGGCGACACTCGACTACCTCACCGGGGTCGGCAACCGCCGCTCGTTCTTCGACCACGCCACCCCGCTCTATGCCGCCGCCGCCCGCGGCCAGGCGCCGATCGCCATCGGCTTGATCGACCTCGATTGCTTCAAGGCGATCAACGACGAACACGGCCACGACACCGGCGACCTGGTGCTGGCGGGAATCGCCAAGGTGCTGGCCCAACAGGTGCGCAAGACCGACCTCTTGGCCCGCTTCGGCGGCGAGGAGTTCTGCATCCTCGCCTTCAACCTGCCGCCCGAGAGCTGCCTGGCCTATTTCGAGCGCCTGCGCCAGGTGATCGCCGAGACGCCGATCGTCACCACCTTGGGCGAATTCCGCGTCACCGTCAGCATTGGCGTGTGCAGCGAGTTGCACAGCGCCCTCGACCACATGATCTCGGCCGCCGACGCGCGCCTCTATCACGCCAAGCGCCAGGGCCGCAATCGGGTCTGCAACGAGGGGTAGGCCCCCGCCGACGGATCACGCTACTCGGCGTATTTGCGTCCCAGCTCGGCGCCCTTGGCCTCGCGCAACTGGGCGATCTTCGCCCACAGCTTCTCGGCCAGCTCCGGCTTCTCGGCGTAGAACTGGTGCGAGACCATCACGAAGTAGTCCTTGGTCACCAGCGGCGGCGTCACCTTCTCGATGGTGGGAAAGGCGCCGGTGGCCAGCAGATCGTCGCCGGTCACGTCGAGCGTCGCCACCGCCCCCACCCGTCCCAGGGACAGCTTGGTGAAGTTGATCTTCGAGTTCTGCGCCTCCTCGACCGCAATCCCCTTGTCCTTGAGGTCGCCGCCGATGGAATAACCGGTCGGGACGCCCACCGGCCCGCCCAGGTCGCCGATCCCCTTGCCGTCCCACGACAGCTTGCTGCCCTTGGCGCGAAACAAGGAATAGGAGACGCTGG
>JACRFY010000057.1 GCA_016212565.1 Magnetospirillum sp. | reverse complement strand
GACGCGTCCAATGCGGCATAGTATTTCATGGCTGTCCCCTCTGTTGCTTCGAGCCGCTTCGCGGACTCCGTATCCAACAACAGCTTGCGGGACAGCCACCTTGCTTGCCAGCCTCAGCGCCAGCCCCGATTACCCCATCTCTGTGGTTTCCATTTTTTTCTTGCAGCCGCGGAGCGTGATGGGAGGCCCATTGGCCGGGGGCGGGAAGATTCCCTTAACGACTTAACGGCTAGACTCGCCCCGGAATTTCGGCACCCATTGGGGTGCTTGGCGCGTGGAGGTTCGAGTCCGATGGTCGATTTCCGCCCCCTGGCAGCGAAGGGCTGATGCGATGACGAAAGCCAAGAGCAATGGCGGAGCGAAGACGAAGGGCCGCAACCGATCTGCCACGGCGGTTAAGACGGGCGGCGGCCATCCCGGTGACGACATGGCGATGCGGGCCCTGTTCGAAGCCGGCTTCGAAATGGCGAAGAATCTCCATCAGCAGGACCGCCTGTACGATGCCGAAGCCGCCTATCGGCAAATTCTCAAGCGCGATCCCGATCACGCCGGCGCGCTGCATTATCTCGGCGTCATCGCCATGCAGGCCGGCAAGACCCTCGAAGGGCTGGACCTGATCGAGCAGTCTCTGGTTATCGATCCGCTGTGTGCCGAGGCTCACACCAATCGCGGCATGCTGTTGATGATCCTTGAGCGTTATGCCGATGCCGAGCCTGCTTTGCGCCGAGCAATGGAGCTTGGTCCCAACCTCAAGCAGGCGCCCCCGCATCTGGCCGCATTGCTGACGTTGACGGGACGGGCCAAGGAGGCGGTTCCTTATTGGGAGCAGGCGGTGGCGGCCAATCCCAACGACGCGGACCTGCATTTCGAGCTGGCCCGTGCCTATGCCTCCGCCGAAAACGATCCGGCGATGTTGCGGGAAATGGACGCGGCGCTGGCACTTAATCCCACCCTGTTCGGGGCCCTGATCGGGCGTTCGGTGGCCCTGCGTCGTCTCGGCCAGCCCATCGCCGCCATCGACCCTGCGCTGGCGGCACTCCAGGAGCGGCCCGATAGCGTCGAGGCGGGCACCGAGCTGGCGGCGGCGCTGCTCGACTGCGGTCAATCGGAGGCCGCGGAGTCGGCGATCCGCCACATCGAGGCGTTGTATCCCGACGACGTCACCATTCTCACCAATCTGTGCGGCATCCTGCAGACGCTCCAGCGCTTCGACGAAGCCATCGAGGCCGGCGAGCGGGCGATCAGCTTGCAGCCGAATTGTGCCCCCGCCCTGCAGAACCTCGGCGCGGCCTACCGCCGCAAGGGGTGGACGCAACGTGGCATCGATATGATCGAGAAGGCCATGGAGGTGGGCGAACCCAGCGCGGCCGCATACAACAATTTGGGAGCCTGCTATCGCCTGTTGCCGGATCTCGATACCGCCGACCGGCTGTTCGCCAAGGCTCTTGAAATGGATAAGAGCAATGTAGGGGTCCTGTTCAACACAGCCTTGCTGGCTATGTGCCGCGGTGATATCGATACGGCTTGGAAATATTACGAATTCGGCATCCACAATGGACAGCGGCGTCCGAAATTCTTTGTTCCAATTCCGCCGTGGCTGGGAGACGATCCCGCCAATTACCACATCGTCGTCCGTCGCGAACAGGGTCTGGGGGACGAAGTTTTGTTCGCGTCCATTGTGCCCGACCTCATCAAGCGCGCGCGCAAGGTGACGCTGGAAGTGGCCCCCAAGATTCTCTCCTTGGCGCGGCGCTCGTTCCCGGATGCCGAAGTGCTCGATACGGCGGAATTGGCGGCGCGGGGCATCGAAGGTTTCGACCGCCAGTGTCTGATCGGTTCGCTGGGCATCCATCTGCGCAAGAGTTTCGACGACTTCCCCGCGCCCCACCGGGCCTATGTCGCCGATCCCGCACGAGCCGCCGACTTCCACGGCCGCCTTCGCGCCCTGCCGGGCGCGCTCAAGGTTGGGATCGTGTGGCGGTCCAGTCTGGTGACCGACAGTCGCTCGATCCTCTATCTCAATGTCGGCGAACTGGCGCCTCTGGCCGCCATTCCCGATGTCCACCTGATCAATCTGCAATACGACAACAAGTTCGACAACGTCCGTGGCGAGCTGGCGGAGGCGCAGTCCGCCGGCATCCGCATCACCCACTTCGACGACCTCGATACCTTCGACGACATCGAGGGCGTGGCGGCGTTGTGCGAGGCCTGCGACGTCATCGTCACCATTCCCTCCACCGTCGGCCACATCGCCGGCGGGCTCGGCAAGCCGGTGCTGGAGATCTGCATGATCCCCATCGAGCAGAACTGGGGCAAGCCAAGGAGCCCCTATTGGCCGTCGATCGAGGTGGTGGTCCCCACCAAGCCCTTCGACAAGGCCGAGGTGGTGGCGATGCTGGCTGAACGTCTGATCGGACTGGCGGCGGAGCAGGGGAGTTGACCGGCCGGTGTGGCGAGAGAAGATTCCGTTAACGACTCCGCCCCTACACTGCCATTCTGGTTTTCACCGTCCACAAGACCATCCGCCCCGTGGAGGGAGCGCTCTCATGTCCAATCCCTATCAGAGCTATCAGGCTGCGACTGCCACGGCCGCCGGGCCGTCCGGGCATCGCGGGCTTGAGGCCCAGGCGCTGCTGGCGACCGCCCGCGATCTGAAGATGGTGCTCGACAATTGGGACACCGCCCAGGATCGCCTGGATGACGCGTTGGAGCGCAACAAGATGTTGTGGACCTTCTTCGCCAGCGAGATCCCCGATAACGCGGCGTTGCCCGACGAGGTCAAGCAGAACCTGCTCAACCTGTCCCTCTACGTCTTCAAGCAGACCTTGGCCATGTTCGGCAAGCCGACCCAGCAAGGGGTGAACTCGCTGGTCAACATCAACCGCACCCTGGCCACCGGCTTGATGGCCCAGGACGGTTGAGCGTTAACGCTTCGCCAAGGACTCTGGTTCAGCATGAATCGGGCGGTGCCGGAAGGTGCCGCCCCAATTGTCTCGGCATTCCCGAGGAGTGACCCCATGGCCCTGCGCGTCTGCCTCGTCGTCTACGACAACGGCTCGTACATCAACTACTTCCCGCAAGGGATCGCCTATGTCGCCGCCGCCTTGCGCCAGAAGGGCCACGAGGTGACCATCTGGGCCCAGGACGTCCACCACTATCCCGACGAGGAGCTGACCGGCTTCCTCGACGACCATGAGTTCGACGTGGTGGGGATCGGCGTCATCGCCGGCTATTACCAGTACCGCCGCCTGCTGCGGCTGTCCGAGGCGGTCAACCGCGCCAAGAAGCGCCCCTATTTCGTGCTGGGCGGCTACGGCCCGACCCCGGAGCCGGAGTTCTTCCTCGGCAAGACCCAGGCCGACGCCATCGTCATGGGCGAGGGCGAGAGGGTGGCCTGCGACCTGATGGCGGCGCTGGAGGGCAACACGCCCCTCGACGGCGTGCTCGGGCTGGCCTTCCGCGACGGAAGCAAGGTCAAGGTCAACGCCCGCGCGCCGCTGATCGAGGACATCGCCTCGATCCCCTGGCCGGCCTACGACCTGTTCGAGATGCCCTATTACCGCCTCTACCGGCGGCCGAACATCAAGCCGACCGAGTTCGCCCTGCCGATGCTGTCGGGGCGCGGCTGCACCTTCAAGTGCACCTTCTGCTACCGCATGGACACCGGGCACCGGCCGCGGCCGCACGACGACATCCTCGACGAGGTCGAGTTCCTGCAAAAGACCTACCGCATCGATTACATCGACTTTTCCGACGACCTGCTGATGATCTCCGGCCCGCGCACGGTGGAGTTCTGCGAATCGATCATCCGCCGCGGCCTCAAGTTCCGCTGGGCGTGCAACGGCCGCCTCAACTACGCCACCCCCGACGTGCTGAAGGTGATGAAGGAGGCCGGGGCCAGCTTCATCAACTACGGCATCGAGTCGGTGGACAACGAAGTCCTCAAGAACATGAAGAAGGGGCTTCGCTACGAGCAGATCATCGAGGGCATCAAGAACACCCGCGCGTTGGGCCTGTCGCCGGGGCTGAACATCATCTTCGGCAATATCGGCGACAACCTCGACACGCTGCGCCGCTCGGTGGAGTTCCTGCTCGAACACGACGACCAGGGCCAGATGCGCACCATCCGTCCGGTCACCCCCTATCCCGGCTCGCCGCTCTACTACCACGCCATCGAGAAGGGGTTGTTGGAGGGGCCGGAGGATTTCTACGAGCGCAAGCACACCAATTCGGACCTGCTGGCGGTCAACTTCACCGAACTCAGCGACGACGCCTTCCATCAGGCGCTGATGGAGGCCAACGAGACGCTGGTGACCAACTACTACGCCAAGCTGCGCGACCATTTCATCGACGACGCCCGCCGGTTGTACAAGGAACACGACGTCACCTTCCGCGGCTTCCGCCAATTGTGACTTGCGGAGGCCGGGCGGGGTGCCGATAATCCCCGCCTTGCCGCCCAAGCCCGCGAGACTGATGCATGGCCCTGAAAATTCGTTTGAAGCCCCGCGAGAAGATGGTCGTCAACGGGGCGGTCATCTCCGCCGGCGAGCAGGGCGTGGTGCTGTATTTCCTCAACAGCGCCCGCATCCTGATGGAAAAGGACATCCTCACCGAGAGCCGGGTGGTGGGGCCGGAAAGCCGGCTCTATTTCATCCTGCAATTGATGTACATCGACCCTGCGGATCAGGCCCGCTATGCCCAGCACCTGACCCAGGTGGTCGAGGAGACCCTGGGGGCCCATCCCGGTTCGGCCGAGGACATCGAGTTGATCCTCGAACTGGCCGCCAAGGGCGACTTCTTCAAGGCGATGCGGCACACCAAGAAGTGCTTCCTCATCGACAGCGGCCCCTCGCATGAGGGCGACGACGAGGACGATATCGGGCCCGACGGCCAGTCATAGGCCGACGTATCGCGTTCGAATGTCGCGTTGTGTTGCGCGGAGCGGGGATATACACTGCCCATACCCCAGGCGGGAGAGTCCCGTGACGCGCCGCACCAACCTGTTCCAGTCCAACCGCTCTCAAGCCGTTCGCCTGCCCAAGGACGTGGCCTTTCCCGCAGGGGTCAAGGAGGTTGCCATCCTTCGCGACGGTGCTCGGCGGGTGATCGTTCCCGCCAATGCGATGTGGGACGATTTTTTTGCCGCGCCGGGCACCGAACTGCCGGATCGCCAGCAGCCTGCGATGCAGGAGCGGGAGCGTTTTTGACGTGCTCCGCTATATGCTCGACACCAACCTGTGCATCCGCGTTCTGCGCGACCGCCCCCAAGGGCTTCGCGAGCGGTTCAATGCCGAGGCGACGGCGCTTTGCATATCGACGGTGACTTTGGCCGAGTTGCTTTACGGGGCCGAAAAATCCGCTCGTCCGGTCGAGGGACGGCGGCAGGTCGAAGGCTTTGCCGCCCGTCTCGACGTTTTGCCCTTCGACGGCGAGGCCGCAGCGCACTATGCCGACATCCGCGCCGACCTGGAACGCCGGGGCCAGGTGATCGGCCCGTATGACATGATGATTGCCGGGCACGCCCGGTGCCGCGGGCTGGTGGTGATCACCGGCAACCTCGCCGAATTTGGCCGTGTGGCCGGTCTGCGCGCGGAGGATTGGCTGGCCCCCTCAGCCTGTTGACGCCGAGATCTCTAGAAAGAAACAGCCCTCGCCGGGCGCTCGCTCCGCTCGCTTGGCCGCGCCCTCAATGGGCGCTGAAGCCGCCCCGTTTCAGGCATCGCGGGTCGGCAACGCCGGTGGGCGGCTACAGCGAGAATCCGTCGTCGACGACGATGTTCTGCCCGTTGACGCACGCCGAGGATTCCGAGGCGAGGAACACCACCGTGCCGGCCAGGTCCTCGGGATCCATCATGCCCTTGGTCGAACAATGGGCGTTGTAGCGGTCGAGGAAATCCGGGTGCTGGCCGTTGAGCACGCCGCCCGGACTGATGCAGTTCACCCGGACCCCCTTGCCCTTGTAGTACTTGGCGAGATAGGCGGTGAGGTGAACGATCGCCGATTTGGCGATGATGTATTCCACCTCCTTGGTCATCGGCGTGCCGTCGTACAGCTCGAAGCGCGGCGCCATCACCCCGTAGATGGACGAGAACATGATCAGGGTGCCGAAGCCCTGGGCGGCGAAGACGCCGCACGCCTTCTGCGCCACGAGAAAGAAGCTGCCCAGGTGGCGGGTGACGTTGCCGCAGAACACCTGATAGTCGACGTCCTCGAAGCGGGTGCCGAAGCCCTCCTGGGGGGGATAGGCGCAATTGACCACCACGTCGACGCGGCCGCAGCGTGCGGCGACCTCGGCCATCATCGCCTCGACCGAGGCGGGATCGGCGATGTCGACGGCGACCGGCTCCAGGCGCGCGCGGATCTCCGCGGCCAACGCGTCGAACGGCGCCATCGCTCCCGGGCGGGTGGCGCCGCGGCTGGCGACCAGAGTCCGGGCCCCGGCCTTGGCCAGGCCCACGGCGACGCCGCGGCCGATCAGCCCCAGGCCGCCGATGAGGATGACGACCTTCCCATCGAGCATGGCCGGCCCGGTCACGGCTTCAGATACCGGCACAGCTTCTTCTGGTCGCAGCGGGTCGAGCACTTGTGACCCTCGGGAAATTGGCCGCTGACGTGCCAGCGGCGGAATTCGGCGTATTTCTCGCCGTTCCAGATTTCGTCCAGGGTCTGGGTGCGGACATTGCCCAGGACCATCTCGGTATCGTAGTCCTGGGTGCACGGCACCACCGAGCCATCGGCCATCACCGTCATCGACGTCCACGGATATTCGCAGTACTGCTGCTCGTAGTGCGAACGGTTGACCAGGGTCTGGTCTTCCTCGTGGTACCAGCGGTTGTCCTGGCTTTTGACGTAGGCCCAGACGTCCTTGTCCTTCCACAGGTCGAGGAAGGCGTTGTGCATGTCCCGCGCTTCGGCGTCGTTGGCCAGCGCGATCATGGTCGGCACCAGCAGGGTCTTGTAGCCCTTGGCCTTCTTCATGGCGATGACGTCGAGGATGGTCTGCATCGAGGCGTCGAAATTGGCCCGTTTGCCGCGGACCCGCTGCATCGCCTCGTCCGACAGCCCGTCCATCGAGAACTTCATCACCGTCAGCCCGGCCTGCATCACCGCCTCGGCGCGCTCGACGGTCAGGTTGGCCGGCACGCACGAGAAATAGGTGGGGATGCCGCGCCTGGTGGCGGCGGCGACATGCTCGACGATCTTCTTGTCCAGCAGCGGCTCGCCATAGCCGTGCAGGATCAGGCAGCGCGACACGACGTGGAAATAGAAGGCGTTTTCGTCGGGGCGCTGGAACGATACCGTATAATTGGCCTCGACCCAGGCCCAGAATTCGGCCAGCGCCGCTTCGGAATGGGGCTTGATCTGGTCGAGGACGGTCTCGAAGATCGAATCGTCGATCCAGATGTTCTTGCGTGTCATCAGGGTGGTGCGCGGGCACATGACGCAGGTCATGTTGCAGTAGTTGGTCGTCTCCATGTTGAAGACGTGCGGCTGCCGATTGCGGAAGCCCTCCATCTTGGCGGCGACCTGGTCCGCCTCGGCGGCGCCATAGCGACCGGAGACGATCTCTTCCTTGAGGCCCTTGGTCGCCTTGAAGAAGGAAATGTCGTACATCGAAAGCCCTCCGTCCGATGGGCGGCGGGCCGAAGGCGTACCACCGCACTCAGCCGTTGTGGATACACCACCCTGGTTAATACCACGTTGTCATGCCGGCCCCGTTCGGCAAGGACCGGCAGGTTTTGCCGGGCAGGGGAAAGTCTTGCCGGCCGCTTCCGCGGCGATTCCCAGCAATGGCGCCGTTTCCGGCTGGCACCCCGCTTGCAATGTTCCCAGCGGGCCATTCCGCGTGCCGCCAGAAGGCGAGAGGGGAGGGCTTCCCGGGTAACGTCTTTGCGGAGTTCAGACCATGTCGCTGACCCTCGGCCTCAGTACAGCCATCAGCGGAATGATGACCAGCCAGCGCGGTCTGGATTCCATCGCCCAGAACGTCAGCAACGCCAACACCGAGGGCTATACGCGCAAGGTGATGAACCAGGAGGCGCGCGTCCTGGCCGGCTTCGGCGCCGGGGTGCAGATCGCCAGCTACACCCGCGAGGTCGACGAAGGCATCCTCAAGCATCTGCGCAACGAGTCCAGCACCCTGGGCGAGCTGTCGATCGGCGACGACTTCTTCCAGCGGCTGTCGCAGCTGTTCGGCACGCCGGCCGACAACACCTCGATCAGCCACGTCGTCACCACGCTGCAACAGAATTTCGAGACCCTGGCCACCCAGGTGACCAAGCAGACCTCGTATCTCGGCGTCGTCAGCAGCGCCCAGGACGCTACCGACCTGATCAACACCATGAGCGAGCAGATCCAGGAAATGCGCGTCGACGCCGACAAGCGCATCACCGACGTGGTCGGCTTCATCAATACCGAGCTCGGCAACGTCGACACCCTCAACAATCTGATCGTGCGCAATATCGCCACCGGATCGGCGACCCAGGATCTCGAGGATCAGCGCGACGTGGCATTGAACAAGCTCGCCGATTATCTCGACATCACCTATTACCGTCGCAACGACGGGGCGATGAACGTCTTTACCAAGGACGGCTCGGTGCTGGTCGACAGCGAGGCCAAGACCCTGAGCCACGCGTCGCTGACCTTCATGCAGGCCTCCAGCACCAGTGCCGGCGGCAATATCGACGAGATCCATCTCGGCGCCGCCGATCTGACCGGATCGATCCGCTCCGGCGAGCTGAAGGGGCTGATCGACGTCCGCGACACCGTGCTGGCCGATTTCCAGGCCGGGCTCGACCGCATGGCCTTCGAGCTCAAGAACCGGGTCAATCAGGCCGCCAACCGCGGCACCAGCTACCCCACCGCCTCCAATGCCATGACCGGGACCCGGACTTTCGGCGACCAGGACAACGAGACCCAGCGGATCCGTCTCGCCGGCACCACCGGCGACGACGTGATGGTGACGCTGTTCGATGCCGACGGCGTGCAGATCGGCGTCACGGGGCTCGACGACATCATGACCACCGCCTACGGCGCCGGCGATGCTGCCGCCAAGGGCTCGCGCACCGCCGGCACCTGGTGGAGCGTCGACGAGGTGGCGGCGCATATCCAAGGGTTCCTCAACGCCGCCAACTACACCAAGAACAGCGCCGTCTCGGTGGCGTTGGATTCCGACGGCCATCTGGCCATCGATGTCGGCAACACCACTGTGTCGCTGGCGTTCCGCGATCAGGCCAGCGACACCGTCGGCGACGACCGTTTGGACGCGACCATCGAGTTCGACGTCAACGGCGATGGCGACGTCGACGAGACGGTGGACGGGTTCGCGAATTTCTTCGGTCTCAACGACATGTTCGTGACCGAGAGCGGGCGCTATCTGGTCGAGAGCGAGATTCAGCCCAGCACCTTTGCCACCAGCGTCAGCCGCACCATCGAGTTCTACGACGGTACCGGCCTGCTGGGGAGCAGCATAACGGTCGGCGCCGGGTCGAGCTTGGCCGAGATCGCCGAGCAGATCAACGCCGCCACGCGGACCTGGGATTCGGCGGTGCAGTCGACCACCTACACCGTGTCCGCCGCCGCCGACGCTGCCGACCAGACCATCTCGGTCGTCGGTCCCAACGGTCTGATCGTGACCTATCAGGCCACCGCCACCGATACCCTCAGCACCATCGCCACCTACTTCACCACCAATGGCGGGGGCTCGCTCGACGCGCGGGTGGTCGACGACGGCACCGGCGAGCGTCTGCGCATCACCCACACCAGCGGCGGCGATCTGGCCGTTTCCGGGGCATTGGCCAGCGATCTCGGCATCATCGAGACGCAGCGCCTGTCCGCCAGCGTGGTGCCCGAAGGGGCCGGCTATCGCCTGCGTCTGCAACAATCCGAGAAGAGCGAGGTCTACTTCGGTGCCACCCCCGACGGCGCCGGGAAATCGTTGGTCACCGATCTCGGCCTCAGCCACGCGGCCACCGGCACCGCCGAGATGCTGGCGGTCAACCCGACTCTGGTCGACGCTCCCTATCGGGTCGCCCGCGGCGCCGTGCAGTACGACAGCGACTTGGGCAAGTACTTCATCAACGAGGGCGACAACAGCACCGCCAACGACATGGCGGCGGCGTTGTCCGACAAGGGCGCGGTCGATCAGGCCGGCAGCATGGGCGAGGGCAATTTCAGCGTCGCCGAATACGGTGCGGCGCTGATCAGCCTGGCCTCTCGCCAGGCCAGCGCCAACGAAGGGCGCTTCGACTATCAGACCAAGCTGTGCCAAAGCATTCAGAGCCAACACGACAATCTCGCCGGGGTCAATGTGGACGAGGAAATCACCGCGCTGATATCCTATCAGCAGGCTTACTCGGCTGCCGCCAAGGTGATCGGCACGTTGCAGGATATGCTGCAGGTGCTCACCAACATGATCCAGTGAGGAGAGGAGAACCGCCATGGCCGTCGATCGCGTCGCCACGTTCGGCACCCACAAGGTCTATCTCGCCCGGCTGATGGACACCCAGAAGAAGGTCAACGACCTTCAGGTGCAGGTGGCCTCGACGAAGAAGTCGCAGGACTACATCGGCCTGGCCAAGGACGCCAACCGGCTGATCAACATGGAGAACGAGTTGGCCAACGCCACGGCGTTCAAGGATCAGAACACGGTGACCAACACCCAGTTGGGGGTGATGAAGCAGAGCCTGGACGGGGCGCTGACCACCATCCGCACCTTCCAGACCCGCCTCGACGAGTTCGCCACCAACGACATGACCGACGTCGCCGAGGTGGCGACGATTCAGGAAGAGGCGTTGCGCACGATGATCGAGTTGCAGACGATCATCAACGGCGCCCAGGTCGACGGCCAATATCTGTTCGCCGGCGGCAGGGTGACCACCGCGCCGGTCGACTGGGGCTATTCCGACCTCGCCTCGTTCCAGGCCAAGTGGGACGGCCGCGACGTCCAGTTCCCCACCGGCGCCGACGCCCACATGCAGGACCTCACCCTGACGCAGCCCGATCTCACCACCATCGCCTTTGCCGCCGACGGCACCGTGACCGCGGTCCCCGCCGGGGCCTTCGCCCAGTTGGAGGAGGGGGCGACGATCACCATCTCGGGCACCGCCAGCAACAACGGCACCTTCACCGTCTTCAAGAAGATCGACAGCTCCAACATCAGCCTGTCCCAGCTGGAGACCGAGGGGCCGACCGCCGTCCCCACCATCACCTACAAGGACGCCACCAACACGGTCCAGACTCTGACCAACACCGACTACACCACCCTGACCTTCAGCCCCACCGGCGACACCATCACCGGCGGTGCCGGCCTTGCCGTCCTGCCGGTCGGCCAGGTGTTCACGGTGGCGGGCTCGACCAGCAACGACGGCACCTATCAGGTCAAGACCAACGCCGCCGGCCTGGTCACCATCGAGAGCCTGAAGCCGACGGTCGAGGCCGCGGTGGCCGGTACCATCACCGCCACCTCGTGGTACAAGGGCGATTCGCAGATCATCGAGAAGCGGGTGGAAGAGAGCCGCGCCATCGAGACCGGGTTGTTGGCCAGCAATACCGCCTTCGAGAAGGCCTTCCGCGCCATGGCCATCATCGCTCAGGGGACCTTCGGAACCGCCGGGGGGCTCGACCAGAACACCGGCCGGGTCGACGATGCGCGCTACCTGCTCCGCGACGCCCAGGCCTCGCCGGCCAGCGGCACGCCCCCTTACGGCACCGAGACCCGCGGCGACATCACCACCATGTATTCCAAGGTGTCGTGGAACGAGGCCGTCGTCGACGCGACCAAGAAGCGCCAGACGCTCTATGCGGGCTTCCTGGAAAGCCGGTCGGCGGAGATCGAAGACGTCGACATCACCGAGGCGTCGATCAAGTTGAGCAGCGAAGTCAACCTGCTGGAGGCATCCTACGCCACCCTGGCCAAGGTGCGGCAGCTGACCATTCTCGATTACCTGAAGTGATGCCAACGGCCGATGAGGTTGACTCATCGGCCGTTGGTTAAGCCCAATACGGTTCAGTTAAGCAGATAACCGTTGTATATCAAATATGTATCGTCATGGCCGTGCCTGTCACGGCCATCCACGCGGTGCCATTCCCGGTAACGGTGGAAACTGGGGATTGGCGTGGATGGCTTATCCCGCTGTTTCAGGGTGCCTGCGACATGTTCACCACTAAGACACCAAGGCCGCCTTCGGCGGCATCGCCAAG
>JACRFY010000056.1 GCA_016212565.1 Magnetospirillum sp. | reverse complement strand
CCTCGTCGCCTGCATGCGAAAGATGCTCGTCATCCTCAACGCCGTCCTTCGCGATCAGAGGGGATGGAACGCTTGACGCCGAACACAGTCGCTCTGTGGTTCCCCTTTTTTGACCGTCGCGGAAAGTGATGGATGGTGAGTAAGCGGAACCGGCGCCCCTTTGCAAACCGGCACGAACCGGCTAGCCTGAAAGGGGAATGACGACAAGGGTCTCGGGTGATGATGGGTGATTACGGCTATGGGATCGTCATCGGCCTGCATACGCTGGCGGCGGTGGTTTGGGTGGGCGGCATGTACTTCGCCCACATGGTCCTGCGCCTGCCGGTGACCGAGATGGCCCCGGCCGAGCGCCTGGGTCTGTGGGGCCGGGTGCTGCCGCGCTTCTTCGTCTGGGTGTGGCTGGCGGTGATCGTGCTGTTGGCGACCGGCTACGGCGTGTTGCTGGCCGGCTATCGCGGCGGCATCGCCGGAGGGGCGCTGCATGTCGACATCATGCAGGCGACCGGGCTGGTGATGATGGTGCTGTTCGTCGCCCTGTTCTTCGGCCCGTGGCGGCGGATGCGCGCGGCGCTGGGGAGCGGCGACCTGCCGACGGCGGCGGCGGCGCAGGGATGGATCCGCCGGATCGTCACCGTCAACCTGATCCTCGGCCTGTTCACCATCTTCGTCGGCGCTGCCGGGACCTTCGTGGGGTACTGAACCATGTATGTGCATGGCCTCAACGCAGAGCAGCGCAAGCAACTGGTGCTGATGGCCTTCCACATGATGATGGCCGACAGCGTCGCCAAGGACGAGGAGAAGCTGGTCGTCACCGCCCTCAAGCACGAACTGGGGGTGCCGGCGCTGGAGCGGGGCGATTTCGGTCAGCCGCCGAGGCTCGAGGCCTTCCCCGACCGCACCAGTCGCATGACGGCGATGCTGCGCCTGGCGGCCATCGCCTATTCCGATCGCGAATACCATCTCGAAGAGACGCGGATGCTGGTGCGCTATGCCCGGCAGTTCGATTTCCATCCCGCCGATCTCAAGGCCCTGGATGCCTGGGGACGCAGCTACCAGTCGGTGCTGGCCGAGGCGCAGCGGATGATTGCCGGCGGGACGATATAGACCGTCGGTCGCTCTGCCGCGGGCCGGCAGCGATCAACACATGAGGGCCGCCTTTCCCAGCAAGCGGCCCGACCATGATTCGACCGACCCGATTCCTGCTGCGCATGGTTGCCTTTCTCGCGGCCGTCGCCGGCGTGGCGGGGCTGCTGGGCGAGGGCCTGAGCCGCGCCTTCCTCGCCAATCCCGCCCTCAACGGGCTGATCGTCGGCGTCTTCGCCATCGGCGTGGGGCTGAATTTCCGCCAGGTGGCGTTGCTGAAGCCCGAGGCCGGCTGGCTGGATTCGTGGCGCCGCGGCCAGGCGGTCTCGGGCGACCACCTGCGTCTGCTGGCTCCGCTGGTCAGCATGCTGGGGCCGCGCGCCGACCGCATGAGCCTGTCGGCGATGGCGTTGCGCTCGCTGCTCGATTCGGTGGCCGCCCGCCTCGACGAATCGCGTGAGCTGGCGCGCTATTTCATCGGCTTGCTGATCTTCCTCGGCCTGCTGGGCACCTTCTGGGGGCTGTCGCAGACGGTGGGGTCGGTGAGTGCGGTGATCGCCTCGCTGGCCATCGGCACCGCCGATGCCGAACGCGCCTTCCTGGGATTGCAGGAGGGGCTGACGGCGCCGCTGGCCGGCATGGGCACCGCCTTCTCCACCTCGCTGTTCGGTCTGGCCGGGTCGCTGGTGCTGGGGTTCCTCGATCTTCAGGCCGGGCAGGCGCAGAACGGCTTCTACAATGCCCTGGAGGAGTGGCTGGCCGGCCAGACCCGGCCGGGGTCGAGCGCCGGCATCGGCGACGACCAGTCCTTGCCCTCCTTCCTCCAGGCGCTGATGGAGCAGACCGCCGAGAACCTCGACGAGTTGAACCGGATGATGGCCCGCGGCGAGGAGGGGCGGATCGCCACCAACGCCAATCTCCGCGCCCTGACCGAGAAGCTGTCGACGCTGACCGACCACATGCGCGCCGAACAGTCGCTGATGATCAAGCTGGGCGAGGCGCAGATCGAGATGAAGCCGCTGCTGGCCCGGCTGGCGGAAAACGCCTCGGCCCTCGACGAGGCCAGCCGCACCCATCTGCGCAACATCGAATGCGGCCTGGTGCGGCTGGTCGACGAGACCGTCCAGGGCCGCGAGGCGCTGATCGGCCAGTTGCGCGGCGAGTTCCGCCTGCTGGCCCGCACCATGTCCCATGTCGCCGAGGATTCGCCGGAGCGCTGACCGATGGCTCACATCCGCCGCCTCCGCCGCCGTCTCGACATCTGGCCCGGCTTCGTCGACGCCTTGGCGACGCTGGTGATGGTGATCGTCTTCGTGTTGCTGGTGTTCGTGCTCGCCCAGTATTTCCTCGCCAATGCCCTGAAGGGGCGACAGCAGGCGCTGGAGACGTTGGGCGGCGAAATGCGCAGCCTGGGCGAACAGTTGAGCCTGGAGCGCGCCGCGTCCCGCGCCGTCGCCGCCGAGCGCGACCGTCTGGCGGCGCGGGCGGCGGCGTTGGGGCTGCAACTCGACTCCACCGCCGGGCAATTGGAGGCCGAACGCCGCCACAGCGACGAGGCGCGGGTCCAGGCGGCGTCGCTCAGGTCCCAGGTCGAGGCCACCCGCCAGGAACTGGCCCGTCTGGCCTCGCTGCTGGAGGCGGCACAGCAGATCAACGCGGCACAGAAGGTGGAGATCGCCGAGCTCGGCCAGCGGCTGAATGTCGCCCTGGCGACCAAGGTCGCCGAGTTGCAGCGTTTCCGCTCGGAGTTCTTCGGCCGCCTGCGTCAGGTCCTGGGCAACCGCCCCGGCATCCGCATCGAGGGCGACCGCTTCGTCTTTCAGTCCGAATTGCTGTTCGACACCGGCTCGGCGGAGATGGGCAAGGACGGCACCGCCCAGGTGCGGCGGCTGGCGGCGACGCTGAAGGATTTGCAGAAGAAGATCCCCAAGGACATCAACTGGGTGTTGCGGGTCGACGGCCACACCGACCGCCGCCCCATCGCCTCGGACCGCTATCCCTCGAACTGGGAATTGTCGACGGCACGGGCGATAACCGTGGTGCGGGTGCTGTCGGCCGCCGGCATCCACGCCGATCGCCTCGCCGCCGCCGGGTTCGGCGAGTTCCAGCCCCTCGATCCCGCCGAGAGCGAAGCCGCCTATGCCCGCAACCGCCGCATCGAACTGCGGCTGGATCAGCGGTAGGCGGCAGTCACGGCGGGCCCAACTCGTCCAAGAGTGCGGCGACTGCCGCCCGTAGGCCCGGCAGGGACGCTTGGGCAATGTGCCGGACGCGTTCGTGCTCGATTCCGGCATAGCCGTGTATGAGAACGTTGCGGAAGGCGACGATGTCCCGGATTTCTGGAATGCGGCTCGCCAGATATGGGTCGAGTTTCGCGAGTCGTCCCAATGCCTCGCCGATGTTTTCGAACTTACGCTCCACCGCCGACTGGACGATTTCGGTCTTCGCATAGACCTGCGAATCCATTCCGGCGATAAATCTCAGAATCGCATCGGCAGCCCCCTGCACGTCCCAGAGGTAGGCTCTGGCATCACGATGCATAGACGATCTCGCGCGCCTGGTTGATCGCGGCAAGGAGAAAAGGGTTCTTCATTGCGGCTCCAGGTTCCACAAGATCGACCGGACGGCCAAGCAGGAGTTCCAGGGCCCGGGCAAGGCCAAAGAACTGTTCCAAGGGAGGCAGGTCTCCTCCCGGCTCGAAAGCGACCAAAAAATCAGCATCGCTGTCATTGGGGTCGAAGTCGGAGCCGCGGGCGGCCGAGCCGAACACCTCCAGCCGTCGTACGCCATAGTGACGGCACAGCAAGGCAATCTCGGCGCGGTGCTGGTCGATCAGGTGGTGCATGACAACCCTCATGATGATCGAAGACGGAGTTTACCACAGCGCCCCGGTCCCGCAGCAAGATCGTGGGGGAACCGCGCTGCCCTCCCACCACACTTGACCGGTGCCAATCGTCCCCGCACTGTGCTTCCGCACTGACGGACCGGGGAGCCTTACCGATGCGCGTGATCCTTCTGGCTGTCCTGACCGCTGCCATGGCCAACGCTGCCCTTGCCGCGGACGAGGGGCCGTCCATCGACCGGCGCATGCTCGCCTTGTGTCTGTCCCCGCCCGCGGACCTGGCGGGGATGCGCGCCGCGCCGATGCGGGTCGCCGAATTGTGGGCGATGCAGATCGGCCTCGAACGCAACGGCGTCTGCCATCTGGTGCGCAAGATGGTCGGCCAAAGCCAGAGCTGCGCGGCGGCGAAGACGAAATAACGGCTCGGTGGGCGCCTATCCCAGCGCCCGGGCGACGATCTCGCCGACGTCGCGCGACAGGCCGGGACGGGCGGCGATGCGCTCCAACGCGGCGCGCATCAGCACCTGCCGTCCGCCGTCATAGCGCCGCCAGCGGATCAGGGCGCGGGCCATGCGGCTGGCCACCTGCGGGTTGCTGGCGTCGAGCCGCATCACCTGTTCGGCCATCAGGGCATAGCCGGCGCCGTCGGCGCGGTGGAACCAGCGCGGGTTGGCGGCGAAACCGCCCAGCAGGGCATAGACCTTGTTGGGCTCGCCGGCATCGTAGGCGGGATGGGCGAGCAAGGCGCGCACCCGCTCCGGCGCGTCGGGCCAATCGGCCATCGCCTGCAAGGCCAGCCACTTGTTGACCACCAGGCCTTCATCTCGCCAGCGGGCGAGAAAGGCGTCGAGGGCCGGCTGTGCCGCCTGCGGCCCCAGGGCGATCAGGGCGTTCAAGGCCGCCAGCTGGTCGGTCATGGTCGCCGCGGTGCGGAATTGCCCCTCGGCCATCGCCTGCACCGCGTCGCCGCCGCCCTCGGCGAGGAGTCCGAGGGCGAGGTTGCGCAGGCGCCGTCCGCCGATCGCCTCGGGCGACAGCGAGTCGGAGCCGCCGGCGAGACGGTCGCGCACCGCCGTCAATGCCGCGCCATAGCGGGCGGCCAGGGTGCGCAGGACGAACTTGCGCGCCCGATGAATGCCCTCGACGTCGATGGTCTCCATCCGCTCGCCCAGTTCGGCGGTCGAGGGCAGCGTCAGGGCCTCGGCGGCAAAGGCGACGTCGGCCGCACTGTCGGCCAGCACCTTGCCCCAGGCGGTGGCGAAGCCTTCGTCGAGCTCGGCCGTCGGAATCCGCACCAGATCGAGGAGCACTCCGCGGGCCAGTTCCTGCCCGGCATCCCAGCGGGTGAAGGGATCGCTGTCGTTGGCCATCAGGAAGGCGAGGTCGGCGCGGGCGTAGGGCGCTTCGACGATCACCGGGGCCGAGAAGCCGCGGAACAGCGAGGGAATCGGCGGCCGTTCGACGTCGGCGAAGACGAAGGTCTGCTCGGCGGCGGTGAGGTCGAGGACGCGAGTGGTGCCGTGGGCCTCGTTCTCGCCCTCCAGGCGCAGCGGCAGGTCGGCGCCGTCGGCACCGACCAGGCCCAGGCGCACCGGGATGTGCAGGGCCACCGTGTCGGGCTCCCCGGGGGCGGGCCGGGTCTGCTGCGACAGGGTGAGCGACAGGGTGCGGGCGGCGGCATCGTGCTGCCAGCGGGCCGTCACCCGCGGCGTGCCGGCCTGGCCGTACCAGCGCCGGAAGGCGCCGAGGTCGACACCCGCGGCATCCTCCATGGCGGCGACGAAATCGTCGCAGGTCACCGCCTGGCCGTCGTGGCGGGCGAAGTAGAGGTCCATGCCCTTGCGGAAGCCCTGCGGCCCCAGCAGGGTGTGGATCATGCCGATCACCTCGGCGCCCTTCTGGTAGACGGTGGCGGTGTAGAAGTTGTTGATCTCGACGTAGGATTCGGGGCGGATCGGATGGGCCATCGGCCCGCTGTCCTCGACGAACTGGCCGTTGCGCAGGCCGCGGACGTCCTCGATGCGCTTCAAGGCGCGGCTGTTCATGTCCGACGAGAATTCCTGGTCGCGGAAGACCGTCAGGCCTTCCTTGAGCGTCAACTGGAACCAGTCGCGGCAGGTGACGCGGTTGCCGGTCCAATTGTGGAAGTATTCGTGGGCGATCACCGACTCGATGCCGAGGAAATCGCCGTCGGTGGCGGTGTCGCGGCGGGCAAGGACGTATTTGCTGTTGAAGACGTTGAGACTCTTGTTCTCCATCGCCCCCATGTTGAAGTGCGACACCGCGACGACGTTATAGAGGTCGAGATCGTATTCCAGGCCGAACACCCGCTCGTCCCAGGCCATCGCCTTCTGCAACGAGGTCATGGCGTGGCCGACCTTGTCTTCGTTGCCGTGCTCGACCCAGAACCGCAGCGCCACCTTGCGCCCCGAGCGGGTGGTGAAGGAGTCCTCGACCAGGGCGAGGTCGCCGGCCACCAGGGCGAACAGATAGCTCGGCTTGGGGAAGGGGTCGTCCCATACCGCGCGGTGACGGCCTTCGGGCAGCGCGACGGTCTCGACCAGATTGCCGTTGGACAGCAGCACCGGGAAGCGGGCCTGCTCGGCGGTCACGGCGACGCGGAAGCGGGCCATCACATCGGGGCGGTCGGGGAACCAGGTCAGGCGGCGGAAGCCCTCGGCCTCGCACTGGGTGCACAGCATGTCGCCGGAGAAATACAGCCCCGACATGGTGGTGTTGAGCTTGGGGTCGATGGCGACGGTGGTGGTCAGGGTGAACGGCCGGTCGGGCACGGCGGCGATGGTCAGGCGGGTGGGCGCGATTTCCGCCGTCACCGGGCTTCCGTCGATCGCCACCGCCAGCGTGTCGAGGTCCTGGCCGTCCAGCTCCAGCGGTCCCGGCGCCTGGCGGCGCAAGGCCAACGTCGCCCGCACCGTGGTCCGCTCGGCGCCGATGGCGACATCGAGATCGACGGTATCGACCAGGAAGCGGGGCGGGGTGTAGTCGGTGCGGCGGATGGGGCTGGGCATGAACTCTCCTGACGGTTCCCCGAAAGATAGGCGAGGCCGGCGGCGAGTTCTACCCCTCCCGACCGGCGACGTCGCTGCGGGCGATGGTCACCGCCTTGACCAGCGCGTGGACCCGCATTCCCGGCTTGAGTCCCAGCTGCGCCTGGGCCAGGGCGGTGATTTGCGCCCACAACAGGGCGCCGCCGCACTCGACCATCACGTCGACCACATGGCCTTCGCCGGTCTCCAGCGAGCGGATCACGCCGGGCAGGACGTTGCGGACGCTGATGCGGCCGGGCGGGTCGACGGCCAGGGCGACGTCGCGGGCATGGATGCGCACCCGCACCGCCGTTCCCACCGGCAAGGCGATGCGGCCGGCGATCAGGGTGCCTCCGGCGAAGGCAAGGCGCGAGACGCCATGGGAATCGTCGTGGCCCGACACCGTGCAGTCGAGCACCGCGCCGGCATCGTAGCGGCCGGTCAGCGGCCGCAGGTGAGGCCGTGCCAGCAGGTCCTCGACCGGCCCCACCGCGACGGCGCGGCCGTCGTCCATCAGCACCAGGGTGTCGGCGAGGCGCAGCACCTCGTCCATGGCGTGGCTGACATAGAGGATGGGGATGGCGAAGCGGCGGGCGAGGGTGGCGATGAACGGCAACAGCTCGGCCTTGCGGGGGGCATCCAGCGCCGCCAGCGGCTCGTCCATCAACAGGATGCGCGGGCAGGCCAGCAGGGCGCGGCCGATGGCCACCCGCTGCTTCTCGCCGCCCGACAGCAGGGCGGGACGGCGGTCGAGCAGGTGAGCGATGCCCAGGACCTCGACCACCGCGTCGACGGCGATGGTGCGCTCGGCGGCCGGCACCCGCTTGCGGCCGAACTCCAGGTTGGCCCGCACCGACAGATGCGGGAACAGGCGCGGGTCCTGGAACACCACGCCGAGGCGCCGCGCCTCGGGGGGCAGGTCGATCCGCGCCTGGGCATCGAACAGTACCCGCCCGGCGACGACGATGCGGCCCTGGTCGGGGCGGGCGAGGCCGGCGACCATGGCGATCAGCGAGCTTTTGCCCGACCCCGACCGGCCGAACAGCGCCGTCACCCCCGGCCCGGCGGCAAGATCGACGGCGACCTGGAAATCGCCCTGGCGGCGGCGGATCGAGAGTTCCAGCATCCCTAGCCCTTCAGCCGCGCTTGCAGACGCCGCGCCAGCAGCTCCGAGGCCAGCATGGCGGCGAAGGCCAGGGCCACCGAGATCGCGCACAGCCGCGCCGCCGCCGCGTCGCCGCCCGGCACCTGGGTCAGGGAATACAGGGCGATGGGCAGGGTCCGCGTCTCGCCGGGGATGTTGGAGACGAAGGTGATGGTGGCGCCGAACTCGGACAGCGAGCGGGCGAAGGCGAGGATGGTCCCGCCGAGGATCCCCGGCGCCATCAGCGGCAGGGTGACGGTGACGAAGGTGCGCACCGGCCCGCAGCCCAGCGTCCGCGCCGCCTGTTCCAGGCCGCGGTCGACGCCCTCCAGCGACAGGCGGATGGCACGGACCAGCAGCGGGAAGGCGATCACCGCCGAGGCCACCGCGGCGCCTTTCCAGGTGAACACCAGGGTGACGCCGAACCAGTCGTACAGCAGCGCTCCCACCGGGCCGCGGCGGCCCAGCGTCACCAGCAGGCCGTAGCCGACCACCACCGGCGGCAACACCAGCGGCAGGTGGATGAGGCCGTCGAACAGCATCTTGCCGGGAAAGTCGCGCCGCGCCAGCAGCCAGGCGCAGGCCAGCCCCAGCGGCAGCGAGCCGGCCACCGCCCAGCCGGACACCAGCAGGGACAGTCGCAGCGCCTCGGTTTCGAGATCGGTCAGCATCGGATGGTTCTAGCGAAAGCCGGCGGCAAGGACAACCGAAGGCATGGTAGGATCGGGGGATGAGATGCACCGACCGGCAAAGCCCCTCTCCCGCAAGCGGGACCTTTGCATCATTTCCGTCATCCCCGCGAAGGCGGGGATCCACGGGTCCGCACGGACAACATCGGGCGTCCAACGCCTCCTTCGCCGCCAACATGGATCCCCGCCTTCGCGCTTGTGAAGCAATGTCGTCGACACCCCAGGAAACGTCATTCCCGCGAAAGCGGGAATCCATGCATCAGCGAAAGTGTCTTATGTTTCAAGGCGCTGCTGCGTTGCCGTGGATCCCCGCTTTCGCGGGGATGACGACTGGGGAGGCGTCCGCGCGATTCCTTCACAGGCTCCTTCGCGGGGATGACGCGAAACGGGAATATCGCAAAGGCGCTCACGGGAGAGGGTGGCGCGTAGCGTTGCGCACGGGGCTTGTCGTCGTGGCCGCGTTTCTTCTCGCCGTCGCCCTCCCCGCCGGGGCCGCCGAAGCGCCGAAGCGCGAGGTGCTGGCGTTCTATTCCTCGCCGACCATTACCGTGATGGGGCTGATCCACCGCCACGCCCGCGCCGAACTGGCCAAAGCCAACGCCGCCAAACGGCCGATCGATCCGCGGGTGGCGCGGATCGGGCGCTACGTCTTCGTCCGCCTCGAATCGGTGGCGATCTGCGACGTGCACACCACCTGCCCCTTGCTGGTCTACGACGACGTGACCAAGCCGCCGCTGCTGTCGACCACCGCCATGCCGCCGGTGCTGCTTGAGACTCGCGGCGCCGCCGTCACCCTGATCGTCCTGCGGCCGGGCGAGATCTGGGGGTGCCGGCTGACCGGGGTGGTCAAGGCTTTATGTCGGAAGCCGTGAGCCGCCAGGCATCGATGCTGTCGAGATGGGCCTTGACCTGCTCGCGCGAGAAGCGGGCGATGGCGTCGGAGCCGCGCTTGCGCACGAAGCGGACCTTCAGACCCTCGGCGTCGGCGGCGCGCTGGCGCAGCAGATCGTCGGGGACGATCGCCCCCACCTCCTCCTGGTGATCGCAGCCCCAGCCGAACATCCGCGAGCACGAATCGGTGGCGCTGCGATTGGCCGGCCCCATGGTCAGCGGCCGGTCGCTCGTCTCGTCGCGGGCGCCGACCCAATAGCTCCACCCGGTTCCGGTCCATTCCATGCGGGTGTCGACCCAGTGGACCACCTTGCCGCTGGTCTTGTCGACGATCGAGCGCAGGCGGTCGCCATCCGTGTCGGCGACGCAGCGCCCGTCGCGCTGCTCGAACGGGCCGGTGAAGACCACCGCGTTGGCGGTGCGGTTCTCCTGCATCTGCACGTGATTGACGGCGCAGGTGCTGCTGCAGGCGCCCAGGGACGCCACCATCAGCGCCATGCCGGCCAGGCCGGGAATGTTTCGCGCGAACCTCATCGCCCCAATTCCTCTCACGAGCCGCATTTGTAGCGGAAGGCATGCCGCTGGTCGCCGACGGTCGCCGCCGCCATGATCGGGGCGAAGCCGCGTCCCCAGCAACGTCCGCCCATCACGTCCTCGGCGGCCTTGCGGGCCAGGGCGCGGTCGAGGCGCGGCATGTCGGGGGTGGCGGTGCCGATCCACAGCGGCTCCTCGGTGACCACCAGATCGACGGCGTCGTCTTCGACGCGGATCCACGACCCCTTCATCCGGTGGCCGTCCAGGCGCACGGTCTCCCAACTCGACAGGCGCAGCGTCGTTTCGGTACAGCCCCCCAGCAGGATCAGCGCCAGCGCGGCGGCGCGCTTAACCCTTGACCTCATCGCTCTGCCCCCCGCTGCTGTGTTGGCCCGCCTTGCCGGCATCCTGGTCCTCGTCGTCTTCGGTGCCGCCGCCCAGCGCCTTGAACAGCGCCACCGAAGCGGCGAGGCGGGCGTGGCGGGCCTGGATCTTGCCGTCCTCGGCGTTGTACTGGGTGCGCTCGGTCTCCAGCACCACCAGATAGTCGATCAAGCCGATGGCGAAGGATTCCTGGCTCAGGCGATGGGCTTCGCGCGACGAGCGCACCATGTCGGCCTGGGCGCGGTCGCGGTCGGTGGCGTAGCGGATGGTCAGCAGGGCGTCTTCGACATCGCGCAGGCTGGCGACGATGCTTTGGCGATAGACCTCGATCAACTCGTTCCACCGCGCCTCGTAATAGGCGATTTCGCTGTTGGTCTTGCCGTTGTCGAACAGGGTCTGGACCAGCTTGGCGCCCATCGTCCAGTAGAGGCTGCCCGGCGAGGTCAGGTTGATCAGGTCCGAGCTGCTCCAGCCGCGGTCGCCGGTCAGGGTCAGCGAGGGGAACAGCTTGGCGCGCGCCATGCCGACATTGGCGTTGGCCGACACCAGATTGGCTTCGGCGCGGCGGACGTCGGGACGGCGCAGCAGCAGTTCCGAGGGCAGGCCGGGGGTCACCTCCGGCACCGCCAGGCCATCGAGGGTCCGGGTCTCGATCTTCAACTCGCCCGGGGCCTTGCCGAGCAGGAAGGCGAGACGGTTGAACATCTGGTCGCGGGTCAGTTCGAGGATCGGCACCGTCGCCTCGGCATTGTGCAGGGCCGAGTTCTGCTGCTGGACTTCGAGGTCGGTGCCCTCGCCGATCTGCTGGCGGCGGGTCACCTTGGCCAGGACCCGCTTCATGTTGTCGACGTTGCGGGCGGCCACCGCCACCCGCTCGCAGCCTTGCAGGTATTGGAGGTAGGTGGTGACGACATCCGAAACCAGGGTGACGGCGACGGTCTCGCGCTCGTAGACGCTGGCATGGGCGGTGGCCAGGGCGGCGTTCATCGCCGAGCGGTTCTTGCCCCACAGATCGACCTCGTAGCTGGCCTCCAGGCCCGCCTGGTCGAGGTGCTGCAAGGTGGTGGTCGAGGCGCCGATGGTGTGGCGGCTCTTGCGCGCGGTCTCGGCCTTGCCGACCGCCTGAACCAGCGGCAGCAGGGCGCCGGCCTCGATGCCGGCCCGCGCTTCGGCCTGGGCAATGCGGTGCATGGCGGCGCGGACGTCGTGGTTGTTGGCCAGCGCCTCCTCGACCAGGGCGTCGAGTTCGGCGGAACCGAAGTGCTTCCACCACTGGGTTTTGGGGCGCGGCAGGGTCTGCTGGTCGGCGGGTCCGGAGACGAAGTCGTCGGGAACCGGCTGTTGGGGGCGGACGTAATCCGGCCCCACCGTGCATGACGACAACAGGGCCACCACGGCCACCATCGTCGCCATTCCAGGCTTGCTACGCATTGCCAGTCTTCCCCTTCACACTTCAACCCAAATCCCGAAATGCTGTGCGGATCGCTCCGCACCTCCGCATAACCGGCCCACAGAATACACCAACCATCCGTCCGAGTAGAGGATGAAAGACGGTGCCGTTTTTGCCCGTTCTGCTTCGCCGCCCTCGTTCTCGATACCGTTTCGACGCCGTCAATGCGACAGGGCCTGAAAGACCTTTTCCAGCAACAGCTCGGCCGGCGAATCTGCGGTCGCGACGGGTGGCGGAGTCGGAGCGGGCGGCGGCAATTGCGGCACCGCCGAGGCCTGGCTCTGCTTTTCCTCGCGGCCGGCGGCGGCGGCGGTCAGGCGGTCGATGACCGTGGTGCGCAGTTGCAGCTTCGGCGTCTTGGCCGCCGCCGCCGGCGCGGGCAGTTGGGCCATCTTCTCGTCCATCTGCGCCAGTCGCTGCTCGATGCCTTCGAGGATGCTGGCCACCGACTTGCCGCTGGTCTTGGAGACGGTCCGCTTCTCCACCTTCGACAGGCGGCGGTCGATGCTCTCCAGCAGTTCCGGCTTGATCGGCTCGGGGAGCTTGGGCGGATGGGCGACAGCCTGCTCCAGGGTGTCGAGGCGGCCGGCGATGCGCTCCAGCACGGCGGTGGCCGCCGTGTCGCCGTCGTCGCTCTCCAGACGGGCGAGGATGCTGTCGAGTGCCGGCAGTGCCGGGGGCGTGCCGGCCGACTGCTCGATCCGCGACAGGCGGCGGTCGATGGCTTCCAGCGCCGAGGCGAAGGCCTCGATCACCGACAGCACCTTGCGGTCGCGGCGGTCCATGCGGTCGAGCGTTTCCAGCATGGTCTCGACGCTGACATTGCGCCCGCTCATGCTCAGTGCCGCCATGGTCACCGACAGCGATTCCAGGCGGCCGATCAGATGGTCGACGTAGGTGGCGTCGCTCATCGGCCGCGCTCCGCCGCCTTGCGCCAGCGGTGCGGCGGGCGACGGGGTGTCCCCATCGCGCCGCGCGCGCTCCGAATGTCCCGCTACCAGCCCCCTGCCCATGATGGTTCCACGTCCGCCCATGCTGTCGCTCCAGGTGTAGAATGCACTGGGGTGAGAACAGATACAAGGTGATGCGCTGTGTAAAAACCGTCAAATTCTGTCAAGATGATCGGGCGCGCTTGTCATCGCCAAACCGATATCGTAACTGTCGGATCCGAAAGGTTGCAGGCGGGCCGGAAAAGCGGTGAATTTTTTGGGCCGTTCCGGCCGGCCTTCAGGGGTGTTGGGCATGCGAGAGGAAGCGGAGGGCGACCAGGCGAATCGGGTCGGATTCGACTTCGGGCGCCTCGCAATCATTAAGGGATTGTTGCCGGAACTGGCCCTGGCCTCGGCGGTCGTCAACACCCTTACCTTGGCGTTGCCCGTCATCGTACTTCAGATATATGACCGGATCGTTCCGCACAACTCGGCCTCGACGTTGGCGATGCTTGCCGCGGCCGTGGTGGTGGCGCTGCTTGCGGAAGCCTTGGTCCGTGCCGGCCGCGCCGGCCTGACCCACTGGCTGGGCGCCGGTTTCGAGCATCGCCTGAGCTGCGAGGCGTTCCGCACCCTGCTGGCGGCGCCGCTGGCGGTCGTCGAGGCCGACCGGCCCGACGCTCATCTCGACCGCATCGCCGCTGCCGCCCGCATGCGTGCCGTCGCCTCGGGGCAGGCGGTGCTGCCGCTGCTCGACCTGCCGCTGGTGGCGCTCGCCCTGGGGCTGGTGGCGCTGTTGGGCGGCTGGCTGGTGGCGGTGCCGGCGGCGATGGCGGTTCTCGCCGCGGGGGCGGCGCGATGGAACGGCAGCCGGCTGCGCACCGCCCGCGCCCGCCTCGCCGCCTTCGAGCGGCGCCGCGTCGGGGTCCTGGCCGAGATCCTGGCCGGGCTCCACACCGTCAAGACGATGGCCATGGAGGCGGCGATGTGCCGGCGCTTCGAACGGCTGGACGGCGAGGGGGCCGATTTGGGCGTTGCCGTCGCCGGGCATGACCTCGACGCTTCCGCCATCGACGCCCTGCTGGCGCAGGCGACGATGGTCCTGGTGGTGATGGTGGGAGCGGGCCGGGTGGTCGACGGCGAGCTCACCCCCGGGGGCCTGGCCGCCTGCATCGTGTTGTCGGGACTGGCGCTCGCGCCGGTGCTGGGGGCGGTGCGGGCGTGGATGCGCCTCGACCGCTATGGTCTTGCCCGCCGCGAGATGGAGCACCTGTTCGACCTGGCCGGCGGCGACGCGCGCCCGGCCTTGCCGCCGGTGAGCGGGCAGGTGAGGCTGTCCGATGTTTCCCTGCACGCGCCCGGCGCCACGGCGCCGCTGTTCGCCGGCCTGACGCTGGAGATCGCCGCCGGGGAATGCGTCGCCGTGGTCGGCGACAGCGGCAGCGGCAAGTCGTCGCTGTTGACCCTGATCGCCGGCCTTGTGCCGCCGTCCTCGGGCACGGTGTCGGTCGACGGCTACGATCTCGCCCGCTATTCTCCGGCCAACCGCATCGGCCTG
>JACRFY010000059.1 GCA_016212565.1 Magnetospirillum sp. | reverse complement strand
TGATGCTCGGCGAGGTGGCCCAGGCGCTGCCCGGGGTGCAGATCATCGCCTTCACCGCCACCGCCGACGCCGCCACCCGCGCCGACATCGCCGCCCGCCTGTTCGCCGCCCCGCCGACCGTGTTCGTCGGCGGCTTCGACCGCCCCAACCTCAAGCTGGCGATGCGGGCCAAGAAGGAGACGTCGCGGCAGATTCTCGCCTTCGTCGACGGCCATCGCGGCGACAACGGCATCATCTATTGCGGCACCCGCGCCCGCACCGAGGACTTCGCCCGCCTGCTGGTCGCCAACGGCCACCGCGCCCTGCCCTACCACGCCGGCCTGGAGAAGGGCATCCGCGACGCCAACCAGGATGCCTTCCTGCGCGAGGACGGGCTGGTGATGGTGGCCACCGTCGCCTTCGGCATGGGCATCGACAAGCCCGACGTGCGCTTCGTCTGCCACGCCGATCTGCCCAAGAACATCGAGGCCTATTACCAGGAGATCGGCCGCGCCGGCCGCGACGGCCTGGCCGCCGACACCCTGACCTTCTACGGCATGGAGGACCTCAAGCTGCGCCGCTTGCAGATCGAGGAGAGCCAGGCCTCGGACGAGCAGAAGCGCATCGACCGCCAGCGCCTCAACGCGCTGTTGGCCCTGTGCGAGGCGCCGCGCTGCCGCCGCCAGACCCTGCTGGCCTATTTCGGCGAGGGCTCGGAGCCGTGCGGCAATTGCGACCTGTGCCTGGAAGGGGTGATCGCCTACGACGGCACCGTCGACGCCCAGAAGGCGATGAGCGCCATGGTCCGGACCGGCCAGCGCTTCGCCACCGAACATCTGGTCGACATCCTGCTCGGACTCGAAACCGACAAGATCAGGAGCTACGGCCACGAGCGCCTGCCGACCTTCGGCGTCGGCAAGGATCGCACCCGCGACCAGTGGCGGGCGATCCTGCGCCAGATCTATGCCGTCGGCCTGACCAACCTCGATGTCACCGAGCACGGCCGCTGGTTCCTCACCGAACGCGGCCAGGCGGTGCTGAAGGGCCGCGAGCGGGTGGAACTGCGCGCCGAGGCCATCGCGCCGCGCCAAAGCCGGGCCCGCCGCGGCGGTGCCGCCGCCGCCACCACGCCGGTGGCGCCCGCCGATCAGGGGTTGCTGGCGGTGCTGAAGGCGCTGCGGGTGCGGCTGGCGGCCGAGGCCGGCGTGCCGGCCTATGTCGTCTTCCCCGACCGCAGCCTGATCGAGATGGCCGCCGCCCGTCCGACCTCGCTGGCGGCCTTGCAGGGGATCCACGGCGTCGGCCAGGCCAAGCTGGCCCGCTACGGCCAGGCCTTCATCGCGGCGATTGCCGCGCATGACGACTAGCGTTTCTCCCCATCCGCAATAGAACCGCAAATCGTCGTGCGGATGTGACTAGATATTGTGTGCTATTGCAAATGGCGTGTTTTCGCCCATATAATCGTGGTTATGAGCGTACCGCCGCTCGCTAGGATACCAGGAAAATGAGGGATCCCTCGCGCCCCGCCGCTTTTTCGGTCGGGGATTGGATGACGCCGGCTGTGTTCATCCCATTACTGTTGATCCTCTGCCTGATGATCGGACTTCTGGCAAAGACGTTTCTGTTCTGACCGACAAACAGGAGGCCCTGCGATGATCCCTGACCCGATGGCGTTTCCGGTGGCGGGAATGGAGGGGCTGAACAAGCTGGCGGTGTTCCTCAACGCCGCCACGCTGGGCGGCGACTGGCATTTCGCCCGCGGCTCGCGGTTCGACCAGGAGGCGGTGACCATCGATTTCGACGATCCCACCGATCTGGCGCCGACGTGGAAGCGTTACTGCGACGCTCGGTTGCGCTGACCGCATGGCCGAAACGCAAGACCAGATGGCCCGGGGGGTTGCCGGGGCCTTCCAGATCCTCAAGCTGTGGAAGCTGACCGACGGCGAAATCGGCGGCCTGCTCGGCTTCCCCTTCGGCAACCAACTGTCCGAGTGGAAGGCGGGGAACCTCGCCAGCATGCCGGTCGACGTGGTCAAGCGCCTGCGCCTCGTCGCCGGGATCTACAAGCTGTTGCGCAACCATCCGGGGGGAGCCATGGAATGGCTGCGCCAGCCCATTCCCCAATTCGGCAACCAGATGCCGCTGGCACGGATGGCGTCGGGCGATGCCGGCGATCTGTTGGCCGTCCACGACCATCTCAAGTCCCGCTATGGGGCAGGCAGCCCGATGGCCCGCTGAGGGCTTGATCGTCGAAGGAAGTGGCCATGGTCGAAAGCACGCCGTTCCAACTCAGCCGCATCTACGCCAGCGGCTGGAGCGCCGGCCGCAAATGCACCGCCGACGATCCGGCCGAGATCGACGCGCTGGTCGGCACCCTCAATCCCCACCGCACCGCCAGCGAGCGCGAGCGGTGGAGCCAGGGCTTCAAGGATGCCGCCAACCATCGCGGCGGCACCGGGGTAAAATCG
Source organism: Magnetospirillum sp. (assembly GCA_016212565.1). Lineage (GTDB taxonomy): Bacteria > Pseudomonadota > Alphaproteobacteria > Rhodospirillales > Magnetospirillaceae > JACRFY01. The sequence continues at coordinate 17,339 of JACRFY010000059.1, read as the reverse complement.
CGCCGTCCGGCTTGACCAGGCTCAACCCCTTGGTCGGGGTGGCGCGGCATGGTGGGGCGACCGCCCTTCCATGACCAGATGAGTTCAGGCATGACCGACATCATCCTCGACGTCCGCCAGATCGACCCCCGCGAGCGCCATCCGCGCATCTTCGGCACCTTCGACCGTCTGGCGGTGGGCGCGGCGCTGGAGTTGGACAGCGACCACGATCCGCGTCCGCTCTACTACCAGTTCGGCGCCGAGCGCCAGGGCGCCTTCGCCTGGGATTACCTGGAAAAGGGCCCGGCGCGCTGGCGGGTGCGCATCACCCGCACCGCCGAGAACGCCCGCGACCAGGGCGCCTGCTGCGGTCATTGCGGCGGCTGAGAGCGTGTAAAGGAATCGCTTCGACACCCCTTTTGCCGTCATCCCCGCGAAAGCGGGGATCCACGGCAACGCAGCAGTGCCTTGAGACATAAGGCATTTTCGTTGATGAATGGATTCCCGCTTTCGCGGGAATGACGTTTCCTGGGTTGTTGGCGACATTCCTTCACAAGCTCTGAGACGCCGCCGGCAGGGTGAAGAGGAAGCGGCTGCCCTCGGCGCCCGGTTCGATCCAGATGCGGCCGCCATGGCTCTCGACGATCTTCTTGCATTCGGCGAGGCCGATCCCGGTCCCGCCGTACTCGCCGCGGCGGTGCAGGCGCTGGAAGATGACGAACACCCGGTCGTAGTGTTCGGGGGCGATGCCGATCCCGTTGTCCTCGACGGCGATCTGCCACGCATTGCCGTGGGGGGTTGCGGCGATGCGGATGCGCGGGGCCACCGCGGGGCGGTGATACTTGACGGCGTTGCCGATCAGGTTCTGGAACAGCCGGACCAGTTGCGTCGTGTCGCCGTCGACGACCGGCAACGGCTCGCAGGCCACCTCGGCACCGCTGTCGGCGATGGCGGCGCGCAGATCGCCCAAAGCGGCCTCGACCACCGGCCCCAGGGCCACCGGCGCGAAGGTCCGTCCATGGCGGGACAGCCGGGAATAGGCCAGCAGATCCTTGATCAGCCGTTCCATCCGCATCGCCCCGTCGACGGCGAAGCCGATGAACTCCTCGGCGTCGGCATCGAGACGGCCGCGATACCGGCTTTTCAACAGCTGCATGTAGCTGGTGACCATCCGCAACGGCTCCTGCAGATCGTGCGAGGCGACGTAGGCGAAGGCTTCGAGTTCCTGATTGGACCGCCTCAGGGCGTCTTCGAGCTTCTTGTGGCCGGAGATGTCGACCGCCATGCCGATCAGTTCGGCATTGCCCTCCGAGACCAGCCGCTGCCCGGAGAAATAATAGGGCAGCCTGTCCCCGCCCTTGGTGATCAGGTAGGCCTCTGCCGTTGCCGCGCCGGTGCCGAACACCTCGGCCATCGCCGCGGCGATGGTCGCCTTGTCGTCGCCCTCGAACAGGTCGAGGGCATGCAAGCCGCCGATTTCCGCGGCGTCGTATCCGGTCACTACCTCGAAGTTGCGGTTCCACAGCTTGAAGCGGCCGTCGGCGGCGATGAGATAGAAGATGCCGGGCAGGCTGTCGATCACCGAGCGACTGAATTCGCGCTCGTGCCGCAGCGTATCGATCCATTGCAGGTGGGCGGTGACGTCGCGGAAGACGGTGACCACGCCGGCCAGGGCGCCGCTCTTGCGGATCGGCGAGGCGACGAATTCGACCGGGAAGCTGGTGCCGTCGCGTCGCCAGAAGATGTCGCCGGAGACGTCGCGCGCCACGCCGCGGGTCAAGGTCTCGTGGACCGGACATTCGCAGGCGGGAAACGGCGTCCCGTCGCCGCGGGTGTGGTGGATGATGTCGTGGATGCCGTTGCCCAGCAACGCCTCGGCAGTCCAGCCGGTCATCCGCGCCGCCGCCTGATTGACGAAGGTCACCCGGCCGTTGAGATCGATGCCGTAGATGCCTTCGCCGACCGCATCCAGCAGCAGGTGGAACATCTCCTGCTGTTCCTGGAGGGCCGCTTCGGCGCGCTTGCGGGCGGTGATGTCGTGGATGCTCCAGCGTGCGCCGATCGGCGCGCCCGCGGCGTCGTAGATCGGCTGGAAGTTGGCCGTCACCCAAATGGTGGCGCCGTTGCCGCAGATGACGCGGAACTCCTCGTCGCTGGCGAAGTCGCCGGCCGCCGCCCGCTCGCGCAGCGTGGCGACATGGGCCTGGTCGTCGGCATGGACGATGGGCAGCGGGTAGTCGGTCATGGCCATGCAGCGCGCGACCGAGTATCCGGCCACCCGCTCCACCGCGGGATTGATCCAGCGCGGGCGGCCATCCCGGTCGATCCACGATTCCCAGTCGAAGGTGTAATCGGCGATGGCCCGCAGCTCGGCGCGGCTGTCCTCGATCTGGCGTTGCTGGTGGCGCAGGATGCGGTCGGCGCGGCGGACCACCAGCAACAGGGCGCCATAGAGGATGGCGAAGGTGGCGACGATGATCGCCGCCAGCCGCAACGAGGTGGCTTGCAGCATCCCGGTCTGGGCGGTGATGTCCGAGGTGAGTTCGAACGCGCCGACGACGCCGCCGGTGCCGTTCACCAGCGGCGTGTAGGTCGACACCACGTGGCGGTCGGTGAGCAGGCCGGTCCAGGTGGCAATTCGCGGCTTGAAGGCCTGGTAGCTCGCCGTCCGCCCGGCCAGGGCCGCCGCCAGCGAGTCGGGGGCATGGCTCGGCTCGCCCAGTTCGCTGCGTGCCGGCGAATAGATGACGTGGCCGCCGAGGTCGTAGATCTTGACCTTCATCACCGGCAGGGTCTCGGTCATGCTGCGCAGGACGATGTCCAGGGCGCGCAATTCCGCGTCGCGCAGGGCCTCGTGCCCGGCCGCGCCCATCGTCGTCATGCGGGGCGAGAGGTGGCGGAAGAAGGTGTTGGAAAAACTGGTCGCCAGGCGGGCGTTCTCGGTCTCGGCCCGTTCGACGTCGCCCGCGACGACGGTATGGCGGAAGACACCCACCAGGAGTGCCGTCGCCACCAGCATCGCCCCCGCACTGGTCAAGGAGAAATGGCGAAGCAGATTGAACATCCGGTGCGATTCCCCCTGGCGCTCGACTAACGATGGAATGCCCGCGCCGCAGCAATCAAGCAAAATCCATGCGCGATTAACCCAACCCGACCGATATACCCGGAATGGACAAATCCGGCAAGAAACGCACAGAGGACACATTGGCGAATTGCATGTTGTCGGAAGGCGCTTCACACTGCCCGGTGCCCAGGGGAAAGGGAGCCGATGCCGCATCGTACCGCCGTTACGCCGTCGGCGACTCTTCCGGTCGGGAGACGTCCGGTGCTGTGGGGCTCGCTGGTCCTGATCGCGCTGATCGCCGCCGCCGCGGGATGGGACATCGTCGACGGCTACCGGGCCTACCGGCGCTTGGCGGAGCGGCAGATGGCGACCCTGGCGGGCGCCGCTTCGTCGCAGGTCGAGGCGAGCGTGCGGGCCATCGATCTGCTGCTGGAGGACGCGGCGAAGTCGATCGACCTCGACCGTTGGCCGGATGCCGAGACCGAGGCGTGGCTGCGCGCCCGCCTGGCGTCCTTCCCCGAAGTGCGCAACCTGATCGTCGTCGACGCGTCGGGCCACACCGTGGGGCCCAATCTCAGCAACTGGGCGGCACAGGCGACCGCCGCCGACCTGTCCGACCGCGAGTATTTCCGCTTTCTGCGCGACAACTGGGGCAAGCACGACGTCTACATCTCCTCTCCGGTGATCAGCCGCCTGCACAACCAGCCCAGCCTGCCGGTCGCCCATGCGCTGCGGCCGCGCAACGGCACCTTCGGCGGCGTCGTGGTGGTGGGGCTCGATCCCGCCTATTTCGAGGACATGCTGCGGGGGGTGGCGGCTGAGGACAATCTGGCCGCCACCCTGCTGCGGCGCGACGGGGTGATCCTGGCCCGGTATCCCGACGGCGCCCGCTACCGCGGACGCTCGGTGGCCGACGGCTCGGTGCTGCGCGAGCATGTGCCGCGGGCCCCCTCGGGGGTGGTCGAGGTGATCTCGCCGCTCGACGGGGACAAGCGGCTGATCGGCTATCGCTCGCTGAACGGCTATCCGCTGGTGATGCTGATGGTGACGCCGCTGGAAGCCGCCCTCGCCGAGTGGCGCCGACGGGCGTTGCACGCGGTCGCGACCATGGTTGTGTTGTCGGCGGCGGTCATGGTGCTGGCGTTTCTGCTCGAACGCCGCGAACGCCAGCGCCGGTTGGCCGTCGCTGCCGCCGAACGGGCGAGCCGGGTGAAGTCCGAGCTGCTGGCCAATGTCAGCCACGAGCTGCGCACGCCGCTCAACGCGATCATCGGCTTTTCCGATCTGATGCTGTCGGGGACCGGCGGCGAGGTCTTGCCCCCGCGCAGCCATGGCTACATCGCCGACATTCACACCTCGGGCACACACCTGCTCGACCTCATCAACGAGATCCTCGACGTCGCCGCCATCGAAGCCGGCAAGCTGGTGCTGCGCGAGGAACGGGTCGACCTCGCCGAGTTGCTGGAGACCTGCATCCGCCTGATCCGCCCCAGCGCCGACCGCCACGGCATCGTGGTGATCGGTGCCGTGCTGCCGTTGCCGCCGCTGCGTGCCGACCGCCGGCGTCTCAAGGAGGTGGTGCTCAACCTGTTGTCCAACAGCGTCAAGTTCACCCCCGACGGCGGGCGGGTCACCCTGTCGGCGCGGCTCGATCCGGCCCTGGGGTTCGTCATCGCCGTCGCCGATACCGGCGTCGGCATGAATGCCGAGCAACTGGCCACCGCCTTGCAGCCGTTCGGCCAGGTCGACAGCCGTCTGCAGCGCAACGCCGACGGTACCGGGCTCGGCCTGCCGCTCTGCCGCGGCCTGATCGAATTGCACGGCGGCGACCTGGTGATCGACAGCCATCCCGGCCACGGCACCACGGTGGCGGTGCACCTGCCGGCCAGCCGGGCGATCGTCGATGCGGCGGCGGTGTGCGACGCGACCGCCTGATACCAACGGCCGATGAGGTTGACTCATCGGCCGTTGGTTAAGCCGGCGCGGCGCTTGAGCGAAACCCTCGCGGCATGAATGGAACAGTCATGCCGCCGGTATGAGGTCCGGTCAGAACAGGACGCTGTCGACCGTCGGCGGCGGTGGTGCGGTGCCGTTGCCGTTGCCGAACAGCAGGTCGTGGACCTTGCGTTCGCTGGCCATGGTGTAGCGGGTGCCGAGCGTTTGCAGGATCTCGGCACGCAATTGGGCGAAATCGCCGCCGCCGGCATCGGCTTCGGCGTCGCGGGCCAGCGCGGCCAGCGCGGTGGAGCAGTCGACCAGGGCGGCGGCGAACTCGGGATGGGCGGCCAGCACCGCCATGGCCCGCGACAGCGCCGCCGCCGCCGCCGCCGCACGGCGGGCGACGGTGGCCAGCAGGGGGTCGATGTCCGCTCCCGCCCGCTCCAGCACCTGCACGCCGGCGGCCATTGCCGCCTCCATCTGCGTTGCCTGAAGCCCCTGCCGCTCGGCGGCGTCCATTTCGTGGGCGGCCTCGATCAGTTGCTCGATTCCCACCTTGATGCCGTGGCCATCCTCGGCGGTGCGGTTGGAGTAGGCGCGCAGTTCCTGGGCGACGATGCTCAGGGCCCGCCCCTCGGCGCCGAGGCGGGCGCACTTGAAGGTGGCGTTGAGCCCCATCACCCGCATTTCCGCTTCGATGGACTGCACCGCCTCGACATGGCCGACCATGCCGGCGGCCACCTCGGCGACGTCGCCGACCAGGCGGTCGACGCCGACCCGCGCCGCGGCATAGCTCTCCAGCAGCCGCACGCCCTCTTCGAGCTGGCGGCCGACGGCGAGCAGGAACGACGCCCCGGGGGTTGCGGCGACACTGTAGGCTGCCTGGCAACGGTCGGGCAGGACGGCGATGTCGGCGGCCAGCGACCTCAGGGTGGCCTCGGTGGCGGCGAGGTCGTGCTCCATCGCCTCGGCGGCATGTCGCGCCTGAGCCGATTGCAGGCTGCACACCGAGGCCACCAGGACCGCCTGGTGGGCCGGGTCCAGCGCCGCGCTGCCGCCGTCGAGGATATCCATCAGGGTGGCCAGGGCGTCGCGGATATGCTCGCTGCGCTGGCGGGTGATGTCGCCGATCTGCAACGATTGCACGGCCTGCGCCACCGCGGCGGCGGTGTGGCCGGAGATGTCGGCGAGGACGCGAATCGCCTCGGCCGAGTCCTGGCGGCGGCGGGACACCGCGGCCAGGGTTTCGTCGAGCCGTCCGGCCACGGCGGCCAGCGAGGTCCGATGTTGGCGCGTGAACGCCTCCAGGGCGGCGCGGGCCGAATTGAGGTCGTCCTGGAGGGCTCGCATCGCCGTCCCCAGACGCCCCAGCTCCTCGCCGGCCAGAACCGCCAGGCGACCGATCTCGCGGGTGAAGACGGTGAAGTCGATGCCGCTGACGGTGACGTGGGCGGCCTCGATCTTGGCGTTGACCGCCAGGACCCGCACCTCGGCGATGGTATTCTGCAAGCGGCCGAGACGACTGGCGAGGCGGTCGGTCTGCCCGCCCATGCCGTCGAGCCGCGTCCGGCTGGCCTCGGTGCAATCGGCGAGGCCGGCGAGGTGGCGCGACAGCTCCTGCAACTGGGCGATGGCCTCGGCGCAGTCCTGGTCGTCCATCCGCCCGGCCATGGCGCGAAAGGCGTCGGCGATGCCGTGCAACTCGCCGACCGCCTCGGCGAGCAGGCGGCCGGCTTCGGCGAAGACCGGCTCGACGGGCGCGAAGGCACGCTCCAACGCGACCGCCAGGGGATGGATCTGCCTGTCGCGAGCGGATGTCATCGGCGGGTCCCTTTTCTCACTGCCGTCCGGCCCGTTGGATTTCCAGGGGGATGTGGTCCAGCGCCACCACCTTCTCTGCCGCGCCCAGGGCGATGGCCTCCTTGGGCATGCCGAACACGACGCAGCTTTCCTCGTCCTGGGCCAGGGTGAAGGCGCCGGCCTGACGCATCTCCAGCAGTCCCTTGGCGCCGTCGTCGCCCATCCCGGTCATCAGGATCCCCACCGCATTGGCGCCGGCATACTGGGCGGCGGAGCGGAACAGCACGTCGACCGAGGGACGGTGGCGCGACACCAGCGGACCGTCGTTGATGGCGACGTGGTAACGGGCCCCGCTGCGCTGCAAGAGCAGGTGGCGATTGCCGGGCGCGATCAGGACGTGGCCGCGCAGCACCGGGTCGCCGTCGGCGGCCTCCTTGACCGTCACCGCACATTGGCTGTCGAGACGGCGGGCGAAGGCGGCGGTGAATTTCTCGGGCATGTGCTGGACGATGACGATGCCGGGGCAGTCGGCGGGCAGGGCTTCGAGCACCCGGCGCAGGCTCTCGGTGCCGCCGGTGGAGGCGCCGATGCACACCACCTTCTCGGTGGTGCGGGCCATGGCGTGGCGACCGGCGACCGGGGGCGGCATGATGACGTCGGCGGTGAGCTTCCGGGTCACCTCGGCCGATCGCGGCGCCGCCCGCGTCCGCCCCAGCCGGGCGCGGGCGGCGCCCTTGACCGTGTCGCAGATGGCGATGGTCGAATCGATCAGCGCCTGGCGGGTGTCGGTGCGCGGCTTGAGGATGATGTCGACGGCGCCGGCTTCCAGCGCCTGCATCAGCGTTTCCGAGCCCTGTTCGGTCAGCGACGAGCACATCACCACCGGCAACGGCCGCTGGCTCATGATCTTCTTCAGGAAGGTGAGCCCGTCCATGCGCGGCATCTCGACGTCGAGGGTGATGACGTCGGGAAGATCCTGCTGCATCCGGCGTGCCGCGGCGAAGGGATCGGCGGCCGTGCCGATGACCTCGATGTCGGCGTCGGAGGACAGGATGTCGGTCAGCGTCTGGCGCACCGAGGCCGAGTCGTCGACGATGAGAACGCGCACTTTGCCGGCCATGGCGCCCCCTATCGGCGTTGGAAGATGGTGGTGCCGACCTGACGGAGCGGCAGATCGAAGCCCATCAGCGATTCCGAGTGGCCGATGAACAGGAACCCCCCGGGTGCCAGATGATGGCACAGATTGCGCGTCACCGCCTCCTGGGTCGACTTGTCGAAATAGATGAGGATGTTGCGGCAGAAAATCACCTCGGCCGCAAGGTCGAGGTCATAGGGACCCTGGACCAGATTGAGGCGGGCGAAGTGGACCAGGCAGCGCAGGTCGGGGACCACCCGCACCGTCCGGGCGGCGGGGTCGCGGGCCCGGCGCAGATAGCGGCGGCGCAGCTCGGCGGGCACCGGCTCGACCATCTCGGCGGGGTAGACGCCATGGGCGCCGGTCTCCAGGACTTCGGAGCAGATGTCGGTGGCCAGCACCGCGAAGCGGAAGCCGTGGCGGGACGCGCCGAACTCGGCCAGCACCATCGCCAGGCTGTAGGCTTCGGCGCCGGTGGAGGCGGCGGCGCTCCATGCGGTGAAGGGGCGGCCAAACCCGCAGCCGCGCCCGGCGAGCTGCGGCAGCGCCGTTTCGGCGAGGAAGCGGAAGTGCTCGGGCTCGCGGAAGAAATCGGTCTTGTTGGTGGTCACCGCGTCGATCAGGTGGACGACCTCGGCGTCCAGGCCGCCCTCCTCGAACAGGCGCCGGCAATAGGCATCGAGGCTGTCCAGCTCCAGCGCCCGCACCCGGCGGCGCAGCCGTCCCTCCAGCATGGTCTTCTTCGCCGGCGGCATGCGGATGCCGCTGTAGCCGTGAACGAACTCGGCCAGCCGGCGAAAGTTGCGCTCGCTGAGGCCGCCGAAGCACTCCACCGCTGCACTCATGGCGCCGCACGGTCGCCGGCGACCAGGGCGACCTCCTCCGCGGCGAACAGGGCGCCGAGGTCGAAGACGACGACGAAGGCGTTGCCGCGGCGGCCGACGCCGTGGATGTACTCGGAGCGCCAGCGCACCCCGATCTCCGGCGGCGGCTCGATGCCGGCGCCGTCGAGGGCGGTGACCTCGAACACCCGGTCGGCCATCACCCCCAGCACCAGGGGCCGGCCGCCGACCTCGACTTCGAGGACCAGGATGCGGGTGTGGCCGCTCATCGCCGCCGGGGGGAAGCCCAGCTTGGCGCGCAGGTCGATCACCGGCACGCATTCGCCGCGCACGTCGATCATTCCCAGCAGGTCGGCGGGGGCGTTGGGCAGGCGGGCGATCGCCGGCACGTCGAGGATTTCCCGCACCCGGCGGACGTCGACCGCGAACACCTCGCGGTCGATGCCCAGGGTGACGTATTGCACGTCCTCATGCACGGGGGGCATCGCCGTCTCCGTCAATAGGCCTTGAACTCGGCGTCCTCGGCGTCGGCGCCCTTGCCGAGATCGAAGGCGAAGCCGGCCTTGCCGTTGCCCTTCGGCTTGGCGGCCGGCGCCTTGCGCGCTGCCGCCGGCTTGGCCGGTCCGATGTGGGCCACCGTGCCGCGCCGCGGCGCCTCGGGGCGGGCGGCGGGGCGCTCGCGGCCCTGGTCGTCGGTGCGGAAGAAGGCGATGGTGCCCTGCAACTGCTCGGCCTGGGAGGCCAGTTCCTCGGACGTCGCGGCCATCTCCTCCGAAGCGGCGGCGTTCTGCTGCGTCACCTGGTCGAGCTGCTGGATGGCCTGGTTGATCTGTTCGGCGCCGATGTCCTGCTCGCGGCAGGCGGCGGTGATCTCCTCGACCAGTTCGGCGGTGCGCTTGATGTCGGGAACCAGGCGGGTCAGCATCTCCCCGGCCTCGCCCGCCACCTTGAGGGTGTCGCCGGACAGGGTGCTGATCTCGGTGGCCGCCGCCTGGCTGCGCTCGGCCAGCTTGCGCACCTCCGAGGCGACCACCGCGAAGCCCTTGCCGTGCTCGCCGGCCCGCGCCGCCTCGATGGCGGCGTTGAGCGCCAGCAGGTCGGTCTGGCGGGCGATTTCCTGGACGATCAGGATCTTCTCGGCGATGGTGCTCATCGCCGCCACCGCCCGGGTCACCGCCTCGCCGCTGGTCTGGGCGTCCTTGGCCGACTGGCGGGCGATCTTTTCGGTCTGGCTGGCGTTCTCGGCGTTCTGCTTGATGTTGGCGGCCATTTCCTCCATCGACGCCGAGGCCTGTTCGGTGGCCCCCTGGCTCATCTGCTCGGCGGTCGAGGACAGCTCCTGGCTGCCCGACGAGACGTTGTTGCCGGCCCCGAGCACGTCGCCGACGATGCTGCGCAGCTTGGCGACCATGGCATTGACGTGCCCGAGAAGGTCACCGATCTCGTCCTGGGTGGAAATGGTGGCGGTGCGGGTCAGGTCGCCGCCGGCCACCGCCTGAACCAGCCCGCCGGCCTGGGTGAGGCCGCGCGAGACGCCGAGCGAAATCCACGCCGCGGTGCCGCCGGCCCGCAGCACCGCGACCAGCAGCAGGCCGAGCAACTGGTTGCGGGACGAGGCATAGTCCGCGTCGGCTTCGTCGCGGTCCTTGTCCATCTCGTGATGGTTGAGGTCGACCAACGCGTCCAGCGCCGCTTCGGCCTTGACGCGGGTGTCGCGGCCCTCGGTGACGGTCACCTGGAAGGCGAGGGCATTGGTATTGGCGGTTCCCAGCTTGCGCACCGCCTCGTCGATCGGCAGCCAGCGGTTCAACCGTTCGCCGGCCTGCTCGACCCGGCGGCGGTCGTCGTCGGTGGCCGAGCGTTCGAGGGCCTCGCGGACCGTGCGCACCTCGGCGAGGTGCTCCTGGGCGGCCTTGTTGTAGCGGGCGATGGCGGCGGCGTCGGTGGCCAGGATCATGTCGCGCTGGCTGCGCTGGGCCAGTCCCATTGCGGCCAACAGGCGCGCGGCGAGGACGGCGGTGCGCAGCCGTTCCGGACTGCCCTCGGTGCGGGCGGCCACCGGCTTGAGGATCTCGACCACCGCATCGGCGGCTTCGTCGCCCTCCTGCTGGGCCATCAGGGTGGCGCGGTGGTTGGTGTTCTCCAGCGCCAGCTTCTGCACCTTGGCGTCGGTGGCCATGAACTGGTCGAAGGCGGTGTCGAATTCCGCCAGGCGGCGCCGGTCCTCCTCGCTGGCAAGGGCGCGATATTGCTCCCCATTCTTCTTGATGGCCTCGGCCTGTTTGCGGATCTGGGCGGCGTAGCCCTCCATGCCCTGCTGGGTATCCTCCAGGATCAAGTTCTTTTCCGCCCGGGCGATGTCGCCGAGGATGTTGTCCATGTCCTGGGCCATCGCCAGCCGCTTGGCCGAGTGGTCGACCATGTCGTCGAGTCGATTGTTGACCTCTCTCAAATCGACAATGGCCAGGACCGAGGCGCCGATCATCATGACGATAATTGCGGAGAAGGCGGCTGCCAGTTTGAGTTTGATGGTCAGGCGCATGGGACAACCTTTCCTGTTACGCGGCCGCGGCGGGTTGGGCGTGCGGGTCGGCGGTGATGGCACGGTCGATGTCGAGGACGACGATGACCTCGTCGCCGCGCTTGCCGACGCAGCGGATGAATTCCGCCGGCCAGCCGAGGCCGATGCGCGGCGTTTCCTCCAGCGCGGCGGCGGCCACCTCGGTGACTTCGTAGACCTTGTCGGCGAGCAGGCCGACGATCAGCGTCGCACCGTCCCCGGCCAGTTCGATGACGACGATGCGGGTGTCGATGGTCGGCGGCTTGAGCGCCATGCCCAGGCGCACGCGCAGGTCGACCAGCGGCACCACCTTGCCGCGGACATTGATCAGTCCGCCGACGAACGGCCGGGCATTGGGGACCTGGGTGATCGGCACCAGATCGAGGATCTCGCGCACCACCGACGCTTCAAGGGCGAAGATGTTGCCCTCCAGCGCCAAGGTCACCACTTCGAGGGTCCGGTTGCCGCTCCATCTGGTCATCGCCGCTCCCCTTTCACGATGCCCTTTGCCGCTCTTCGCGCACCTGCCCGAACTCGACCAGATGCGGCACGTCGAGAATCAGCGCCACGGTGCCGTCGCCGAGAATGGTCGCCCCCGAGAAGCAGTCGACGTCGGCATGCAGCTTCGACAGCGACTTGATCACCGTCTGGTGGTCGCCGATCACCTGATCGACCACCAGCCCGACCCGCAGATCGCCGGTCGAGACGATCACCACCTTCTGATAGGCGTCGGCGGGCACCGTCGCGGCGAACATCTCGCGCAGGCGCAGGAACGGCACCAGATCGCCGCGGATGTTGAGCAGGCTGGTGCCGCGCGACCGTCCGTCCTCGGCGGTGGTGAGTTCGACGCATTCCTCGACCGCGGTCAGCGGAATGACGTAGCGGCCGTCGCCGATGCGCACCAGCAGGCCGTCGATGATCGCCAGGGTCAGCGGCAGGCGCAGCGTCACCGTGGTGCCCTGGCCGGGCGTGCTGTCGACCTCGACGGTGCCGCGCAGGCCCTCGATGGTGCGCTTGACCACGTCCATGCCGACGCCGCGGCCGGAGACGCTGGTCACCGCCGCCGCGGTGGAAAAGCCGGGGTGGAAGATCAGTTGGTAGAGTTCCGCGTCGCCGAGTTTGGCCCCGGCGGCCACCAGCCCCTGCTCCTCGGCGCGGGCGCGGATGCGGGTGCGGTCGAGGCCGCGTCCGTCGTCGCGGATGCTGACCAGCACCTCGGCCCCGGAATGGACGGCGGCGAGCTGGATGTGGCCGGTGGGGGGCTTGCCGGCGTCGCGGCGTCCGTCGCCGGTTTCGAGACCGTGGTCGATGCAGTTGCGGATCAGGTGGACCAGCGGATCGTTGAGCCGCTCGACCATCGTCTTGTCCAGCTCGGTGTCCTCGCCGGCGGTGGACAACTCCACCTCCTTGCCGAGATCGCGCGACAGGTCGCGCACCAGCCGCCGGTAGCGGCCGAACAGCGAGCCGATGGGGACGGTGCGGATGACCATGGTGGTGTCGCGCAATTCGGCGGCCAGCCGCTCGATTTCCTCGGCCACCGCCTTGAGGGCAAGGTTGCCGCTGCCGATCGCCAACTGCCGCAGCCGGGCCTGGGCGATCACCAGTTCGCCGACCCGGTCCATCAGGTCGTCGAGGCGTTCGGCGGGAACGCGGATGCTGTCGGCGGCCTTGGCCGCGCTCCGCGCCACTTCGGCGTCGCGCAGGTGGCGCTGTTCGACCAGGGCGGCGGCGACGGCATCGCCGGATACGGCGCCGGTCTTGACCAGGATCTCGCCCAGACGCTCCTGGGATTGGACGGCCTGCTGAACCGTTTCCGCTTTGGCGTCGCCGCGTTCGACGAGGATTTCGCCCAGGCGCGGGGGGGCCGACGAGGCATCGAGCGGCTCGACCTTCAGTTCCATGTCGTCGAGGACGAACAGAAACACGTCGTCGATGGCCGAGCGCGGTGCGGTGGTGGTCAGCACCCCGTCCCAGGCCAGATAGAGGGTCGCGGGGTCGATGTCCTCCACCGCCGGCACGCCATCGGTCAGGGCGACGACGTCGAAGCTGCCCAACGCGCGCAATTCGTCGAGCAGCAGCAACGGATTGGTGCCGGCGGCCGCCGCGCCGGGCGGCAGACGGAAGCGGATCCGCCAACTGTTGGTGGTCGACGCGACCTCGTCCGGGACCGCGACGGGAGCCGGGGCGGCGGCCTCGGCGGGGGATCCCACCACTTCGGTCAGGCGGGCGAGCAGGGCGGTACCGGTCGCGGCGTCGGCCGCTTCGGGGTCTTCGATCAACGCCCGCATGTGATCGCGCGCCGCCAGGGTCAGGCCGATCAGCGATTCCGACGGGGCCAGGCGCCCCTTGCGCACCAGATCGAAGGCGTTCTCGACATGATGGGTGAAGGCGGCCAGGGCGTCGAAGCCGAACATCGCCCCCGAGCCCTTGAGGGTGTGCAGGGCGCGAAAGGCGGTGTCGATCAGGGCGTGATCGTCGGGCCGCTCTTCGAGGTCGAGCAGGGCGGCCTCCAGTTGTTCGAGCAGCTCCTGCGCTTCCTGGCGGAAGGTGTCGGCAGGAGAGGCGGCGGCGGTCATTCGCCGATCACCTTGCGGATCACGCTCACCAATTGATCCTGCTGGAAGGGCTTGGTGATCCAGCCGGTGGCGCCGGCGGCCTTGGCCTCCTTCTTCCGCTCGTCGTCGGATTCGGTGGTGAGGAAGATGATCGGCACGCCGCTATAGGCCGGCATGCCGCGCAGCTCGCGGATCAGCGCCAGTCCATCCATCACCGGCATGTTGAGGTCGGTGACCACGGCGTGGAACTGCCCGGCTTGGGCCTTCTGCAACGCCTCGCGGCCATCGGCGGCCTCGACCACCTGATAGCCGGCACCGCCCAGCGTCAGCTTGACCATCTGGCGCATGCTGGCCGAGTCGTCAACGCAAAGAAGGGTCTTGGTCATGGCAGTGCCCCTGTGGTGGTCGACCAGAACGGATCGGCGCCCAGCCCGGCACGGCGGACGGCGTCGACGACGGCGGCGCCGGGCGGACCGGCGAGGGTAAAGGAGATCCGGCGGACCCGGGCGCTCGCGGCCGCGGCGACGATCGTTTGCAGGAACATGACGTCGGCCTCGGACACCTCGGTCAGGTCGAGGCCGACGTCGTCGGACGCCGCCAGGGCCCCGGCCAATGCGCGACGCGCCTCCGCCACCGAACGAATGGTCTGCGCGCCGGTGAACCGGATCGGGTGACGCTGATCGCGAGCGGGCATGGTTCGATCCCACACTGGAGACAGCCTGAAGTGGCCGGGCCACCTTGGTCATATTATGCTTAATGAAAAGGACTGCGACAATGCGATATCCATATATCGTCTGTATCGCGGCTCAGGGTTCCCCCGCATTCCATACTGCCGAACGTGATGCCGGCGGGGGATTCCCATGGTGTATTCATGGATTTGCCTGCAAATCGCGCCCTGGCGGTTGGCGGCAACTCATACGAACGGCGGAGGCGCGGGGCAAAGGGCGGAGAGGGGGCGGCACGGCGTCGCCGCAATTGCGCATCGGCCGGCAGCGGGCGCGGCGCTCGCGAGCGTCGGTTAACGGGGGGACGAGTCCAGGCGCCGCAGCAGGTCCTCGGCGAAGGTGGACAGGGTGTCGTCGCGCGCGCCCATGACGACGATGCGGTCGCCGGGGCGGGCCAAGGCCAGAAGATGGTCGCCGCAGGCGGCGCGGTCGTGAAAATCCTGCGCCCTGCCGCCCCTGGCCTGGATGCCGGCGACGATGTCGCGGCTGCCGACGCTGCGGTCCACCGTGCCGCCGAAATAGACCGGCTCGGGCATGGCCAGCACGTCGTCGGGGGCCATATTTTCCGCGAAGCAGGCGACAAGCTCCGCCTTCATCAGGCGAAGCGGCCCGAAGCCATGCGGCTGGAACATCAGCAGCAGGCGTCCGGGGAAGTCGTGCAGCGTCGCCAGGGTGGCGGCGATCTTGTCCGGGTTATGGGCGAAATCGTCGATCACGGTGATCCCGCCGGCGCGGCCCACCGCTTCGAGGCGGCGGCGAATGCCGGCGAAGCCGTCCAGCGCCAGGGCCGCGTCGGCGAGCCCGACGCCCAGGGCCCGGGCCGCCGCCAGCGCCGCCAGGGCATTGGCGACATTGTGCCGCCCCGGCACCGCCAGCCGCACGGCAATCGGCGCCGTTCCGCTTTCGCGGACGCGGAAGGCGATGCCATCGGGCGCCGGCACCACCGCGCTGGCCAGCAGATCGGCGGACGTGTCGCTCAAGGAATAGGTCGACCGCCGTTCGGCCGGCAGCGCGGCGGCCAGACGGGCGGTCTCGGGGTTGTCGAGGTTCAACACCGCCCTCTGCGCCTTGGCGGAAAAGTCGCGGAACAACGGGCGCAACTCGTCGAGGGATTTGTGGTCGAAGGCCACGTTGTTGAGCACCGCCACCTGCGGGGTGTAATGGGCGATGGAGCCGTCGCTTTCGTCGACCTCGGCGACGAACACGGTGCCGCTGCCGACCAGGGCGCTGGCGAACGGCGCCTCGGCGGTGACGAAATTCTTCATCACCGCGCCATTCATCACCGTCGGCGCCATCCCGACCCGATGCAGCAGCCAGGCGATCATGCCGGTGGTGGTGGATTTGCCGCTGGTGCCGGCGATGCCCACCGCCGTGGGCGCGGCGTTGAACAATTGCGCCAACAACTGGGCGCGGGTCACCAGCGTCGCCCCCAGCCGGCGTGCCGCCTGCACGTCGGGGACGCTCTCCTCGACCGCCGCCGAGGTGACCAGCACGGTGTCGGCGCGGGTCAGGCCACTGCCGTCCTGGGGGAACAGGGCGATGCCGCGGGCGCGCAGGAAGTCGAACTTGCCCGCCGTCCGCCCCTGGTCGAGGGCCCGGTCCGATCCGGCGACGACAAAGCCGCGTTGCTGGACGATCAAGGCCAGCGGCAGCATGCCGCTGCCGCCGATGCCGCAGAAGAAATAGAGTCTATCTCGATCCATCGGCCGAAGCTACAATTTGCCCGCCGCTCTTTGCAAGGGACGAATAAGCACTATGGTGTTGGCTCGGAATGGGCAAATAAAGATAGGCGTAGTGGCGCCGAGCAACCGAATAAACCCCGCCGTGCAGGAGGGGATTCTGAAGCTGGTGGCCGGTATCGATCCACAGAGCCGGCCGGACATCTGGTTCCATCCCCAGTGCTTTGCATCATCCGGCCACTTCGCCGGCACCGACGCCTTGCGGGCGCAGGCTTTCCTCGACGTCGCCAATGACGACAGCTTCGACGTGCTGTGGTTCGGCCGCGGCGGTTACGGCTCGTTCCGCCTGATCGAAGCGGTGCTGGCGGGGCTGCGGCCGGCGGCCGGCAACAAGATCTATCTCGGCTACAGCGATGCCGGGGCCATGCTCGGCGCCCTTTACGGCGCCGGGATCGGTCGCCTCGCCCATGGCCCGATGCCGGCCGACCTCAACCGCAGCGGCGGCGCGGCGGCGGTCCGGCGCGCCTTGGCCTTCCTGGTCGACGGAAACGCCGCCGCGCTGGAGCCCTCGGTGGCGCCGGGCACGCCGACGGCGGCGTTCAACCTCACCATCCTGTCCCATCTGATCGGCACCCCTTATCTGCCCGACCTTTCCGGCCACGTGCTGATGCTGGAGGAGGTCGCGGAAGCCATGTACCGCATCGACCGCGCGCTCGGCCAGGTCGCCAGCACGCCGGCACTCCGGCAGGTGGCGGGGATCCGGCTGGGACGATGCGGCGACATTCCCGCCAACGACCCCGAATTCGGCCGCAGCGAGGACGAGGTGGTCCGCTATTGGTGCGAACGCTCCGGCATTCCCTATCTCGGCCCTGCCGACATCGGCCACGACATCGACAACAAGGTGGTGCCGTTCGGGACGTGGCGTCCCTAGAGCATCGAGCGCCATATTTGGCGCTCGATGCTCAGTTTCATCGTTGGCCCTCGCCGGGCGCGGGCGTCCGTCCGCTTGGCCGCTCGCTCAATGCTCGCAGGAGCGCCGTGCCTCGGATTCGAGGCACGGCG
>JACRFY010000058.1 GCA_016212565.1 Magnetospirillum sp. | reverse complement strand
GCGGACGGGGCGGCGGTGACGCGCGAGGGCGTCCTGCTCGGCCGCGCCGCCGACGCCGCCGCGATGGCGCATCTGCTGGGGGCCGCCCGGCGCCAGCCGGTGGTGCTGCGCCTGCCGGCGGGAACGGCACTGTGGCGGCGGATCAGCCTGCCGCTGGCGGCCGAGGCCAATCCGCGCCAGGTGGTGGGCTTCGACATCGACCGCCTGACCCCGTGGCCGGCGGAGGCGGTGGCCTTCGACTGTCGCCTCGGCCGTCGCGACGCGGCGGCGAAGCGGATCGAGGTCGAGGTGCTGGCGGCGCCCGCCGCCGCCGTCGCCGCGGCGCTGGAGCACGCGGCGAGGCTGGGGATCGACCCGGTGGCCGTCGACGCCGACTCGCCTTCGGCCCATCGCTTCGATCTCACCCCGCCGCGACGGCGGCGGCGTTGGAGCCGCCGCCCTCGCGTGGTGGTGGCGGTGCTGGTGCCGGTGGCGCTGGCGGTCGTCTTTGCCATCGCTCTGGCGCAGCGCACCGACACCGCGCGCCGCCTGGAGGCCGAGGTCGCCGCCGCCGGCGGGCATGCCGAGGCGGCCGGCCGGCTCCGCGACCGGCTGGAGCAGGTGCGCCAGCAGGCGGCGTTTCTGCATCAACGCAAGACGGCCCGGCCGCCGATGGTGGTGGCGCTGGATCGCCTGTCGCAGGTGCTGGGCGACGAGACGTGGCTGACCCAGGTGGAGATTGCCGGCGGCGAGTTGCAACTGTGGGGCTATTCGCCCAACGCCGCCGCGGTGGCGCGGGCCCTGGAGGAGGCCGAGGACTTTACCCGCGCCGAGTTCCGCGCGCCGCTGACCCAGGACCCGCAGAACGGACTGGAGCGCTTCCATCTCGCCGCCGGATTCCGGCGATGACCGTGCCGCCGCCCTCCCTGCGTCGCGCGGCGGCGGTCGGATTCCTGGCCGTAGCGCTGGCGCTGGCGTGGCTGCTGGTGGCGACGCCGCTGGTCTCGGCATGGCAGGAGGCCGATGCGGCGGTGGACCGGGCCGAGCGGCGCCTTGCCGCTCTCACCGCCCTAACCGCCGGCGCGGCGGCGCTGGAACAGGCGCTGCGGGTCGAGGCGGCGGGGGCGCCGGCCGCCTATGGCGGCGACAGCGACACCCTGGTGGCGGCTCAGGTGCAGGATCGCCTCAAGGCGGCGGTCGAGACGGCCGGCGGGCAATTGGCCAGCGTCGCCATCCTGCCGACCGCCGCCGAGGGGCCGTTCCGCCGCATCGGCCTGCGCATCCAGGTCGAGGCGACCCTGCCGCAGCTGCAACGCCTGCTCTACACCCTGGAGACGGGCCGTCCCGATCTGGTGCTCGACAATCTGTCGATCCGTCCCCCGGTCCGCGCCGGCGCCGAGCGCGGCGAGCCGTCGCTGGCGGTGGAGGTCGACGTCCAGGCCTATGCCGGCGGAGCCCGGCCATGAGGAGCCGATGGCTGGTCGGGCTGGCGCTGTTGGTGCCATGGACGGCGGCCGACGCCGATCCCCTGCCGCCCTTGGAGAGTCTGTCGGCGACTCTCGACCGGCCGCTGTTCAGCCGCGGCCGCCGGCCGCCGGCCGGAATCCATCAGGCGCGCAAGGTCGAAGCGTTGCCGGCCTCGGCACCGCATCTGTCGGTGGCGGGGATTGCCGTCGCCGCGGGCGGGCGGGTGGCCTTGATCCAGGTCGAGGGCGTCAAGGACCTGCTGTCGGTGCAGCCGGGCGGCGAGGTGGCGGGGTGGACGGTGGCCGACATCCAGCCCGGCCGCATCCGCCTCGAACGCGCCGGTGAGGCCTTCGAGGCGGAGTTGCGGGAGGTGAAGCGGCGGTGATGCCGCCGCGGGCGCAATGGCCGCAAATACCGGCGAACGGGGCAGTCCGAGTGTTCGCCGGGATTACGCCGCCTTGCCCTCGTAGCGGCGCTGGTAGCGGGCGGTGATCGCCGCGGTGGGCAGGACCACCAGCACGTCGGTGGTGTTGAAGTCGTGGTCGACCACGGCGCCGGAGCCGATCATCGCCCCGGCGCGCAGGTAGCCCTTCAGCAGCGGCGGCAGCGATTGCAGCACCCGCCGCGGATCGGCGGCGGGATCGGCGCTCACCGCTCCGGCGGCGCAGGCGGGCAGGGCCCGGGCGCGCAGGTCGGTGGGGGCGAGATGATTCTCGGCCAGATAGGACAGTTGTGCCGCCAGCGCCTGCGGATCGGTGCCGGGCAGGCTGGCGCAGCCGAACAGCAGGCCGATGTCGTGCTCGATGATGTAGCCGGCCAGGCCCTGCCACAGCAGTTGCAGGGTGCCGCGATTCCGCCAGCGGGAATCGATGCACGAGCGGCCGAGTTCGAGGATTTCGCCCGGCAGGCTCAACAGGGGGGAAATGTCGAATTCCGCCTGCGAGTAGAAGGCCCCGACCTTGGCGGCGGCGGTGCGGTCGATCAGCCGGTAGGTGCCCACCACCTCGCCGTCGGCCAGCGCCAGCAGGTGCTTGCACACCGGATCGTAGGCGTCGCGGTCGAGTCCGCTCGCCTGGGCCTCCGCCGACGCCTTGGCGCCCATTTCCTGGAAAAACACCCGGTAGCGCAAACGCTGCGAGGCCTCGACCTCTGCGGCATCGCGCGCCAAGCGCACTTCGACCCCCTCAGGGGTGGCGACCGGCAGGATATCCGAGGAAATCAGCTGATGAGTCACGGCATTGCTCCGGAAGTATTACAGAACAGTGGATCGCATTTGCATGCTCGTGAAGTCAAATTACGGAAATATGACCTTTGTCCGTCATCGTCCTGCAATACTTTCTTCACATGAATTTCATCCAGCAGTCATCCGTCATCCGTCATATCTCCGCCATGTCCGATTCCCTTAAAATCGCCATCGTCACCGATGCCTGGTTCCCCCAGGTCAACGGCGTGGTGCGGGTGCTGTCGACGCTGGAGCGCGAACTCTCTGCGGCCGGCCACCGCGTCGGCATCCTGTCGCCCGAGCCGTTTTGCACCATGCCGTGCCCGAGCTATCCGGAGATTCCGCTGGCTCTGTTTCCCGGCCGTGGAACCGCCCGCTGGCTGGATGCCTTCGCTCCCGACGCCATCCACATCGCCACCGAGGGGCCGCTGGGATGGGCGGCGCGGGCGTGGTGCCGGAAGCGCCGGCGCCGTTTCACCACCGCCTATCACACCAAGTTTCCCCAGTACGTCGCCGCCCGCACCCGCCTGCCGCTGGCGGTGCCCTATGCGGTGGTTCGCGCCTTTCATGCGCCGTCGAGCGGGGTGCTGGTGCCCAGTCCGGCAATCATGGTCGAGTTGGACGACTGGCGCTTCCGCAACCTGCGCCAATGGAGCCACGGGGTCGATATCGCGCTGTTCCGCCCGCGGGCGAAGACCGCGTTCGCCGGACTGCCGCGCCCATTGTTCCTTTATGTCGGGCGGGTGACGGTGGACAAGAACCTGCCCGCCTTCCTCGACCTCGATCTGCCGGGGTCGAAGGTGGTGGTCGGCGACGGCCCCAGCCGGGCGGAGCTGATGCGGCGCTATCCCGAGGCGCTGTTCCACATCGCCCATGGCGACGAGGAACTGGCCACCTGCTTCGCCAGTGCCGACGCCTTCGTCTTTCCCAGTCGCACCGACACCTTTGGGCTGGTGATGCTGGAGGCGCTGGCGTCGGGCGTGCCGGTGGCGGCCTTTCCGGTTCCCGGTCCGCTGGACGTGATCGGCGACTCCGATGCCGGCGTGCTTTCCGAGGACCTGCGCGCCGCCGCCCTGGCGGTCCTGGACATTCCCCCCGCGCGCTGCCGCGCCCACGCCGCCCGCTTTTCCTGGCAGCGGGTGGCCGACGAATTCGTCGCCAACCTTGCAACCGAGTCCTGAGGCCCTCCCCGTTTCGCTTGCCTCCCGCCGGGGACTGCGGTATCGCTTTGAATCGCAAGTGTTCGACGGCTGGGCCTAGAACGGGCCGACGGGGGCGCAACGATGGAGCCGCGGGACAGCAAGACGTTCGACGGTAAGGTGGCCGATCTCATCGCCGCCACCCATCACCTCGACATTTCGCACATCCTGGTGTTGCGCCGCCTGACCCTGGCCGATCCCGAGGCGCGCCGCTGGGCGACCGAGCGCCAACTGGCGGTGGTCTTCAACGTCATTCTCGCCAAGGCCGCCGAGCGCATCGGCCCCGACCGCCTGCGCGATGCCCGCCGCCAGGGCTTCCTGCCCCTGCTGCCGCACGACGACGGCAGTCGCGAGGAAGACGCCGAGGTGCTGTGGGGCATTGCCCGCCAGTTGCTTGGGCCGCCCGGTCCCGACGAGCTTGAAGACATCATGCCGCGCTCGCCCCTGCCCCCGACCGGGCCGGAGGCCGACAGCGGCGGTCTGTTCTCGCGCGGGGCGGTGGCGGCGCCACCCAAGACGTTGCGGGCGCCGGGCTCGATGAAGGAGCCGCCGCCGCTGTTCGCCGCCCAATTGGCGCCCGGCGAGCGCAAGAAGACCGCCCAGCCGCGCCGGCCGCTGGCGGCCGCGGCGACTCCCGACCCCCAACTGGCTGCGGCCGAACCGGTGGTCGAGGACAAGCCGTTCGTCGATTTCCCCACCCTTTTCGACGACACCCTCTGTGCGTATGCCACCAAGATCGTGCGGCTGATGCGCATCAACGGGCCGTCGCGCGGCATCCGGGTGCCGTTCCTGATCGCGCCGGAATTCTCGCAGGTCTATGTCGAGGTGCTGCGCCGCTTCGTGCTGCCGCAGATGCGCGCCTCGCGCCACCTGCAGGCGCTGTCGATCAGCTACAACTGGGCCGAGGTGGGCGGCGACAAGGTGATCGAGATCCTCCAGGCCGGCGAGGTCAACAATCCGATTCTGCACAATTGGGATACCCGCTGGCTGGCGTTCCGTTCGGCCAAGGGCGACAAGGGCGACAAGGGGGGCCGCAAGGGGCCGAAGGCCGAGGACAATCCGTGGCCGCTGTTCCGCGAGGATGCCACCCGCGGTCTCTACGAGCCGCCGGACGAGCGTCATATCGTCCTCCTCAAGGACCTGATCCGCTACGAGCCGGAGGCGCTGGCCAAGTGCGGCCGCGAACTGGCCCAGCTCTACGAGCAGGAGTTCAGCCCCAACGCCCGCCAGGAACAGGCCCGCGAGGGCGCTTTCCGCGACGGCATCATGAAGTGGGCGCAGAAGCTTCCCGATCATGTCGGCGAGATGTTCGCCATCCGCTGCTTCTTCGATCAGCCGAAATGCGACGGCCACTTCATGCGCAAGCTGGTCAACAACTTCGGCCGCTCGGATAGCGAACGCCGCCGCAACGCGCCTTTCCTGGTCGATTTCGTCCAGACCCTGACCGAGTAGCGGAGGGGCGGGTGGCGAGCCTGGACCACGTCAACATCGTCGTTGCCGACCTCGACCGCGCGCACGATTTCTATGTCCGCGGGATCGGTCTGGTGCCGGTGATGGATCGGGTGCTGGAGGGGCCGTGGTTCGAGCGCCTGACCGCGATGCCCGGCGTCCGCGCCCGCTGCCTGATCCTCGACGCCCCGGGGGGCGGTTGCCGGGTCGAATTGCTGGAATTCCCCGGCCGGGACGGCGGCCCGGTGGCCGCCAACAGCCGCCCCGAGACCATCGGTCTGCGCCATGTCGCCATCCGGGTCGAGGATCTCGATGCCGTGCTGGCGCGGTTGGCCGCCGGGTTTGCGGCCGTGGCGACGGTGATCGAGGTGCCGCGCGACATCGTCGCCGCCGGCAAGCGCATGGCCTATGTCCGCGATCCCGACGGCGCGATCGTCGAACTGTGCCAGTACGGCGCCGCCGATCCCGGCTTCTGCCGCGGCGCCCTGGCCGATGATTGCTGAGCTCGCGTGGTTGGGCCGCTCCCTTGAATGCGCGGGGGGCCTCCCCCAATTGGCATAGGACAGACGATCCGCACAGGCGGGTGCCATGGCCTACGCTGTCAACCGTGCCGTTGTTTTCACCCTCGCCCTGATCGCGACGCTGGCCGTGGGTAAGGCGAGAGGGGCGGAGATCGGCCTCACCACCGATCGCACCGGCACGGCACTGTCGGTCCGCGGTGAAATCCAGGCCATGGATCACTGCCGGGTGGCGGTTCTTCTCGCCAATCATCCCCAGGTCAAGCGGGTGTTCGTCAATTCGCCGGGCGGCGATGCCTGGGCGGGGGCCTATCTCGGCCGTCTGTTCGGCTGGGCCGGGCTGGAGGCGGTGGTTCGCGCCGATGCGGTGGCCGCCTCGGCGGCGGCGGTGGCGGTGATCGGTGCCGCACGGCGGCAGATTGCCGGAGCCGTCGGGCTGCACGCTCCCTATCTGCGCGGTGCGCGCCACTCGCCGCTGGACCGCGCGGCGCTGGCGGCGACGGTGGTGGAGGTGGCGGCGGTGCTGGAGAGCGGTGGCATGCCGGCGGCGGACGTCGAGCGGGTGATGCTGACGCCGCCGAACCGCCTGCATGTGGTGTCGGCCACCGCGATGGCCGGTTTCCGCCACCGTGGCATCCTCGATCGCCCGCGCATCGAGCGCGTGGCCGCCGCCTGCGGCGGCACGGCCACCCCCTCGGCGGCGCGACCGCCGCCGCCGTTGACGATCGCCGCCGAAGCGCCCTGATCAGCCAAAGGCGCTCCGCAACTGGTCGAGGATCT
Source organism: Magnetospirillum sp. (assembly GCA_016212565.1). GTDB lineage: Bacteria > Pseudomonadota > Alphaproteobacteria > Rhodospirillales > Magnetospirillaceae > JACRFY01. The sequence continues at coordinate 5,276 of JACRFY010000058.1, read as the reverse complement.
CCACCACTTCGCGGCTGGCGTCGCTCAACAGTTCGACCTCGTGCATGGCCTGATCCGACTGCCCGGCGGCCTGCAATTCCAGGGCGCGGCGGCCGTGGGCATGGACCCGCTGGTGCGGCTCCAACAACCGGGCGTAGGCGGGATGGCTCGTGATCTTGGGGTCCTTGATGCCTTCGTACCAGCAGCCGAGGCGGCAGGTGTGGTGGTCGGACAGGGTTGCCGCACTCACCGAGCCAAGTCCGCGCAGGCCGTCGGACACCGAGCGCTTGAAGCGGATGTGGTCGTTCTTGGCCACCTCGATGATCGCCAGGTCGCGGGCGTCGGCGGCGAAATCCTCGACGCGGGCGTCCAGGACCATGCTGGCGCGGTTCATGGTGTTGAGGCCGGTTTCCAACTCGTCGAGGTTGCGGCCGGCGAGCGTGGCGATGCGACCGGCGCCGCCGGCGATCTCGTGCGCCGCCGCGGTCTGCTGGGCGAGAATGCCGGCGATGTCGCGCATGCGGCCGGTGACGCTGTCGACCCGGCCGGCGATGGTGTCCAGGCGTCCGGTGACGGCGTCGACGGCGCTGCGGCCCCGCTCGGCGGCCTGGCGGCTGGCGGTCATCGCCGTCGCGGCCAGGGCCATGTCCTCGCGCAGGGCGCCGATGCGGGTGCGGATGCTGTCGGTGGCCCGTGCGGTCTGATTGGCGAGGTTCTTGACCTCGGCGGCGACCACGGCGAAGCCTTTGCCGGCCTCGCCGGCCCGTGCCGCCTCGATGGTGGCGTTGAGCGCCAGCAGGTTGGTCTGGGCGGCGATGGCCTCGATCTGATCGATGATCTCGCCGATCTGGCCCGAGGCTTCGCTCAACGAATCGACCTGGCGGCCGACGTCGGCCACCGTCACCAGCATGGTTTCCATGGCATGGCGGGCCTCGCCGGCGGCGTTGACGCCGTCGCGGGCGGCCGATTCGGCGTCGCCGGCTTCGTGGGCCGCGACCTCGGAATTGGCGGTGATCGTCTGCACCGAGGCCACCATCTCCTCGATGGCGGCGGCAATGGCCTGGCTCTCCTCGGCGCTCTTTTGCACCTCGCCCTTGGCCACCGCCAGGACGATGCTGGCCTCGTTGGTCTGGATCGCCGCCTCGACGACGCCGCCCAGTTGCTTTTGCAGGCTGATGTCGAGCTCGCGGTGGCTGGCCTCCAATTGCTGGACCAGTCCGGATTGCGACTCCTCGACGGTCTTGAGGCGGCGGCCGGTTTCGCCGACCACCTGGACCGCGCGGGCCATGCTGCCGATCTCGTCGCTGCGGTCGATGCCGGGCAGCGCGATATCGAAGTCGTGGTGGCTGATCCGCTCCATGGCCGCGGTCATCTGGCGGATGGGACGGGTGATGCCGCGGGCGATGACCCATCCCAACAGCGACGCCACGGCCACGGCGGCCGCGATCAGCGACAACACGGTGCGGCGGGCCTCGGCCTGGCGGATGGCATAGCCGTTGCCGTCCAGGACCAGTTCGGCGACCCCGACCGGCTTGCCGCTGTAGTCGGAGACCGCGCGTCCCAGCACGGCGAAACGGCGGTCGCCGGACACGACCGTCTTGACCACCGGGGCTCCCTTCAGAGCCGCGGCGAGTTCGGTTTCGCTCAGGTGCGCCGTGTCGCCCATCGTCGAGGCGAAGGTCTTGAACGTGCCGTCGGCGGCGGGCAGGCGCAGGGCGACGTCGCCCGCCGAGGCCTGCTTGAAGGCGTCGAAGAAGTTCGTGCCGAACGACATTCCGAACTCGACCGAACCGATGTGCCGCCCATCGGCCATCAGCGGCACGATGCCGCGCACGCCCAGCCCGGCGACGCCCGATTCGAGCCCGCGGGTGGGCGCCTTGGTGGTGTTGGTGTGGACCACGGTATGGCGGAACGACGACAGGTCGTCGCCGAACTTGGCCGGCTGGTGGACGCGCAGGAACGAGGTTGCCGGCGGCAAATGGAACTGGAACTGCTCGGCGCCGTAGGTCTGGCGGAGGACGGCGAAGCCGGGGACGAACATCCTGGACAGGGCCTCGCGGTCGCCGGCCGCAACCAGGCGCGGCACCTCGGGCTGGCTGGCGACCAGGGCGGCCAGGGTCTCGGCGCGCCGCGCGGCCTCGTCGATCGATGCCGCCAATTGGTCGAAGTGATCGGACAACTCCTGCTGTTCGGCCTGATGGACGAGGTACGAGAAATAGCCGTTGACGGCAATGCCGATCACCAGCGCCGTCGCCAGCGAAACGGCCACCAAGCCGCTCGCAAAGCGGGTCGCAATACCAAATGCCACGTCGAAACCCCAAATTGTATGTGCGGATCCTCTAAAGTAGCCGTAATCGGCTAATCTGGCAATCCGGTTGCACCAAGGCATACGGTGCAGCAGGCCATTTCTTTTGGGTAGGGGAGGGGTTGCAAAGCAAGCGCAATTGGTCGAGTCTGATGTTTGCGGCAAGCGAGGGAGGCGAAGGGCGTGGATGGTCCCGTGTGGGTTCTGGCCGACGACCGGGCCGGCAATGTCGCCCAGGGCCTGGGCGTGGCCGAGGCGCTGGGGCTGCCGTTCCTCGTCAAGGACATCCGCTACGGCCGCCTGGGCCGGTTGCCCAATCCGCTGCGCGGCGCCAGCCGGATCGGTCTGACCGCCGAATCGGCGGCGCTGCTGACGTCGCCGTGGCCGCGGCTGGTGATCGCCGCCGGACGGCGCACCGCGCCGGTGGCCCGGTGGATCAAGCGGCAATCGGGAGCTTTCCTGGCGCAGATCATGGATCCCGGACCCGGCGGCCGCGACGACTTCGACCTCATCGCCGTGCCCCGTCACGACGGGCCGTTGCGGGCGAGCGGCAACTGGCTGCAAATCACCGGCGCTCCCCATCGGGTGACTCCGGCGCGGCTGGCCGAGGCGGCGGCGCTGTGGCGTCCGCGCTTCGCCGGATTGAAGCGGCCGTGGATCGCGGCGGTGGTCGGCGGCGCGACCCGTCAACGCCCGTTTCCCGCCGCCATGGCCGCCGAGTTGGGACGCCGCGTTGCCGCCCTGGCCGCCGCGAGCGGCGGCTCGGTGCTGGTCACCACCAGTCGCCGCACCGGGGCCGAGGCCGAAGCGGCCCTGCTGGCCGCCCTTCCCGAGCCGTGCCTGGCCTTCCGCTGGGGCGCCGGGGGCGACAATCCCTATTTCGGCTTTCTCGCCCTCGCCGACATCCTGGTCGTCACCGGCGAGTCGGTGTCGATGTGCTGCGAGGCCTGCGCGGCACCGGCGCCGGTCTATGTCTACGCCCCGCCGGGCTGGGTGGTGGCCAAGCACGCCCGCCTGCACGAGGAGCTGTATGCCGCCGGGATGGCGCGCCCGCTGACCGAGGAGGGGGGAGTCGAACCATGGACGCATCCGCCGCTGAATGCCGCCGCCACGGTGGCCGCCGTCCTTCGCCAACGGCTGTCGCTATAGCCGCCGCGGTCCTGCTGCTCGCCCTGCCGGCGGGCGCCGATCCGGTCAAGGGGCTGAAGGGCATCAAGGGCGCCGACGACCGCGTCGCCGTCTCGGGAGGCGAATATCCGTGGAGCGCCGTGGGCCGCGTCAACAACGGTCAGGGCGGCCATTGCAGCGGCGCGCTGATCGGCCCGGCCCTGGCGGTGACCGCCGCCCATTGCCTCTACAACCGCAAGACCGGGCAGCAGATGCCGGTGTCGGCGATGCATTTCGTCGCCGGCTACGACCGCGGCCGTGTCCTGGCCCATACCTTGGTGAAACGCGCCACCCTGGCCCCCGGGTGGCGCTTCGGCGTCGCCTACGGCCCGGGTCCCGCCGCTCACGACTGGGCGCTGCTGGAGTTGGAGGAGGCGGTCGGCGAGCAGGCCGGCTGGGTCGGCCTCGGCGAGGACCCGGCCGCTTCGCTGCGGGTGGTGACGGTGGGCTATGCCCAGGACCGCGCCCACGCGCCGCTGGCCCATGTCGGCTGCCACATCACCGGCCGCCTGGGGGAGGGCGAGGGGGCGTGGCTGCACGATTGCGACGCCGTTCACGGCGATTCCGGGGCGCCGGTAATGGTGTGGCAGGGCGGCAAGCCGTTGCTGACGGCGATCCACGTCGCCACCTTCTCGGCGGCCAGCGGCAAGGTGGACGGCGGCGCGGTCGGCATCGGCGCCTTCGCCGCCAGGGCGCTCAAGCTCGGCGCGCGGCCGGGACAGACCGGCAGCGCGGCGACGGCGTTGGACGGGGAGATGCGGAAGAAGGTCGAGGGGCGGTGAGGGGGCTATTTGCCTGTCGCGGGCGGAGCGGCGGCCGGCAGAGGGGCCGGGGCCACCGCGGCGGCTGGCGGTGCGACAACTGCGTTCCCGGCGATACGCTGGTCCTGGAGGTAGGCCAACACGGCCACGAATAGCGCTACGATGGCGAAGGCAATTGCCGCCACCGTAGCGGTGTAGCCGAACAATTCGCCCTTCGACGGCAGGCGCGCCAGGGTGATGCGCATTTCGCCGAGGATGTTGCGAATGTCCTTCTGTTCGGAACGGATGTCGTCGAGATCCTTGCGGACGTGGACGAATTCGGTTTCCAACTTGGTCAAGCGCGTTTCCATCCCCCCATCACGGGGAGGCTCGCGCGGCGGGTCAATGGGGCCGCCAAGCCTACGCAGTTGGTCCTGAAGGGCCTGGAAACGGCGGTCCGGAAATGAGTAGTCAGGACTGGACGCGGTGGGCTCTGCTTTCAAGATAGGCTTTCAGGCCGCAGACCACTTCGGTCAACTTGTCATTCAGATCCGACATGCGCTTTTTACGCTCCTTGACCGGCACATCCGTTTCGAACGCAGCGAGGCAAGCATACATGTCGGTCAGTGCCTCCACCATTGTCAGCAGGAGATCGCCTTCCAAGTCCTCAGATTGCTTCTTATCGGCCACGTTCGGTTCTCCCTCGCGGACGAAATGGTAGTTGTCAGTATCACCCAAGGCAATAACCTTCACGAGAACACCGGCTTCCGCTTTTCCCGGAACGCCGCCATCCCCTCGCGGTAGTCGTCGCCGTCGAGGAAGGCATAACACGCGTCCATTTCCGCGGCCGTCACCGGCGTGGGATCGTCGAGGCGGGCGAGGAAGCGCTTGTGGCTGCGATTGGCCACCGGCGAGCCGGCGGCGATGCGCCGGGCCGTCGCCAGCACCTCGGCCTCCACCGCGTCGTCCTCGACCACCCGGTGGAGCAGACGCTTGGCCAGGGCCTCCGCGGCGTCGAACACCCGGCCTTCGAGCAGGATCTCCGCCGCCACCGCCGGGCCGCAGATGCGGGCGATGGCCGCCAG
>JACRFY010000052.1 GCA_016212565.1 Magnetospirillum sp. | reverse complement strand
CTTCTCGCTGTCCAACCGCGAGATCGAGGACATGATCGCCTATTTCGATACCCTGGAGCAGGGCGCATCGCGCTGACCGTTTCGCTCGACCCTACTCCGCCGCCCGGTTGAGGGCGGCCCAGCGGGGCAGGCCGGCGAGCAATTCCGCCGGGCGGAACGGCTTGCCGACGTAGCCGTCCATCCCGGCGGCCAGGCAGCGCTCCTCGTCCCCGGCCAGGACATTGGCGGTCATCGCCACCACCGGGGTGTGGCGGGCCGGATCGGGCAGGCCGCGGATGTGCCGGGTTGCTTCGAAGCCGTCCATTTCCGGCATTTGAACGTCCATCAGCACCAGGTCGAAACGCCGCTCCGCGACGGCGCGCACCGCCAGCGCGCCGTCGGTAACCGCGGTAACCCGGTGTCCGGCCTGCTCCAGCAGGACCGTCGCCACGGTGCGGTTGACCGGATTGTCCTCGGCCAGCAGGATCTCCAGCGGCCGGCACGGCGGGACCGCGGCGGCGGGACCGGTGGCGGGCAGCAAGGCCGGATCGGCGATCAGGAACGGCAGGGTGAACCAGAACCGGCTGCCGCGACCGGGTTCGGATTCGACGCCAATCTCGCCATCCATCAGCTCGACCAGCCGCTTGCAGATCGCCAGTCCCAGCCCGGCACCGCCAAACCGACGCGAGATCGAGGAATCGGCCTGGCTGAAGGATTCGAACAATCGGCCCAGGACTTCGGGCGGTATGCCGGGGCCGGTGTCGCGGACGTCGAAGCGCAGCATCGCCCGGCCATTGCGCTGGCCGATCAGGAACACCGACACCGCTACGCCGCCGCGGGGGGTGAATTTGACCGCGTTGCCGACCAGGTTCAGCAGAACCTGACGCAGGCGTCCGGCGTCGCCGGTGAGGGCGGCGGGCACGTCGGCGGCGATATCCACCGCCAACTCGACGCCCTTTTCGCGGGCGCGCGGGGTCATCAAGGCCATCACATCGGCCAATGCCGAGGGCAAATCGAAGCTCAACGCCTCGACCTCCAGGCGCCCGGCCTCCAGGCGGGAGAAATCGAGGATATCGTTGAGGATGGTCAGCAGGGCCTCGCCGGAGCCGTGGATGGTCGACACCCACTCCTGCTGGCGGGCATCGAGCCGTGTGCCTTGCAGCAGGTGGACCATGCCGAGAATGCCGTTCATCGGCGTGCGAATCTCATGGCTGATCACGGCCAGGAATTCCGACTTGGCGCGGCTGGCCGCCTCGGCATCGTCGCGGGCCTGGCGCAGCTCCTCTTCCACCGCCAAGCGGTCGGTGATGTCGGTGACCGCGCCGACCACCCCGGCGGGGAGGCCGGCGGCATTGGGAAAGGCGGCCTTGTGCACCATCGCCGTCACCGGATTGCCCTGGGGACGGGGAAGCACCGAGACGTAGACTTGCATGGGCGCGTGGCCGGCGACCAGGGCGGCATCGGTTTCGGCGGCGCGCCGTCCCGCTTCGGCGTCGGCACCCAGCTCGGCAAAGGTGCGGCCGACGATGTCGGCGCGCGTGCGGCCCAGCGCCGCCTCGTAGGCACGATTGCAGCCGAGATGGCGTCCCTCGGTGTCCTTGTAGAAGATCCCGTTGGGAATGGTGTCGATCAGCGTCTGGTGCAGGGCCAACTGGTCCTTCAACGCCTGTTCGGCGGCGACACGGGCGCTGATGTCGTTGCAGGCGACCAGCAGTGCCGGCACACCGAAATCCACCGGCCGCACCGACACCAGGCCCCACAGCGGCTTGCCCCGGGCATCGCGAAGGCGCACCTGCCGGTCGTCGATGCGTCCGGCGGTGGCCAGCAGGGCCCGCATGGGCAGCAGATCGCGCGGGGCGATGGCGCTTTTCGGCAAGGCATGGCCCTCGAGTTCATCGACCGGCAGGTGCAGCAACTGGCCGGCGCGGGTATTGGCATAGAGGATCCGTCCGTCGCTGTGCCGCATCACCACCATCGGAAACGGCGACGAGGCGAGCAACACCGACAGCCGGGTCTCGCTGGCGGCGAGATGGTCGCGCGCCTCACGCTCGCGGCCCAGCCAACGGACGCCGAAGAAGGCGAAGGCGGTCACCAGCAGGGTCATGATTCCGCCGAGTCCGCGAATCAGCAGCACCGTCACCGGCGTCTGCTCATCCCAGCCGCCCTTGGGCATGCCGGCCATCTGCCAGCTGCCGCCGGGCAGGGTGACGTCGAGCAGCACGGCGGGGCGGGAAAACAGTTCCGGGTCGCCGAAGAAGGGCGCTCCGGCGGCCCCCAAACCGTCGCTGCCGCGCAAGGCGATCTCCACCGGCGCGGCATCGTCGCTGACCCCCGAGGCTTCAAGCAGGCTCGGCAGCATGATGGGGATCGACACCAGCCCCCATGGCTGGCCGTCGCGACCGTAGATGGGCATGCGGCCGATGATGGCGGTGCCACCCTGGACCAGAGCGACCGGTCCCGCCAGCACCGGCAGGCGCGTGCGCAGCATGCGCTCGATCGGGGCCCATTGGTGCGGCAGCGTGCGGTAATCGATGCCCAGGGCCGCCTCGTTGCCGGCCAGGGGGTAGACGGCGGCGATGACGGTCCCGCGGGCCAGGGTGACGTTCCGCACGTGCCGCTTCTGCGCCATCATGTCCCGGGCGAGGGTGTTGAAGTCCTCGATACTGAGGTCGCCGCGCGCGGTGATGGCGGCGGCGGGGCCGCGGACCAGCATCAGGGTGCCGTTGAGTTCGCTTTCGAGGCGGGCGCGGATCATCGACAGCCGGCCCAGCACATCCAGGCGCGCTTGGTCGTGGTGCCGCGCCCACGCCTGCCGCTCGATCACCGCCAGTCCGGCGATGGCTGCCGCGGCGGCAATGGCGGCGATCAGCCAAGGCCTTGCCCAATTCATACGCCCCCCCTTTCCCGGGGCCGCAGTGTATACGCCGCCACACGCCGACGGAAGCCGGCCGGCAAGCAGTCGATACGGAAGGATCAGTCGCGCGACCGAAGGTTAATGATTGTGGTCGTGGCAGCCCAAGTCCTCGACCATATGGTGATGCTCATGGGGCTTCCACGCATGTTTCGGATCGCCATGGTTGTGTTCGGCGTCCTCCTCATGGCCGTGGGGATGGCTGTGCTGGTGGAGATGCTCGTGGCTGTGGGTATGGGCGTGCGCATGGGTGTGGACGGTGTCGCCGTGGGCATGTTCGTGGCTGTGCACGTGGGTGTGCTCATGTCCGTGCGCATGCTTGTGTTCGTGACGATGCGAGTCGTGGGACCCGTGATGGCTGCCGTGCATGGCGTTCGTCCTTCCGAAGCCGATGGAACAGACTATCCGTTCAACACTCCCGCTTCCAGGCGAACGCTGCGGGTGGCGAGGCGGTCCAGAACCTCGGGATCGTGCGAGATCACCACCATCGCCTGTGTCAGTCCGGCGAGGATGTCGAGCAGGCGGCCGCGCGCCCCCTCGTCGAGCGCATTGGTGGGCTCGTCGAGCAGCAGCGCCTCGGGGCGCATCGCCAGCACGGCGGCCAGCGAAACCAGGCGCTTCTGACCCCCCGACAGCTTGTGGGTGACGCGGTCCTCGAACCCGGCAAGGCCCACCGCGTCCAGGGTCTCGGCGACGATGGCCCGCGCCTCGGCGCGGGTCTTGCCCAGGTTCAGCGGCCCGAAGGCGACGTCCTCGCCGACGGTGGGACAGAACAGCTGGTCGTCGGCATCCTGGAACAACAGGCCGGCGCGGGCGCGCACCTCGTGGAAATCCGCCTCCGTCCGGCGTTCGCGACCGAAGGCGACGATCCGGCCGGCGGTCGGCGCGACCAATCCGACCATCAGGTGCAGCAAGGTGGTCTTGCCGGCGCCATTGGCGCCGATCAGACCCACCCGCTCGCCGGGCCTGAGGGCGAAGTCGATCCCCGCCAGCACCGGCCGCGCGGCGTCGTAGGCGAAAGCGACGCCGTCGAGGCGGATCAGATCGTTCACGCCCGCTCCACCACCGTCAGCAGCACCAGCGCCGTCGCCTGCGCGACTCCGAAGCCGAGATCCAGGCGTCCGGGTCTGGTGTCGTCGTCGAAGTGAAAGCGGCCGGTGAAGCCGCGGCAGCGCATGGCGGCGTGGATGCGCTCGGAGCGCTCGATGCTGGTCACCATCAGCATGCCGATCAGGTGGCCGAAGCTGCGCCAGGTGTGAAACGAGGTGGCGGGGCGGAAGGCGCGCGCACGCATGGCCAGGCGCAGGCGGCGGTATTCCGCCTCCAGCACACCCAGATAGCGCACGGTGAACAGGAACAGGGCGACGAAACGCTCCGGACAGCCCAGCCGGCCCAAGGCATGGCCGAGAACCACCGTCTCCAGGCTTCCGGCCAGGGCCAGGGTCGCCAGCACCACCGCATTGGCCTTGATCGCAATCGTCACCGCCGCCCGGAGTCCCTCGGCCGAGGCGGAGAACCCGAGGATCTCGACCAGCGGCGCACCGGGAGTGGTGAAGGGCAGGGTGACCAGCACCACCGCCATGAACCCTTCCAGTCCCAGCAGCCGCACCAGCGTCGCCCGCAGCGGCAGGCTGGCACAGAGGGCCAGCAGCACGGCGGCCGCCAGCGCCGCCCCGAGGCCGCTCGCGGTGTGGGTGGCGACGGTGGCCAGGGCGAAGGCCGCCAGACTCAGCAGCCGGGTGCGGGGATCGAGGCGGGCGACCAGCGGGCATCGGGCATTGTCAGGGGCCATGGCCGGTCTCCGGTCGCGCGCGTATCCAGGCGAAGACACCGAACACGCCGATGATGATGCCGATGCCGCCGAGGAGGTCGTGCAGGCGGGTCTTGGCTTCGTAGGCATCCAGTTGTTCGCGCAACGGCCGCACCTGACGGGCCACCGCCTGCTCGACCGCCGCCGCCAGTTCGGGTGCGACGGCGGCGGGTGCGGCATTCGCCTCCTCGCCGCCCAGGGTCAGGGTGGCGACATGGCCGTCGCCGCCGTCGACGACGACGGCATGGACATGGGTCCGACCGACGGAAACGCGGAAGGCGCCCTCGGGATCGGTGCGAAACGCGGCCATCGCGCCGCCATCGGCACCGAGAACGCGACCGGGAACGTTCGCCGCCGTGCCGCCACCGGCGAAATAGGCGGTTCCCTGCACGTTGTCGCCATCGACGGTGGCGAACACCTTCAGCCGATGGGCCTCGGCCGGGGCGGCGAGCAACAGGAACGCGACCAGCACAAGGGATCGCCTCATCGCGCCGCCTCCAGCAGATCGGGGCGCACGCGGGCGACCAGGCCGATGGCAGCGGCGGTGAAGGCGGCCTCGATGATCGCCACCGGCACGTAGGTGAGAGTCACCAGCCGCGCCGCCGGCCAGAACTCGCGGCCCGACAGGGCCAGGGAGCCGGCCACCATCAGCGCCGTCAGCGCTACCGCCACTCCGCCGGCCACCGCTCCGGCGAGCGCGGCGTTCCGGGGTCGCGCCCGCCACAGCGAGCGAAACACCCAGCCGGCGATCAGGGCCGGAACCGCCATGTTGGTGACGTTGGTCCCCAGGACCACCAGCCCGCCGAACCCGAACAGCACGGCTTGCAGCACGAGCGCCACGACGATGGCCGGCACCGCCGCCCATCCCAGCGCCGCGCCCATCAGGCCGTTGAGGATCAGATGCACCGAAGACGGCCCCACCGGCAGGTGTACCAGCGCGGCGACGAAGAACACCGCTGACAGCATCGCCACCGCCGGCACCCGCTCAGGCGGCAGCGCCTTCAAGCCCAGCCCGGTGCCGGCCACGGCCAGCGCCGCGCCGATGGCGAGGACCGGGGGCGAGAGGACGCCGTCGGGGATATGGGCCATCACTTCATGTCCACGGCTTTGACCCACATCAGCCCGCCCAGTTCGACCGGAGCCGGCTTGCCGTCGGGGCCGGGCCGGGGCTTGTCGGCCTCGACCAGGGCGGCGAAGCCCCACCAGCCGGCGCGCGGCAGCGCATAGGCGAACACGCCGTTCCGGTCGGCTTTGATCACTTGGGTGACGAAGGGATCGGCCGGCGCCTTGAGCGAGCCGTCGTTGCGCCACTCGACCTCGATCTTGGCGAAGGCGACCGGCTTGCCGCCCTTGCGGACGATGCCGCGGAAGGCATTGCCGGTCCATAGGCCGTAGGGGCGGGTCAACGGCTCGATCTCCACCGGCAGCCCGACCAGCTTGTCCCACCCGGTACCGGCAGCGAAATCGACCCCCACCTTGGCGTAGTGGATGATCCACTTTCCCTCGGCAGCCTCCCAATAAGGCGCGGGCTCGACGAAGAAGATGCCGTCGCCGGGGGCGCGGAACTGCCAGCGCGCTTCGAAGGCGGTCTTGCCGTTCTGCGTGCGTGGCGTCAGCGTGGCGAGCAGGTCGTGGGTCTTGCCGTCGACCACGGCGCCGAAGCGCTGCGGCCGGGCCATGTCCATCGCCGGGCCGCGTTCCATCGGATGGGTGAAGGCGAGGTCGAGGCGAACGGAATGATCGCCGCCCGCGGCGACGATGTCGGTACTGGGAATGATTTCTTGGAAGTGTGCGTCCGCGGCGGCCGGCAGGGCGAGCAATGCGGCGACGAGAAGCGGGCGGATCATGATGTCTCCATGATTATGCGACCGGCTCAAAGATTATGCGACTTCGTGAGTCGCGATCCGCCACCTTATCGCGCCACCGGCAGCCACTCAAGCGATTCCCTGGGCGGGTGGGCGAGGGCCCTACCGCCCCTCGGCACGGAACGGCCGCGACAGCAGGCCCTGGATCGCCTCGTCGAGGCCGGCACCGCGGTTGATGACCGCGTCGACGGCGGCGCAGATCGGCATCTCGATTTTCATCTCGGCGGCGAGGCGGACGACGATGCCGGCCGTCCATACCCCCTCGGTGACGCTCTTGCGCGCGGCGAGGATCTCGCCCAGGCGGCGGCCCTGGCCGAGGGCGAAGCCGAGCGAATAGTTGCGTGACTGCGCCGACGCCGCGGTCAGGATCAGGTCGCCGAGACCGGACAGCCCCATCAGCGTCTCCGCCCGGCCGCCCTTGGCGGCGGCGAAGCGCATCAGTTCGGCCAGGCCGCGGGTGATCAGCGCCGCGCGGGCATTGTCGCCCAGGCCGCGGCCTTCGACGATGCCGCAGCCGATCGCCAGCACGTTCTTGACCGCGCCGCCCACCTGGGCGCCCATCAGATCGTCGGAATAATAGGGGCGGAAGGTCGCGGTGCCCACCGCCTCGACCAGCCGCTGGCCGAGCGTCGCATCGGCGCAGGCGAGAGTCACCGCGGTCGGCAGGCCGCGGGCCACTTCGATGGCGAAGGTGGGCCCGGACAGGACCGCCACCGGCGCGGTGGGCAATTCGGCGGCCACCACATCGGCCATCAGCGCGCCGCTGCTCTGTTCGATGCCCTTGGCGCAGATCACCGCCGGGGTGCCGGCGCGCCAATGCGGCGCCAAGCCGCGGCAAACGGCGCGCAGATGCTGGGCCGGCGCCACCAGCAACACTACGTCGGCGGCGGCGGCCTCGGCGAGGTCGGCGGTGGTGCGGATGCCGGCATCGATGGCCACGCCCGGCAGATAGCGGGGATTCTCCCCGGTGGCGGCGATGGCGGCGGCGACGTCGGGCTCATGAGACTGCAACACCACCGCACGTCCGGCGCGGTGGACGGTGGCCGCCAAAGCGGTGCCCCAGGCGCCCGCACCCACGATGCCGATGCTGTCCATGTCGATCCGCTCTCCGTTCGCCCGTGCCCGGCAAGGGATACAAGGCCGGAAGGACGGCGGCAAGGGGAACGCAAGCGCCTGCCGTCCAATTCCCCTTCCGGGGGGCAGTCATCGTGCTATCGCCACTCCAGCCCGTCGACCGCGCCGCAGCCGGCGCAGACCGCCTGCCACGTCTCGGCCTGCCGGCCGCAGGCGGCGCAGTGCCACGATGAGGCGGCGGGCGCGGCGGCGGCCTTGGCGGTCCAGGCCGCCGCCGCCGCGTCGTCGTCGCGCTCCTCGCGTTCCAAGCGGGCGAGCAGGCCGTAGGCGCGGGCGCTGGGGGTCGCTTCGGCGGCGATGCTCAGATGGGTGCGCGCCTGTCCCCACAAGCGCGCCGACAAGGCCGCCTCGGCAAGGCCGAGATGACCGTCGAGACTGTCGGGATTGGCGCGGACCAGCCGCTCCATGCGCTTGACCCGCATCAGCGCCGTTTCGGCAGGCGCCAGCGCGATCCAAGCCTCGACCAGGGCCGGATGCGGTGCGGCGCGCCACGCGTGCTCGATCACCGCCGTCGCCCGCCGGTCCTTGCCCAGGCGGTGGAGCAGGCGCGCGGCTCGCGCGGCCGCGGGAACGAACATCGGATCGGCGCGGTGGGCGTCAAGGGCCAAGGTCAATGCCCCCCGGGTGTCCCCGGCCGCTTCGGCGGCGGCGGCGCGCTGGTCCAGCACCAGGGCGCGGCGATGCAGCAGGTCGGCCCCGCCCATGCTGCCCTTGCGTTTGACCTCGGCCAGGGTCAACTCGGCCTCGGCCCATTGTCCGGCCCGCGCCTGCAAGTCGAAGAGGATGGTCGCCAACCCCTCGGCGCCGGGCTGCAGCGCCCAGGCGCGGCGGGCGAAATCGAGGGCCTGGGCCTGATCGCCGCGCTTCAGCGCCAGCGCCAGCAATCCCTTGAGGCCGAGGAAGGCCGATTCGGGGCGCTCGACCATCTCGGCCAGATGCTTTTCCGCGGTGGTCGGATCGCCGGCCATCTCGGCCGCCTGGGCGCCGAGGAAGCCGGTCAGCGAGCGGTCGGGCAGCAGCTTGTCGGCCCGTCGCGCCAGACGGTGGGCGCGGCGGGAATCACCGGCGGCGACCGCGGTCAGGCCGTCGGACAGGGCGCGATAGCCCTCTTTCAACCGCCGCGACTTGCGGGCGGCGAGGAACCGCCCCGGCGAACGCAGCACGGCACGGATCGCCGTACCCAGCCCGTGGACCACGGCCAGCACCGCCAGCAGCAGCATGACCAGCACGGCGAGGCTGGTGTCCAGGCGCCAGCCCTGCCAGCGGATGGTGACCTCGCCGGGGCGGTCGGCCAGCCACACGGCGGCGACGACCGGCAAGGCGACGAGGATCAGGAGTTTCAGCAGCCGGCCCATGGTCAAGGCCGTCCGCCGACCGAGGCCACCACCTGGGCGGTCAGCTCGGACAGCGCCTTGTCGGCGGCCAGACGGGCGCGGGCATCGTCGAGCCACGGCCGCGCCGCCTCCGCCGCTCCGGCGCTCAATCCTTCGATTTCGGCAATGGCCCCGGCGAGGTCGGCTTCGGTCAACCGGGCCTGGGTGCGGGCGGCGATGGCGGCGGCGTTGGCGCCCTCGGCGGCACCATCCTCGCGGCGCACCACCACCAGGGTGGCCAGCCGGCGCAGGGTCTCGCGCCACCAGGTGCGCTCGGCCGGCAGCACGTCGGCCCGCACCATCTCGGGAACCAGGCGGCCGAAGCGCTCGTTGAGGGTCAGGCGGGTGGGAATGCCGGCGGCGGCGCGCGGCTTGAGCCCCGCCAATGCCTCGGCGACGGAGCCGTGATCGCCGGCCAGCACCGCCAGGGCGCGCAGCTCGGCATCGAAGGGCAGGGCGGCGTTGACCGCCTCGCGCAATTGCCCCACCGCCAGCAACAGGGTGGCGGCCGAGGAGCGGTGCGATTCGAAGTCGCGCACCGTCGCCTCGGTCTTCTCGATCCGGTCGGCGAGGCGCAGGACGGCGGCGGCATCGGCGGCGGTGCGCTTGACCTCGGCCACCTCCTTGGCGACGGCGTCGACCGTCTCTTGCAGCTTGGCCGGCTTGGGCTGGCTTTCCAGGGCGCGAACCGACTGCTCCATGACCGCGATGCGGTCTTCGAGGCCGGCGACGTCGGGCGGCGGCAGGGCGGCGGCGCGCTCGGTATCGAGGCGCGATTCCAATTGCTGAAGCCGTTCGCGGGGGGCGGTGAGCTCGGCGCGCAGGAGGTCCATCGGATCGACGGCGGCCACCGGCGTCGGCGCCTTGAGCATGCCCCGAACCTGGGGCCACACCAGCATTCCGGCGACACCGAGGGCGGCGACCAGGAACAGCACGACGATGGCGGTCGCCCGCCAGGACCCGCGGGCCGGCCGGGGCGTCTCGGTCTCCGCGACGGCGGGAGGGGCGGATTCCGCAGGCGTGTCGTTGGTCTCGGTCATCGGCACCTCGCGGGAAGGTCGTCGTCGAGCGCCGCCAGCAGCGCCGCCTGGGTGGGGGAAGCGGCGGTGCGAAGCGCCCGCCACGGCAGCGCCGCCAGCGCCCGTGCGACGGCCGGAGACAGCGCATAGGCGGTCGCCGTCCGGCACGCCGCCTCCAGGCCGGCCGCCGCGATCAAGGTAGCAAAGGTGGCGGCGGTGCGGGGAGAGAAAAACAACGCCATGGCGATATCGCCACGCGCCAGGGCCGCGGCCAGCGCGGGAGTCAAAGACGCGGCGGTGCGGGCCTCGTAGAGCGCCACCCGGCGAACCTCGTAGCCGGCCGCGGCCAGTGCACCGCCGAGATCGCCGGCGGCGACGGTGCCGGCGGCATGCAGCAGGGCCCCACCTGCGGGATCGACGCGCGCACGCACCAGGGCGGCCAAGGTGTCGACGTCGCCACCGGCACTCTCGACGGCACCGTAGCCCAAAGCGCGCGCCACCCGCGCCGAGGCATCGCCGACCGCCCAGATCGGCAGGGCGCGCTCGGGCAGGGCGCGGGCGAGGGCGCGAATGCCGTTGGCCGAGGTGGCGAGGATGCCCTGGACCCCGGCCGCATCGACCGTCGTCTCAAGGGGAACGATGTCCAGCAGCGGCTCGATGGTCACCGCGATGCCGCGTGCCGCCAGGGCGGCGGCGGTGGCTTCCGAGTCCTCACGCGGGCGGGTGAGCAGGGCGGTCAGGGGCATCCCCCGCCCTCACTCCGCCTTGAACGCGAAAAACCCCGGCCCGGCTACCGCCAGCAACTCGCCGCCGGCGTCGTCGCCGAGGGCGGCGGCGTCGGCTTCGGTCCCCGACCGCGATGCGGCGTGGACGGTCTTGCCGTCCGGACTGATGATCAGGCCGCGGAGCGACAGCCCACCCTTGCCGTCCAACTCGGCCAAGGCGGCGATCGGCGTCCGGCACGACCCGTCGAGACGGGCGAGGAAGGCACGCTCGGCGGTGACGCGAACCAGGGTGGCGGGATGGTTTAGGGCCGAGAGGAAGCGGTGTGCCGCGGCGTCGTCGGCCCGGCAGGTGATGCCGATCGCCCCCTGGGCCACCGCCGGCAGCATCTCTTCGGTCGACAGCGCCCCGGTGGCATGGTGGGCGAGGCCGAGGCGCCGCAGCCCGGCCATCGCCAGCAGGGTGGCATCGACCTGACCCTCTGCGAGCTTGCGCAGCCGGGTCTGCACGTTGCCGCGGAAGTTCACCACCGTGAGGTCGGGGCGACGGTGGAGAATCTGAGCCCCGCGGCGCAAGGATGCGGTGCCGATGACGCTGCCTGCCGGCAGATCGGCGATGGATGCGGCCTTCAGGCACAGGAAGGCGTCGCGGACGTCCTCGCGTTCGAGCATGCACGGCAGCACGATGCCGTCGGGCAGCACGGTGGGGACGTCCTTCATCGAATGAACGGCCAGGGCGATGCGCCCGGCGAGCATCGACTCGTCGAGTTCCTTGGTGAACAATCCCTTGCCGCCGATCTCGGCCAGCGGGCGATCCTGGATCAGATCGCCGGTGGTCTTGATGATGTCGATCTCGATTGCCCCGGGGGCGGCGAGTTCGGGCCACGCGGCGGCCAGGCGGTCGCGCACTTCGTGGGTCTGGGCCAGCGCCAGCGGAGAACCGCGGGTGCCGATGCGGAGGATGGGTGTGGTTGTCATGGCCTGGCTGTTGTAGGAAATGCGGGCCTGCCTGGAAAGGGATTTTCGCCGTGCATGTCCTCGGGATCGAAACCAGTTGCGATGAAACCGCCGCCGCCGTGGTCGGCGACGACCGCCGCATCCTTGCCGATGTGGTGCTGTCGCAGCTGGAAGAGCACCGCCCCTTTGGCGGCATCGTCCCCGAAATTGCCGCCCGCGCCCATCTCGAACACGTCGACCGTCTGGTCGCCGAGGCGATGCGGCGGGCGGCGATGAGCTTCGCCGACCTCGATGCCATCGCCGCCACCGGCGGGCCGGGGTTGATCGGCGGGGTGATGGTGGGGGTGATGACCGCCAAGGCCATCGCCCTGGCCGCGGGCAAGCCGTTCCTCGCCGTCAACCACCTGGAAGGCCACGCGCTGACCGCGCGGCTTACCCATGGCATCGCCTTTCCCTATCTGCTGCTGCTGGCCTCGGGGGGGCATTGCCAGCTGCTGGCGGTGCTGGGGGTGGGCGACTACCGCCGCCTGGTAACCACCATCGCCGATGCCGCGGGCGAGGCCTTCGACAAGGTGGCGAAGATGATCGGGCTCGGCTATCCCGGCGGGCCGGCGGTGGAGCGGGCGGCGGCGGCGGGCGATCCCGTCCGCTTCGCCCTGCCGCGGCCGATGCGGGGCAAGCCGGGATGCGACTTCAGCTTCTCGGGGCTCAAGAACGCCGTTCGCCTGTTGGTAGAGTCGTTGCCGCAGCCGCTGTCGGTGCAGGATGGCGCCGATGTCGCCGCCGGCTTCCAGGCCGCGGTCGCCGAGTCGATCGCCGACCGCACCCGCCGGGCGGTGGTCGAGGCGCGGGAGCGCTGGCCGACGCTGTCGCATTTGGTGGTGGCCGGTGGTGTCGCCGCCAATGCGTGCCTGCGCCAGACCCTGGTCGAGGTCGCGGCCCAGGCGGGACTGGCTTTCCTTGCCCCGCCGTTGGGGTTGTGCACCGACAACGCCGCCATGATCGCCTGGGCGGGGATCGAGCGCCTGCGCCTGGGCCAGCAAGATGGCCTCGATTTCGCCCCGCGCCCGCGCTGGCCGCTCGATCCCACCGCCGCCAAGGCGCGCGGGGCGGGGGTCAAGGCCTAGCATTACAGTTGCTATTTCCATGAACGTCTGAATCAATGGGGAACCATGATTCGGAGGTCATGGGCCATGGCAGGGGCATCGATAGAGACGACGCTGGAGATTTGGGCATCGTCGTTGCGAAATGTGAAGGCACGG
>JACRFY010000053.1 GCA_016212565.1 Magnetospirillum sp. | reverse complement strand
TCGGCGACCCGCAGCGTCATGGACTCGTCGCGGCCCTTGGTGGCGACCAGCCGGAGCCGGAGCGCACCGATGCCGCGGGACTCGTCGACGACCGCCGTGTCGAGCACCTCGGACCAGGCGTAGACGGTGTCGCCGGCAAAGGTCGGGTTGGTGTGGCGGCCGCCGTTGATGGCGACGATCTTGAAGGCGTTGCCCAGGCCGTTGAACGACAGGGCGCGGGCCAGGCTGATGATGTGGCCGCCATAGATCAGGCGGCGGCCGAAGCGCCCCTGGCCCTGGGCGTGCTGGTTGAAGTGGACCTTGGCGGTGTTCTGCCACAGCCGGGTGGCCATCATGTGCTCGGCTTCCTCGATGGTCATGCCGTCGACATGGTCGATCGTCTCGCCCGCCGCGTAGTCGTCCCACAGATGCGGCGAGCCGGCCAAAGCGGTGTCGTAGGCCGCGGCATTCAGTCCCGCCGGCACCACCAGGTCCGCCGCCGCCACCGCCGCCGGCAGCTCGGGGACGTGCTCCTCGGCGACCGCCGCCGCCGGGTCGCGCTTGTTGACCATCACCCAGCGGATGTAGTCGACCACCATCTCGCCGCGCTGGTTGCTGCCGGTCGAGCGGACGTAGACGACGCCGGTCTGCCGGGTGGAATTCTCCTTGAGGCCGATGACGGTCGAGACCGTGGACAGGGTGTCCCCGGCGCTCACCGGCATGCCGAAGCGCCCGGCGGCATAGCCGAGATTGGCCACCGCGTTGAGGCTGATGTCCGGGACCGTCTTGCCGAACACGACGTGGAAGGCGAGCAGGTCGTCGACCGGGGCGGCGCCCATCCCCAGCGACCGGGCGAATTCCGCCGAAGCGGTGAAGGCGAAGCGGCTGCCGGTCAGGGCGGTGTAGAGGGCGACATCGCCCGCGCTCACCGTGCGCGGGGTGGCATGGCGGATTTCCTGGCCGAGGCGGAAGTCCTCGAAGAAGTTTCCGGGGTTGGTCTTGGTCATCGCGAGAGCCCTCGGGCAGAGACGTGAAAATCAATGACCACGAAGACACGACGGGAAACAGGGCGAGGCGATCGGAAATCGGCACGCTCCATGCTCTCCAACCTTCGTGCCTTCGTGGTTGAGAGGTGGTCTTGATCTTAGCCGGCCATCGCCGCGATCTGCTCGGCCAGGCTCACCACGCGGCGCGCGTTCTCGACATGCAGGTTCTCGATCAGCTTGCCGTCGACCACCACCACCCCCTTGCCCTGGGCGGCGGCTGCGGCGTGGGCGGCGATGATCGTCTCCGACCAGGCGATCTCGGCCGCCGAGGGGGCGAAGACGCGGTTGGCGGTGTCGATGGTCTTGGGGTGGATCAGCGTCTTGCCGTCGAAGCCGAACTCCAGGCCCTGGCGGCAGGCGCGCTCGAAGCCCTCGTCGTCGTTGAGGTCGAGGTAAACGCCGTCGACGATCGCCAGTCCGGCGGCGCGGGCGGCCAGCAGGCACAGCGACAGCGACGTCGCCATCGGCAGCCGGTCGGGGGTGTGCAGGCAGTGCAGGTCCTTGGCCAGGTCCGAGGTGCCCATGACGAAACCGGTCAGGCGCGGCGTCGATTCGGCGATCTCTTCGGCGCGGAGGATGCCGCGCGGCGTCTCCATCATGCACCAGATGGCCATGGTCGCCGGGGCGCCGGCCTGATCCATCAGCGCCTCGACCTGGCGGACGGTGGCGGCGCTCTCGACCTTCGGCACCAGGAGCGCGTCGGCGCCGCAGGTGGCGGCGGCGGCGATGTCGGCGGCGCCCCACGGGGTGGCGAGGCCGTTGATCCGCACCAGCAGCTCGCGGCGTCCGTATCCGCCGGCCTTGACCGCCGCGCACACCTGACGGCGGGCGTCGTCCTTGGCCTCGGGGGAGACGGCGTCCTCCAGGTCGAGGATCAGGCCGTCGGCGGCCAGGGTACGGGCCTTCTCCAGCGCGCGGGCGTTGGGTCCCGGCATATAGAGAACGCTGCGGCGGGGGCGGGGCAGGTGCGCCATGGTCGTGACCTCACGGACAGTGTAGGGTCGCGAGCCTACCAACACGGGGGGCAGCCGCGCAAGGTTGCAGTGCAGCATGACGGTTCTCACCATCTCCAGCGCCGTCTCGTACGGTTGGGTCGGCAACCGGGCGTCGGTGTTCGCCCTGGAGCGGCTGGGGTTCGAGACCTGCCGGGTCGACACCGTGCAGTTCTCCAACCACCCGGGCTACGGCAGCTTTGCCGGCGCGGTGGCGCCGCCGGCCCAGGTCGCGGCGCTGCTCGACGGGCTCGACCGCGCCGGGGTGCTGGCGGGGTGCGACGCGGTGTTGAGCGGCTATCTCGGCGAGGCGGCCAGCGGCGCGGCGGCGTTGGCGGCGGTGCGGCGGATCAAGGCGGCGCGGCCCGGCGCGCTCTATCTGTGCGATCCGGTGATCGGCGACGACGGCAAGGGCGTCTACGTGCGCCCCGGCATTCCCGAGCTGCTGGCCGGCGAGGCCTTGGCGCTGGCCGATGTGGCGACGCCCAACCGCTTCGAGCTGGAGATCCTGTCCGGGCAACCGGTGGATTCGCTGGCCGCGGCGGTGGGGGCCGCCCGGGCGCTGCTGGCCCGCGGCCCGCGGCTGGTGGTGGCCACCGGCGTGGCGGCGGGGGGCGAGGTCCTGTGCGTGGCGGTGGAGCCGGCCGCCGCCTGGGCGGTGCGCACGCCGCTGCTGCCATTGCCGCTGCCGGTCAACGGCGGCGGCGACCTGCTCGCCGGGCTGCTGCTGGGGCGGTTGCTGGAGGGTCGGCAGGCGCCCGAGGCACTGTCGCTGGCGGTGTCGGGCCTCTACGCGGTGCTGGAGCGCACCCTCGCCGCCGGCCGCCGCGAGCTGGCGCTGCCGATGGCCCAGGAGGCCCTGGCGGCCCCGCCACGGTTGTTCGCGGCGGTGCCGGTGGGGTAAACGCAACGGCCCAAGAAACGTCATCCCCGCTGGTGCGCAGAGGCGCTGAGTTAAGCCTTTTTCTTGCCACCAAGCCACCAAGACTCCGAGGGAGATCGATCCGGTTCGGCGATTTGTCGCACGTTTCATCTTGGTGTCTTCTCTAATCGGGGCGTTTTTTGCAAGTCCCTCAAGCATCTTCACGACCTTTCGTGCCATCGGCTGCGATGGCGGGGCATTGGATCGGAGTTCAGGCCGCCGTCAAGGCCGAAGCCGCCGCAGGCGGTGGC
>JACRFY010000049.1 GCA_016212565.1 Magnetospirillum sp. | reverse complement strand
GGTTTCCGCGACCCGCGCAATTTCGTCGTGGTCTCGGACGCCTATCCGACCG
Source organism: Magnetospirillum sp. (assembly GCA_016212565.1). Taxonomy (GTDB): domain Bacteria; phylum Pseudomonadota; class Alphaproteobacteria; order Rhodospirillales; family Magnetospirillaceae; genus JACRFY01. The sequence continues at coordinate 6,095 of JACRFY010000049.1, read as the reverse complement.
TCACCGCACTGGCGGCCGATCTCATCCTGCCGGCGGCGATGTGGACCGAGAAGGAAGGCGCCTACGGCAACGCCGAGCGGCGCAGCCAGTTCTGGCGCCAGCAGGTGAAGGCGCCGGGCGAGGCGAAATCCGACCTGTGGCACATCGTCGAGTTCTCCAAGCGCTTCAAGGTCGAGGAAGTGTGGCCCGAGGATCTGATCGCCAAGGCCCCGCAACTGCGCGGCAAGACCCTCTACGAGGTGTTGTATGCCAACGGGGTGGTGAACAAGTTCCCGCTCTCCGAAACCCAGGCCGGGTTCGACAACGACGAATCGAAGGCGTTCGGCTACTACGTCCAGAAGGGCCTGTTCGAGGAGTACGGCCAGTTCAACCGCGGCCATGCCCACGATCTGGCGCCGTTCGACATGTACCACAAGACCCGCGGCCTGCGCTGGCCGGTGGTCGACGGCAAGGAGACCCTGTGGCGCTTCCGTGAGGGCTACGACCCCTATGTGAAGGCCGGCGAGGGGGTGAAGTTCTACGGCAAGCCCGACGGCAAGGCGTGGATCATCGCGCTGCCCTACCAGCCGGCGGCGGAAAGCCCGGACAAGGACTTCGACCTGTGGCTGTGCACCGGCCGCGTGCTGGAGCACTGGCATTCCGGCTCGATGACCCGTCGCGTGCCCGAACTGCACAAGGCGGTGCCGGCGGCGGTGTGCTTCATGAACCCCAACGACGCCAAGAAGCGGGGCCTCAAGTCCGGCGACGCGGTGTGGGTGAAGAGCCGGCGCGGCGAGATCCAGATCCGTATCGACACCCGCGGTCGCAACAAGCCGCCCGAGGGACTGGTGTTCATTCCCTTCTTCGACGAGAGCACGCTGGTCAACAAGCTCACTCTCGACGCCACCTGTCCGCTGTCGAAGGAGACCGACTACAAGAAGTGTGCGGTCCGGATCGAGAAGGCGTAAGGGCGCAAACGCCATGGCCACGGGCGACAACCAAGGCGCAATCGGCCGGCGAGGTCTCCTCGCCGGTGCGGTGCGGGCCGTATGCGGGGCGGGGGTTCTCGCCGCCCTGATTGCGGTCCCGGCGCGCCGTCGTGCCGAGGCGGTGGCCCTGCGCCCGCCCGGCGCGGTGGACGAGGCGGCGTTTCTCTCCGCCTGCGTCCGCTGTGGCCTGTGCGTGCGCGACTGCCCCTACAAGACCCTGTCCCTGGCCGATGTCGGCCAGGGACCGCCGCTGGGGACGCCGTTCTATAACGCGCGAACCGTTCCCTGCGAAATGTGCGAGGACATTCCCTGCGTCGCCGCCTGTCCCACCGGGGCGCTCGACAAGGGGCTCAAGGACATCAAGGATGCCCGCATGGGCAGCGCGGTGCTGGTCGGCCATGAGAGTTGCCTGAACTTTCAGGGCCTGCGCTGCGACGTCTGCTATCGCGTCTGCCCGGCGATCGATCAGGCGATCACCCTGGAGCAGAGCCACAATTTCCGCACCGGCAAGCACGCCATCTTCATCCCCACCGTGCACACCGACAAGTGCACCGGCTGCGGCAAATGCGAGAAGGCCTGCGTGCTCGACGAGGCGGCGATCAAGGTGCTGCCGCACGCCTTGGCGGTCGGGATGCTGGGCAAGCATTACCGGCTGGGATGGAAGGAAAAGGAGAAGGCGGGCAAGGCGCTGATCGACGACATCATCGACCTGCCCGACCGCATGCCCGAGGCTCCGGCGCCCCAGCGTCTGCCCGGCGGCGGCTTCAAGGAGTTCCGGCCATGAGCAAGGGCGTCAAGTGGCTGCTGATCCGCCGCGCCAGCCAGCTCGGCTTTCTCGCCCTGTTCCTGGTCGGCCCGCTGACCGGGATGTGGATCGTCAAGGGGACCCTGGCTTCGAGCCTGACGCTCGGCGTGCTGCCGCTGACCGATCCGCTGATGGTGCTGCAATCGCTGCTCGCCCGCCATGTGCCCGAGGCGACGGCGCTGCTCGGCGCGGCGCTGGTGCTGATCGCCTATGCGCTGCTCGGCGGGCGGCTGTATTGCAGCTTCGTCTGCCCGCTCAACATGGTGACCGATTTTGCCGCCTGGCTGCGCCGACGCCTGGGCCTCAAGGAGGGGCTGGGCCTCGACCGTCGCCTGCGCTACTGGGCGCTGGGCGGCGTGCTGGTCGCCGCGGCGGCGACCGGCACCATCGCCTGGGAGTTCGTCAACCCGGTGACCATTCTCCATCGCGGGCTGGTGACGGGGGGCATCCTCACCGGCGGCGCGGCGCTGCTGGTCACGGCGGCGATCTTCCTCTTCGACCTCGGCGTGTCCGGCAATGCCTGGTGCGGGCATCTGTGCCCGGTCGGCGCCTTCTATGCCCTGGTGGGCGAACGCAGCCTGATCCGGGTCGTGGCCCAGGGCCGCGACGCCTGCAACGACTGCATGGATTGCTTCACCGTCTGTCCCGAGCGCCAGGTGATCGCCCCGGCGCTGCGCGGTGCCGCCAAGGGCGTGGGGCCGGTGATCCTGTCCCGCGACTGCACCAACTGCGGCCGCTGCATCGACGTCTGTTCGAAGGACGTGTTCAATTTCGGTTTGCGCTTCAGGAACGAACAATTGGCAAGGGGAGTGACCGCTGTGAAGACGAAGATCATAGCCATCGCCATCGCAGTCTGCTTGGGATTCGCCGGCATCACCGGTGCCACCGCCGCCGACGTCAAGGGCTTGCGCGGCAGTTCGCCCGACACCGTCGACAAGGCTTCCGCCACCTTCAAGGTGATGGAAGGCACCAAGCACGCCCGCTATTTCCGCGACCAGCCGCCATTGGTGCCGCATGCGGTCGAAAAGTACGACATCGACCTTGAGCTCAATCACTGCCTGCGCTGCCACGAATGGCCGAACTCGGACAAGGAGCGGGCGCCCAAGCTGTCGGACAACCACTACATGGACCGCAACGGGGTCAAGCAGGACCGGGTGAACGGCAACCGCTACTTCTGCACCCAGTGCCACGTCTCCCAGGTCGAGGCCCAGCCGCTGGTCGAGAGCACCTTCAAGCCGGTGACGATGACGCGCTAGTGGAAAAAACCAACATTTGCGCCCTGCGCAAAATTGGGTGTGTTTCCACACTTCGATGAGTAGGTGGCCTCCTTACCCGGATGCTTGGGAATCAAGCGTCCGGGGAGGGCCGCTGAGGATCGGACAAAACGCGAAGGGCGCCGGCCCGAAGGTCGGCGCCCTTCTTGCGTTCAGGCCGCCTTGCCTTCGATCACGCGGGGCTGCGACTTGGTCTGGATGGCGATGGTGCGAGGCTTCATCGCCTCGGGCACTTCGCGGACCAGATCGACGTGCAGCAGGCCGTCCACCAGGGACGCGCCCTCGACGCGGATGAAGTCGGCCAGCTCGAAGCGGCGCTCGAACGGGCGGCCGGCAATGCCGCGATGCAGGTACTGCACCGGGGTGCCGTCGTCCTTGCGGGCGCGGCCGGTGATCACCAGGGTGTGGTCCTGGCTGGTGAGGTCGATGTCCTCGGCACCGAACCCGGCCACCGCCATGGTGATGCGGTAGGTGTCCTCCCCCAGCTTCTCGATGTTGTAGGGGGGATAGCTGAGGGCCGCCTCGTCGACACGGGCGGCGGCATCGAGCATGCGGCTCAGGTGGTCGAAGCCGACCGTGGAACGGAACAGCGGGGAGAGGTCGAAGGTACGCATGACTAGTCCTCCTTTACGAAGCAACCAATCGATCCGGCGGCCATTTGCCGCCGCGCGGCCCCGAATCGGCGACCGTGCCCCTACCACATAGGGAGGGGATTCGCGCCGTCAAGTCGCCGTTCGCGCCCTCCTTCGTCGTGGCATCTTCGCCGTGGGTATCATTGAAGGCGTCGGCGCCGGGGCCAATTTCCAATTCCACGAACCGTTGGCTCCCCCGCCGGAAATCGGTAGACTAAGTGCATTCGCGGTCCAGGGGATGGCCGGCGCCCGTAGTGGAGGCCAGCGTGAATCATCAGCCCGTATTTCTCCGTCGGACCTATGACGAGGCCCTTGACCTGATGATCGAGGCCCGCAATTACGCCGCCTATGTCGAGCACAAGGAACGCTGCCGCGCCGACGGCATGGCCGGCTTGCGGATGAGTTGCGAATCGCTGCGGGTCACCTCGCGCCTGACCCAGGTGATGGCTTGGCTGATGGTGCAGCGGGCGGTCGAGGAAGGCGAGATCGAGGCCGAACAGGCTTTGGCCGAGGACAAGCGGCTGTCGGCCTGCGACGTGTGCCTGGACGAGACCTTTGCCGAGGACGAGAGCCTGCCGGGCGGTCTGCGCAGCCTGATGGATCGCAGCTTCCGCCTCTATACCCGCGTCGCCCGTCTCGAAGAACAGATGATGCGGCGGACGCTCAACTAAACAGAAACAGCCCTCGCCGGGCGCGGGCTAAAGATGAAACGAGAGCATCGTGCGCCATATTTGGTGCTCGATGCTCTAATTTTTTCCCGTCCGCCGCCGCGCCTCGGTCTCGCTGCCGTCGTCGAAGACGTTGAACAGGTTGCGCAGGAAGCCGGGCGTCAGCGCCGACAGGGGATTGACCTTGACGCTGGGGTCGCGGGTCGGACCCTTCATGCCGTAGTTGAAGGCGATGATGCCGCTGCCCTTTTCGCCGCCGGTCACCAGCCACCCCAGCACCGGAATCTTGCCCAGCATGCTGTTGAGGGCGTAGGCGGGCACCACCGTGCCCTCCAGGGCCATCACCCCGCGGTCGATGTCGATCTGGCCGTTGGCGGTGATGCCCAGCGCGGCGCCGTAGGCGCGGGCATCCTTGACCTCCAGCAGGCCGTCGGTGAGGGTGAAGGGGGCGTCGAGGGACGAGAAGCCGACGCCCTCGCCCTTCAGCACGTCGACGATCCCGGTCAGTGCCGCCACCGTCAGCAGTCGCGCCAGCGCCGGGGCGTTGACCACGTTGTAATCCTCGATGCGGATGGTGCCGATCACCGGCTGTTCGTCGCGGCTGTCGTCGATCCAGGCGTCGACGTCGAGTTTGCCGCCGACCAGATCGCCATAGACATCGAAGGCCTGCAACACCCCGCCGGCATCGTCGGAGGAGACCTTGATGGTGCGGCGCTTCGGCCCGCCCGGCTGCATTACCGCGGTGAGGGTGTGGCCTTCGCCCACCGTGCCCTTGAGGCTCATCGACCGCCAGTCCAGGCCGTCGCGTTGCAGGGCGACGGTGGTGTTGGTGAGGCGTCCTTCCTTGGACAGCCACAGCGCCCTGACATTGGCGGCGATGGTCATCGGCGGCATCTCCGCCTTGCGGGCCTTGCGGGTGGCGGCGTCGGGCGGCGGGTCCTCGGCGGCGAGGACCGGCTCGGCGTCGAAGGACAGGCCCTTGGCCGAGACGTCGAGGCCGCCGCCGGGGCGGAAGACGATGGCGCCTTCGACATCGGTGCGGCCATAGCTCAGACGGGGGACGTCGACCCGCTTCACCGTTCCCTCGGGCGTGAAGGCCACCGCCCCCCGGGCCTGAAGGTCGCCGGCCACCACCTGGAAGCGCGGCACCGCCGTCAGCTTGTTCTTGTCCACCCGCACCGACACCTCGGCACCGCCGGTGGTGCGCTCCTGCTTGCGCCAGCCGAGGCCGGGCAGGGCCATCTTGGCCGGCGACAGGTCGACCTTGGCCTCGATCTCGGCGCGACCGCCGCCGTACAGGGTGGCGAGCACGTCGGCCGCCACCGGGCCCTCGACCCAGGGGGCGACGAAGGGCGGGCCGTCGAGGCCGAACAGGCGCCGCTGCGCCTCGTCGACGCGGGCGGCCTGGATGCGGTAGCGGCTGCGGAACGGCGCGTTCTTGACCGAAAAGTTCTCCCGCCAGGCAAGCTGCGCCGGGACCGTGCCCAGCACCACCGGGCCGGTGGCGTCCATCCCCCTGGTGTCGACGCTGATCTCCAGGTCGCCGTTGGTCAGGTCCTGGTCCATCAGCACCTTGGGGATCGCCGCTCCCTTGACCGAGGCCTGGGCGTGGACGTCCAGGTCCTCCAGCTTCAGCGACTTCAGCAGCGGGAACTTCAGTTGCAGCCGGGTGGAGGCCTGGCCGCCGACGCTGCCCGGGGCGATGCCCAGGGCGGTGGCGAACTTCAGCGGCTGGTGGTCGATCAGTT
>JACRFY010000050.1 GCA_016212565.1 Magnetospirillum sp. | reverse complement strand
GTGCTGGCGCTGCTGGATGGTGCCGGCATCCGCGCCATTCCCACCGGCATCGCCCACGGCACCGTCACCGCCGTGGTCGGCAAGGCGCATTTCGAGGTGACGACGCTCCGGGAAGACGTCGAGACCTTCGGCCGCCACGCCCGCGTCGCCTTCACCGACGACTGGGCCGCCGACGCCGCCCGGCGTGATTTCACCATGAACGCGATGTTCGCCGATCCCATGGGTCGCATCTACGACCCCTTCTCGGGGTTGGCCGATCTGGGCGCGGGACGGGTGCGCTTCGTGGGCGACCCGGTCAAGCGCATCCAGGAGGACGTGCTGCGCCTGCTGCGCTTCTTCCGTTTCTTTGCCCATTACGGGCACGCGTCGCTGGAATCGGCGGCGCTGGCCGCCTGCCGGCGCATGGCGCCGCGGCTGGCCTCGCTGTCGGGCGAGCGGGTGGCGGGCGAAATCCTGCGTCTGCTCGCCGCCCCCGATCCGGCCACGGTGCTGGTGGTGATGCACAGCAACCACGTGCTCGAATACGTGCTGCCCGAGGCCCGCGCCTTCAGTCGCCTGCGGGTGCTGACCTGGCTGGAGACGCGGGCGATGGTGCGCCCGAGCGTCGCGCCCGATGCCCTGCGGCGTCTGGGCAGCGTGCTGGAAACCGATGCCGCCGGGGCGCGGCGGGTCGCCGAGCGCCTGACCCTCTCCAATGCCCAGGCCGAGCGCCTGATCGCCATCGCCGCGCCGGCGGCGGCCATCTCGCCCGCCCTCTCGGCCGCGGAGCTGCGCAAGGCGCTGCACCATCTGGGCGCCGACACCGTCCGCGACCTCGCTTTGGTGGCCTGGGCCGGGCAGCGCAGCCTGGCCGCCGCCCCCAACGCCGGCGAGACCGCTCGCTGGCAGGCCCTGCTCGATGCGGTGGAATCGTGGCGGCCGGTGACGCTGCCGGTGCGGGGGCGCGATGCCCTCGACCTCGGCGTTCCCCACGGTCCCGAGATCGGCCGCCTGATCGGCGCGGTCGAGCGCTGGTGGGAGGACAACGACTATCGCCCCGGGCGCGACGACTGCCTGGCGCGGCTGCGGTCGCTTATTGCCCCGCCTTCGGCAGGGTGAAGCTGAAGGTCGAGCCCAGATTCTCCCCCGCCGATTCGACGGCGACACAGCCGCCGTGACGCTCGACGATCTTCTTGACCAGCGCCAGACCGATCCCGGTCCCCTCGTAGCGGTCGCGACCGTGCAGGCGCTGGAAGATGAGGAAGATGCGCTCGAAGAATTCCGCGGCGATGCCGATGCCGTTGTCGCCGACCTGCACCGCCACCATGTCGCCCAGGTCCTCGGTGGCGATGCGAATCTCCGGCACCGCATCGGCGCGGCGGTACTTGAGGGCGTTGCCGACCAGATTGACCACCACCCGCACGATCTCGCCGGCATCGGCCATCACCGCGCAGGGACCGGCGTCGACGCTCACCCGGGCGCCGCACTCGGCAATGGTCGCCCCCAGCTGGGTCAGCGCGGCGGCGATCAGCGAGTCCACCGTCGCCGCCTCCATCGGCCGCTGATGGCGGCCGACACGGGAGTACTCCAGCAGGTCGAGAATCAATCGGTCCATGCGCCGGGTCCCGTCGAGGGCGAAGGCGATCATCTCGCGTCCCTCCTGGTCCAGACGTTCGCCGTAGCGCTTGTCCAGCAGGCCGACGAAGCCGCTGACCATGCGCAGCGGCTCGCGCAGATCGTGGCTGGCGACGTAGGCGAACTGCTCCAACTCGGCGTTGGAGCGGGCCAGCTCGGCCTCGAAGCGGTCGCGATCGGTGACGTCGTGGATGATCGAATGCAGCAGCGCCCGCCCGCCGCGGGTCACCGGCCCGGACAGGACCTCGACCCGGCGCACCTCGCCGCTGGCGAGGCGGTGGCGGAAGCGGAAATAGTTGCGGTCCTCGGCGGCGGCGGCGGCCATCTCGACCCTCAGCTCGTCGGGACTGAGGGTGTTGATGGCCCAGATCGGCATCCCGATCAGGCGTTCGCGGGTATAGCCGTAGAACTTCACCGCCCCCTCGTTGGCATCGACGATGGCGCCGCTGGCGGGATCGATCAGCAGCTTGATCGCGGTGTTGGAGAGGAACATCTGATAATAGAGCGCCTCGCGCTCCTCGATCGCCAGTTCCGCCGCCTTGCGTTCGGTGATGTCGCGTCCCTCGACCAGCAGTTCCTCGATCTTCCCCGCGCTTTCGCTCACCGGCTTGACCGAGAAATCCACCCACATCGTGCTGCCGTCGGGTCGCCGGTGCGAGGCCTCGAAGCGGACCAGCCGGCCGGCGGCGGCGGCGGCGATGCCGGCCTTGAGCCGTTCGACCTGTTCGGCATCGTGGCTCCACCACGGCGTGTCCCAGAATTTCCGGCCGACGATGTCTTCGCCGGCGACGCCGACCATGTCGCAGGCCGTTCGATTGGCGGCCGTCAGGGTGCCGTCGGGGGTGGTGGTGCCGATCAATTGAAAGGCGCCGTCGAACAGGCTGTGAAAGCGCGCCTGACTCTCGCGGGCCACCGCCAGCGCCCGGCCGTTGATCGCCGCCAGGCGGGTGATGATCGCCGTCGCCGCCCACACCAGCAGCACCGCCGTCGCGGTCAGGACGATCAGTCCGGCGCGGCCCGGCCAGCCCTGCGGCCAGCCGCCGTCGGGCAGGGCGGCGATCGTCCATTGCCCGGATGGAAAGAGGATCTCGGCGGTGACCGCGTCCTTCGCCACGGTGGCGGCGTCGCCGAAGAAGACCGCGCCGGAACCGCCGCGAATGGTCAGGCTCAGGCCATCGGCCACCGGCCCGGCCAGCCCCGCCTGGGCCAGCAGCGGCGGCACGTCGAGGACGACGATGGCCAGCCCCCACAGGTCCCGCCCATCGGCGCCCTCGTCGGCGCCGAGAAACACCGGCCGTCGCCCGACCACCGCCAGCCCGCCCTGACGCAGCTGGACGGGATCGGTGAGCACCAGGCGGCGGGTGGCGATGGCCCGACGCACCAACTCGGCGCGCTGGGGGTCGGCAAGCAGGTCGTGCCCCACGGACGCCTCGTTGCCCTTCAGCGGCACGACGTAGGTGACCGTGGCCCCCGGGGCCAGTTGCAGGGCGCGGATGCCGTCGCGCTGCTGCAACAGGGCGCCGGCGAAGCTGTCGAAGGCGGCCGAAGTCAGGTTGGGATTGGCGGCGGCAAAGGCGGCCAGGCTGTCGACCAGCATGATCCGGGCATTGATCTCCGCCTCGATGCGGGTGCGGAAGCGGGCCAGATGCTCGTCGACCTCGGTCCGCGATTGTTGGCGATATCGCTCGGTCTGCACGCGGTCGAAGGCGATCGCGGCAAGGACGATGAGCACCGCCAGGCCCAGCGCCGCCACGATTCCGGTCGAAATGGCCGCGGTAGACGCCCCCCTCATGCAACTGCCTCTTACCTGCACACCGCCTGCCGGCAGCTTAAGCAATCGTGCATGGAAGAGCAACCTTGGCGCGGGATCGACGTCCGGTCAATAGCGGCAGCCGTTGGCTGACGCTGCGGATGAAGCGCATCAATCCGGGACTGTTTTCGGCCGGCTTCACGGCTTGGGTGCAGGAGACATCCAGCCGCAATCGGTGTCGTTAAGTGAGCCGTATTGGCCTTAACCCCGATTCGTTGCCCGGTCTCGTCTCGGCATCATGCCACCAGGGCAGCGGCGCGGTCGGGGGTGATGGTGAGGATGCGGGCGAAGCCGGAGACGTCGAACACCTCGCGGATGTGCGGTTTCATGGCGCACAGGACGAAGCGACGCGGTGCCCGGGTCATCTTCGCCCCCACCAGCACCACCCGCAGGCCGGCGCTGGAGATGTAGTCGAGGGCGGAAAAGTCCACGACGATGCGCGGCGCCCCGGTGTTGACCGCCGCCAGCACCTGCGCTTCGAAGGCCTTGGCCGTGGCGCTATCCACCCGGGCCACCGGGATCAGCACGACGGCATCGCCGATCGTTTCCTGGCGAATTTCCATGGGTGTCAGTCCTCCTTGTCTTCGGTATCCAGCCACAACGTCACCACGTTGCGGTTGCCATCGCGACGGTATTCGTAGCGGCGGGAGAATGTGCGAACGAACTGGACGCCCCAGCCGCCGGTCTGGCGCTCGTCGAGCGCCAGACCGGCGTCGGGCACCGCGGTCT
>JACRFY010000054.1 GCA_016212565.1 Magnetospirillum sp. | reverse complement strand
CGTGCCTTCACATTTCGCAACGACGATGCCCAAATCTCCAGCGTCGTCTCTATCGATGCCCCTGCCATGGCCCATGACCTCCGAATCATGGTTCCCCATTGATTCAGACGTTCATGGAAATAGCAACTGTAATGCTAGGCGCTGTGGACACGTAGCGCATCCATGGGATGGTGGCCGCGATAGTGACGACGGCGCTGTCGTTTCCGGCGGTTTTCTCATATCGGGTAGCGACGCGACGAAACTGTTTGAGCTTGCTGGAGCCGCCTTCGACGAGATGTCGCTGAGCGTACAGGTGCTTGTCGAGCGGGGGTTTGCTTGCGCGCGACGGGTTGCTGGGGATGACCGCAAGTGCGCCTTTGTCGGCGATCACGTGGCGGAAGTGGTCGGCGTCATAGGCTGTGTCGGCCATGACGATTCGGGCGGGAAGATCTTCGATCAAGGGGGCCCGCCTGAGGCACGTCGCCCATTTGGCCTGCCGTCAGCGTAAAGCGCACAGGACAGCCCAGCCCTCGAACCGCCATATGGATTTTGGTGCTCAAGCCGCGGCGAGACCGGCCAATGGCCTGATTTTGAGCCCCCCTTTTGCGCCACTGGCGTACTGGTGGGCGCGAACGATGGTCGAATCGACGATCAGACCCGAGATCCGCTCCCACTGGGCATCGTTCAGCACCAGGCGATCCATCACACCCAAGACGGCCGCCCAAAAAGCCGTCTTGAATCACATTTCCGACAAATGCGGAATCCCCAAGAGTCCACAGCTCCTAACGGCAGGGGGGCTCTTCCGGCCACGCCACGGCGCGGATGACGCGGCGCGACAGCAAAGACGCCACCCCGTCGGCGTCGCCGGTCTTGTATTGAACCGCCAGTCCCGGCTCCCCGAACCAGGGAGCCGCCTCCCCCGCCTTGACCCGCAACGGCGCTTCCACCCGGTAGACGGTGTAAACCATCTCCCGGCAGGTGTAGGGCAAGGCCCGCTGGGAATAGGGTTCGCCCACCGGGCTGAAGAAGTGGCCGCCGTCGCCGTCGGCAAATCTCGGCTCGACAAAACGGTCGATCAAGGTTCCCGGCCTCAGCTCCCGCTCGACCGGCGGGTCGAGAAAGCCATCGGGATGGCGCGCGCTATTCCAATTCAGGGCCTGGCAATTCGCATCGCGAAATTCGTCGTTGAGGTCGGACCGCAGCGGGGGCTGCGGAGGCGGGCAGGCCGCTTCGACGGCGGCGGTCCAAGCCGTCAGCAGCAGGGCGAGGGCGACGAGCGTTTTCATGGGCATTCACGGCGCCGGCGTGGTCGACGGCTTGGGGCCGGCTCCGCGGATCTTGATGAATTTGTCGAGGGTGTCGAACCAGAAGCTCGATCCCAGCGACAGGGCGAAGGCCGTCAGCAGCCAGCCCAGGGCTTGAACCAGGGTGGGGACGGCAGGCTTGGCATCCGGCCAGCCGATGGGCAGCGGGGCGAGCGCCTGGCGGACGATTCCGAGATCGCCGGAGAGGGCCATCGCGGCTTGGCCACGCTCCGTCTCCGCCGTCGCGAGGGCCCCCTTGGCATCGGCGAGCTGCCGGGTCAAGGCGTCGAGGGTGACGTCGGCGGAGGGGGCGTGGAGGGCGGCGTTGGCCGCGGCCACGGCCTTGCGCCGTTCCGCCACCGCGCGATCCTTGTCGATCAGCTCTTCGACCCCGGCCCTCGTGCCGGTCCCGGCCGCGGTTTGGCTGCCCTTGCCGATCAGATAGGTGGCCTGCTCGGCGACGCGGGTGGCGATGCCGCCTTGATCGACCCACAGCGTCCGCGCCACGTGGAGGGTATCGGCATTGCAGGCGGCGGCGACGAGGAAGGCGACGCCGAGCGCCCACCGTTGCATCCTACGTTTGTAGGCGCCTTGCAGGCGCTCCATTTCGTTGTCGAACCAGTGGGCCACGGCGTCGCGGGCCGACTTCAGGTCGGTGCTGCCGTTGTTGACGATGGCCCGCAACGAGGCGCGCACCTGCTGGTCGGGAATGGCGTCGATCCCGGCGAGGACGGCGTCGTAGGTTGCCCCGGCGGTCGACTGGACCGAGGGGTTGACCATGTCGAGCAGGGCGGCGGCAAAGGTCTGTCCCGACAGATAGGAGGGACGGTCGGCGACCGAAACCGATCCGGCGTTCTCAAGGGTGGCGGCCACCATGTCGGCTTGGCGTGCCGTATCCGTCAGGCGCTGGATCTCGGCCGGGTCGGGAGTGGTCTTGGCCCGGGCCGCCTCAAGCGCCCGCGAGGCCGCGGCGCGTTCCGTCTCGGCCGCGGTCATCACCGTCTTCGCCGCGCTGACCGCCTTGGGCGCCGAGGCCGCCAGCAGCGGGTGGGCGAGCAGGGCGACCAGGAATGGCCGGCCGTCGGCCAGCGCCGACAGCCCCTTCTCCAACCCGGCGGCGCGGAATTTGAAGAGACTGGCGATGTATTCGTTGATGATGGTGCAGAACAGACTGAGAATCAGGTACATCAGCGACAGGCTGATGGCCACGTCGAGCATGCGTCCGAAATCCATGGTCCCCCTCCCTTTGCCACGAGCACATCCGTGGCGTCACGGGAAGGATATCACCCCAACCGCGGGAATCAACGGGCGTTCTGGCGACAAAAGCATACCGTGACGCGTTCTGCGCTGCCGCGCCATCACAGCAGGGTGAATTTCTCCGTCGACTCGTTGTAGCGCACCAGGGCGTACCACAGCACCAGCAGGGCGGCACCGACCGCCAGGGCCCACCCCCAGCCGTCGAGCATCACCGGCAGGAAGGCCTGGAAGCCGAGCGGCGATTCCTCGATCAGGTCGAGGTTCATGTCCGATGCGGTGAGCCCGGTCTTCTTGAACAGCGCATACGACACCGAGCCGGCCCAGGCGAAGAAGAACCCGGCCACCCACAGCTTGAGATGGCCCTCGCCCATCCGCCACAGCGAGCCCGAGGCGCAGCCGCCGGCGAAGATCATGCCGATGCCGAACAGCAGCCCGCCGGCCAGCGAGCCGATCCAGAACACCGGCGGAATGGCCAGATAGGGGTCGATCAGCTTGGCCTTGAACAGCAGCGCCGCCAGCGGCACGCCGATCAGGATGCCGAGCATGATCGCCTTGCTCATCTCGCCTTCGCCGGTCATGTAGGGTTCGCGGAAGGCGCGGGCGAAGCACAGGCGCGAGCGGTGCATGACGAAGCCCATGGCGAAGCCGGCGACGATGATGATCGCCCGCGCCGCCAGGCGCTCGTTGTCCGAGGCATACCAGTTGGCCGCCCAGGCGAGGATCGCCACCAGCACCAGCAGGCCGAGCAGCGGATAGCGGGCGACCAGCCCGGCGGGGGCGGGCATCGCCTTGGGCGGGGTCATCCCCCAGGTGATGGTTTCCAGCGTCCACAGCAACAGCTTGAGGCCGATGGCGGCGCCGACCGCCAGACCCAGGCCCATCGCCCAGCCGGCCGGCGAGGAATGCAGCACCGGGGTGAAGAAGCCGCCGGTGGTGCAGCCGCCGGCCAAAGCGGCGCCGATGCCCATCAGGCTGCCGCCCAGGGCGGCCCACAGGTATTCCAGCGGCGGCGGGCGGTTGATGGCGAACTGGCGCGACAGCAGCGCGGCGGTGAAGGCGCCGATCACCAGGGTCAGGTTCATCAGCGACATGCGGTGTGTCAGCGGGCTGTCGAGCTCGGGCTTCAGGCCCAGCAGGCCGCCGAGGCCGATGGCGTTGTTGACCCAGTCGCCCCACAGTTTCAGGCCGCCGAAGATGCCCCAGAACAGGCCGTTGACCATCAGGGCGAGAATCACCAGCACCACCAGGATGATGCCGACGAACGGCGACCACTCGTCGACGAAGATGTGCTTGTAATCGGCCTTGAAGCCGGACAGCCAGGTGTTGCTCATGGCGCATTCCCTACGGTTGACCGTCATGCCCGGATGTGATCCGGGCATCCACGCCGTTCAGACGGTTCGGCGTCTACGTCCTGTGGTCCCCGTGGGGGGCCGGGGCGAGCCCGGCCACCCACGGGATGGCTTGTCGCTTACGAGCAGCTTGCCGGGCTGTCGCCGTCCTTGGCGCCCTTCAGGAGGAAAATCTTGACGTCCTCGAACAGATCCTGGTCGGCGACCGGCAGGAACTTCTCGGCCGCCTTGTTGGTGGCCTTGATGCTGGTGCGATAGTCCTTGCCGGTGTACTGGCTGACGGTGTCCTTGCCCTTGGCGTGCTTGTCGGCCTTGAGGTAGGCGGTCCACTCGGCGACGGTGCGGCCGTTGGGCGGGATCGCTTCGCCGCCGCCGGCCTTTGCGGTGTGGCACTCGGTGCACACGGCGCGGAAATACACCCGGCCGCGCTTCCAGTCGCCATCGTAGGCCTGGGCAGTCGAGGCCAGGACGGCTGCGCCGACCACGGTGCCGATGGCAAGGCTGATCACACGTTTCATATCGCTTCTCCAGTCCGGGACTTAGTCGGTGTATTCCTCGTACCCGAGCACCATCGCCTTGAAGTGGGCCAGCACGGTGTGCCCGCAGGTGGCGAGATAGATGTGGGCGGCAAGAAAGGTCAGCATCAGGAAGGCGCCGATGGTGTGGCCGATGGCGACCAGGCGCAGGTCGAGCCAGCCCAGACCCCAGGCGTTCCAGTCGGGATAGAACAGGTACAGCCAGCCGGTGACCCAGATCAGCGGGCTGACGCCGATCAGGATGATCAGGTAGGCGAGGCGCTGCAGCGGATTGTGCTTGCGCAACGCCGTTATCCGATAGGGATGCGGGGCGTGGGTGAAGATTCCCGACAGGTAATAGCGGATCATCGCCCCCATCCGCTCCAGGGTGGGAATGTACTGCTTCCACTCCCCGGTGGTGAGGTGCCAGAAGATGGCGAACACCCACAGGCCCATCAGGCCCCACGCCGCCTTGGTGTGCAGGGCGGCCGCCTTGCCGAAGCCGAGCAGCGGATAGAGCCCGTGCACCTCCAGCCCGGTGACGAGCAGGAAGATGATCAGGACGGCCTGGGACCAGTGCCAGAAGCGCTCGAAGCGCTTGAAGATGTAAATGCGCTCTCCCATGGGTGGTCTCCTCAGCTGCGGCGCTTGAAGTGGGCCACCAGTCGGATGGCACCGTGGGTCAGGGATGCGGCGGCGGTCGCGGCGACGATCAACCCCAACAGCAGGTCGAGCAGCGGGATGCGGTCGCGGGCCGGCAGATAGACGCCGTCGATACCGGCCAGGCGGCCGCCATCGGGGGTGTGGCACTCGTCGCAGGCCAGGGCCTGCTGCTTGGGCGCCACCATGTGGGTGATCGGCCAGGCCATGGTGGTCTTGAGGAAGTCGACCTTGCCCGAGAACGGCAGGCCCGCATCGCTCATCCCGGCGGCGATCGCCTTGTCCCACACCAGATTCTTCCAGAACGCGGTGTCGTCGTTGCCGGCGACGTGCGGGCGGACCAGGGTCTTGTTCTCGGGGTCGTAGGGCTGGACGCCGTCGAACACCTTGACCGGCCAGATCAGCGATTTGCCGTCCGCGGCGCTGCCGTGCAGGGTGTTGATGGCCACCGGGGTGTCGCTCTTCTCCACCTTGTCGGTGACCAGGGTGTAGGTGACCTCGCCGTTGAACCACTGGTAGCGCGGCTTGGCGTTGTCGGCCAGTTTGAAGTCGCCCTTGTGCGAGGCATAGGTGACGTGGCCGTGCTCGTCCTTGAGCGAGAACTGCTTGCCGTCGGCGTCGACCTTGCCGGCGGTCGACCAGTCCCACGACATCTTGGTCGGCACGCCGCCGCGGGCCATCGCCGGAACGTGGCAGGTCTGGCAGGCGAGCTTGTCGGCATGGTGATTGAGCTTGGCCGCCTTGGGCTCGGCCTTGTGCGGGGCATTGCCGTGGCAGGCGACGCAGGTGGCCGGATTCGAGGTCTTGCCGTCGCCGCGGATGTGGGCGCCGCCCTTGTCGCGGCCGGTCACGGCATAACGGCTGCCGGGGACGTCGTGGGCCGAGGTCTGGTGGCAGGTGCCGCAGGTGAAGTCGAGGCCGGTGGCGTCCATATGGACGTCGACCTCCTTGTCCGGCGCGCTCAACGAGCTGTCGAGGTCGCCGTGCTTGACGCCGTCGCCGCCGCCGCCGAAGAAGTGGCACGCCCCGCAGGTGTCGCGGCTGGTCTTGCCCACCTTCTGCGCCACCTTGGGCAGGTCGACCGCCTTGGCGATCTTGCCCGAACCCGGCGGGTTCTCGATGTCGGCATAGAGCGGATGGCCGGCCTTGCCGGGGAATTTCTTATAGGCGCCGGTGGTGTCGTGGCAGACCAGGCAGTCGACGTTGGTGTCGGCCGAGAAGTCGTAATTGGCGTCCTTCCACCCATAGCCGACGTGGCAGGTGGTGCAGAACGGGTAGTTGGAGGGCACCGAAATGCAGAAATTGTTGACGACGTTCTTCTTGCCCAGCCGCTGGCCGCTTTCGGGATTGAGGTATTCCCACGTCCAGTGCTTGGTGCGCCGAATCTGGCCGGCGGCCTCGGTGTGGCAGCCCAGGCAGGCCTTGGTCACGTCGGGCGCCGAGGCGAACGGCCCCTGCAGCTCCTTGAACTTCGAGTGATCGGCCGTCGTGTTAAGTTTAACGTCGGCGGCGGCGGCGGTGCCGGAAATAACACACAGCGCAATGAATGCCGCGAATACGCCGGCGAACAGAGTCCTGGCGTGTCGTCGCTCCATGAAACCCTCCCCTGAAACTCTTCTTTAGAGGCAACAGTGAACCGTCGGCGCCGGAAATTATGACTTTCCGTTACGCAGAACGATATATAACACGAAACTGATATACCCCTGTGGGCGAGTCGTGTCATGCAAAAATGCCGCGTCTGGGGTCCGTGCACTGCATGACCGCGGGAGGCAAATTCATGCCCCTACTTGCGCGCGCCGCCGTTTTTCCATGAGACGGCCGCGGCTTTCTGGTTGGCGTCGGGTCACCCCTGTATCCGATGCCGAACCTCCCTGACTCAACTTGGGCCCCGACCGCGGTCGGGGCCCATTTTTGTCGTACCGGCGAGTCTCATACCGGCGGCATGACTGTTCCAGTCTTGCCGCGAGGGCTTCGCTCAAGCGCCGCGCTGGCTTAACCAACGGCCGATGAGTCGACATCATCGGCCGTTGGTGTCAGGGCAGGCGGCGCAGGGCCCATCCCAGGGCGCCGACCAGCACGGCGAGCAGCAGCGCGATCAGATTGCCCCAGCGGGCATAGGGGGTGAGCCCCGGCGGCGGCGTCGGCAGCGGCGCATCGACCACGCCGCGCTCGCCCAAGCCAAGGCGGGCGATGACGCGGCCGTAACCGTCGGTGACGGCGGAGATGCCGGTATTGGCGACGCGCACCAGCGGCAGCCCCTCTTCGACGGCGCGCATGCGGGCGGCGGCGAAGTGCTGGTAGGGACCGGCGGAGATGCCGAACCAGCCGTCGTTGGTCAGATTGATCAGCCAGCGCGGCCGCGCCTGATCGGTGCCGACCACCGCGGCGGGGAAGATGGCCTCGTAGCAGATCAGCGGGCTGACCGGCGGCAGGCCGGGCAGGTCCAGGGTCCGCAGCCCGTCGCCGGGCGAGAAGTCGATGGCGCCATGGGTGATCTTGTCGATCGGCAGCAGGCCGCGCAACGGTACGTACTCGCCGAACGGCACCAGATGCACCTTGTCGTAGATCCCCGCCACCTCGGCATCGGCGGCGATGGCCAGCAGACTGTTCCACAGCCGCATCGGCTGCACCCCCTTGGGGGTGATGCGCGGTGCACCGGTGATCAGCAGCCCGCCGGTCGGCGCCGCGGTCGCCGCCAGCAGGCGATGGTTGAGGTCGAGGTCGAGGAAGAACGGCGCCGCCGTCTCGGGCCAGATCACCGTCGTCACCCGATCGAAGCCGGGCCCGCGCGACAGCGCCAGGTGTTCGCGAAGATAGGCCTCGCGCAGGTCGTCCTGCCATTTGTGGCGCTGGGCCACCGTCGCCTGGACCAGCCGCAGGCGCACGCCGTCGACGGTCTCGGCGGGCGCCGAGTCCAGCCGCACCCCGCCCCACGCCGCGCCGACCGCCAGCGGCAGCGCCGCCAGGGCGGCAAGGGCGGCCCGACGCGGCGCCGCGCCGATGTCGGCCAGCACCGCCGGCATGGCGAAGGCGACCACGGTCAGCAGGCTCAGGCCCCAGATGCCGGTGGCGGCGCCGATCTGCAACACCGGCAGCGCGCCGTCCCACACCGAGCCGATGGGATTCCACGGAAAGCCGGTAAGGATCCACGACCGCACCCATTCGGCGGCCGTCCAGGCCACCGCCAGCAGCAGCACGCGGCCGGGGCCGCGCACCTTGGTCCGGTAGACCGCCCAGGTCGCCGCGCCGGTGAACAGGGCGATGAAGCCGCCCAGGCCGATGGTGGCGAACGGGATCATCCAGGCGAACTTCTCCGGCTCGACCATCATGGCATAGCCGATCCAGTAGAAGCCGGCGGAGAAGAACCCCAGCCCCCACCACCAGCCGGCGCCGAAGCCGGCCTTGCCGGAGCGGCTGCCGTCGAGCAGCCACACCAGCCCGGGGAAGGAGACGATCAGCACCGGCACCGCGCCGACCGGCGGCAGGGCCAAGGCCGCCAGCAGGCCGAGCAGCACGGCGAGGCCGCGGCGGCGCCAGCCGGTGAGATCGACGACGGCGATGGCCAGCGCGCCCAGGCGGGTGGCGCCGGACAGGGGCGTGCGCAGGGAGGCGGCCATGCTCATGTCGCTTCGGCCGCGGTCTTGCGCACCCGCAGCCGCTTGATGCGGCGGGGATCGGCGTCGACCACCTCGAATTCGAGGCCGGAGGGATGGGTGATCAACTCGCCGCGCGAGGGCACCCGGCCGGCGACGAAGAACACCAGCCCGCCCAGGGTGTCGACGTCGTCGCGCTCGTCCTCGGACAGCACCGGGCCGACCTGGGCTTCGAACTCGGCGATCGGGGTGCGGGCGTCGGCCTCGATCACCCCGTCGGTGCCGACCACCATGTCCGGCTCGGTGGCGCGGTCGTGCTCGTCCTCGATCTCGCCGACGATCTGTTCGACCATGTCCTCGATGGTCGCCAGGCCGTCGATGCCGCCGTATTCGTCGACCACCAGGGCCATGTGGATGCGCTTGAGGCGCATCTCCAGCAGCAGGTCGAGCGCCCGCATCGACGGCGAGACGAACAGGACGCGGCGGACGATGCGGCCCAACTGGAACGGCTTGTCGGTGCGCGTCGCCGCCAGCACGTCCTTGATGTGGACCATGCCGACCACGTCGTCGAGCGTGCCGCGAAACACCGGCAGGCGCGAGTGGCCGCAGCGGGTGAACAGCTCCATCAGCTCGTCGCGGCCGGTGGCGGCCTCGACGGCGACGATGTCGGCGCGCGGGATCATCACGTCGTAGGCGGTGACGCCGCGCAGATGCAGGATGTTGCCGAGCAGGATCCGCTCATGATCGTCGATGGGGATTTCGCTCCCCTCGCGGTCCTCGATCAGCTCTTCGAGAGCCTCGCGCACCGTGTCGGCGCCCTTGGAGCGGCGCAGAAAGCGCAGCCAGCCGCGGATGGTGGCGAGAAGGGTGTCGTCGGCGGCGCCGTTGTGGCTCGCCCTGGGAATAGCCCCGCCGGAGCGGGGCGCAGTACTGCCACTGGGATCGTTCATGGTCCTCATCGCCCTCCTTCGGCGATGCTGATTGGCGGCGCCATAGCGCCCCTTGCATTCGTCATGCCCGGACTTGATCCGGGCATCCACGCTGTTCCGCCTCTCGAAGGCCGGTCGTCGCGACACCCCGTGGATGGCCGGGTCGAGCCCGGCCATGACGGCAGAGGTTGCGGCAGTCCGCTCATCGCGCGGCCTCCGCATAGGGATCGCCGATCCCCAGGGCGCCGAGAATGGCGGTCTCCAACCCCTCCATCTCCTCGGCCGCGGCGTCGTCCCGGTGGTCGAAGCCGATCAGGTGCAAGACGCCGTGGACCACGAGATGGGACAGGTGGTCGTCCAGCGACTTGCCCTCGTCGGCGGCCTCGCGGGCGCAGGTCTCGAAGGCGATGATCACGTCGCCGAGCAGCAGCGGCGCCCCCTCGGGCAGCGGTGCCGCGTCGTCGTCGAGGGCGGCGAAGGACAGGACGTTGGTCGCCTTGTCCTGGCCGCGCCAAGTGCGATTGAGGTCGCGGACGGTGGCGTCGTCGGCCAGCACCAGCGACAGCTCCAGCGGCCCGTCGTCGCAGGCTCCGGCGCCCAGGGCGGCGGCGGCGACCCGGCGGCACAGGTCCTCCACCTCGGGCAGGGCTTCGGCCCAGGCCGGGCAGGTGAGGTCGACGGCGATTTCGGGTTCGCTCATGTCGGTTCCGTGTTCCCCTTGCGCTCTCGTTCCACGCGATCATACGCGCGAACGATGCGGGTGACGAGATCGTGGCGCACCACGTCGCGGTCGGTGAAGTGGACGAACGACACCCCCTCCATGCCGGCGATGACCTCCAGCGCGTCCTTGAGCCCGGAGCGCACCCCGGAGGGCAGGTCGATCTGACTCATGTCGCCGGTGACCACCATGCGCGAATGCTCGCCCATGCGGGTCAGGGCCATCTTCATCTGCATGGCGGTGGTGTTCTGCGCCTCGTCGAGGATGATGAACGAATTGGCCAGGGTGCGGCCGCGCATGAACGCCAGCGGCGCCACCTCGATCTCGCCGGCGGTGAGCTTCTTCATCACCTGGTCGCCGGGCAGCATGTCGTAGAGGGCGTCGTAGAGCGGGCGCAGGTAGGGATCGACCTTTTCCTTGAGATCGCCGGGCAGGAAGCCCAGCCGTTCGCCGGCTTCCACCGCCGGGCGCGACAGGATGATGCGGTCGACCTCGCCGCGGGCCATCATCTCCACCGCCTTGGCCACCGCCAGATAGGTCTTGCCGGTGCCGGCCGGGCCGAGCCCGAACACCAGCGATTGCCGGTTCATGGCGGCGACGTATTCCGCCTGGGTGGGCGTGCGCGGGGCGATGTGGCGCTTGCGGGTGCGCAGGACCAGGTCCTCGCCGTCGATTCCGGCGGCGGTGTGGCGCGACATGCGTACCGCGGTGTCGATGTCGGCGGTCTCGATGTGGCCCTGGCGGCGGGCCAGGGCATAGAGGCCGTCGAGCACCTGCAACGCGTCCTCGGCCGCCGCGGCGGTTCCCGACGCCGATACCGCGTTGCCGCGGGTGTTGAGCGCCACGCCGAGATGGCGCTCGATGCGCTCGAGGTTGACGTTGTGGGGACCGAGGAGAAGCGCCAGCAGGGCGTTGTCGTCGAACTCGCGGACCACGGTGGCGGTGGCGGGGCCGTCGCTCACGCGCATTCCCTTTCGTTGCCGACGGGCTCGGCCGCCAGGCTGTTGGGGTGGACGCGGGTGATGCGCACCGGCAGCACCCGGTTGATCAGGTGCCCGACGCCCTCGACATGCACCGGCTGCATGTAGGGCGAGCGCCCGACCAGCTGGCCGGGATGGCGGCCGGGACGGTCGAACAGCACCGCCATCACCCGGCCGACGCTGGCGTGGTTGAAGGCGGCGGTATTCTCGTTGAGCAGCGCCTGCAATGCGGCGAGGCGCTCGTCCTTGACCGCCTCGGGGACCTGGGTCTCGTGGGCGGCGGCGGGCGTGCCGGGACGGGGGCTGTATTTGAAGGAGTAGGTCTGCACGAACCCCACCCGCCGCGCCAGGTCGAGGGTGTCGGCGAAGTCGGCGTCGCTCTCGCCGGGGAAGCCGACGATGAAGTCCGAGGACAGGGCGAGATCCGGCCGCGCCGCCTTCAGCTTGTCGACCAGACGGAGATAGAAGGCGCGGTCGTGGCGGCGGTTCATCGCCGACAGGATGCGGTCGGCACCCGACTGCACCGGCAGATGCAGATACGGCATCACCTTGTCGATTTCGGCATGGACGGCGATCAGCTCGTCGTCGAGGTCGGTGGGGTGCGAGGTGGTGTAGCGGATGCGGCCGATGCCGTCGATCTCGGCCAGTTCGCGGATCAGCCGCGCCAGGGTCCATTCGCCGTCCGCGCCCTCGCCGTGATAGGCGTTGACGTTCTGGCCCAGCAGGGTGAGCTCGACCACCCCCTCGGCGGCCAGCGCGCGGGCCTCGGCCAGCACGGCGGCGGCGGGGCGCGAGTACTCGGCGCCGCGGGTGTAGGGGACGACGCAGAACGAGCAGAACTTGTCGCAGCCCTCCTGGACGCTGAGGAAGGCGGCCGCGCCCTCGACCCGCGGCGCGGGCAGGAAGTCGAACTTGGCTTCGAGGGGAAATTCGGTGTCGAGCACCGCGCCGCCGGCCCGTGCGGCGCGGGCGACCATCTCCGGCAGGCGGTGATAGGTCTGCGGCCCGAGGACGATGTCGACGAACGGGGCGCGGCGCAGGATTTCCTCGCCCTCGGCCTGGGCGACGCAGCCGGCGACGGCGAGAATCATCGTCTCGCCGCACTCGTGGCGCCGGCGCTTGATCGCCTTCAGCCGTCCCAGTTCCGAGAACACCTTCTCGGCCGCCTTCTCGCGGATGTGGCAGGTGTTGAGGATCACCATGTCGGCATCCTCGGGGCCATCGGTTTCGCCATAGCCGAGCGGCGCCAGGACATCCGCCATGCGCGCGGAGTCATAGACGTTCATCTGGCAACCGTAGGTCTTGATAAACAGCTTCTTGGCCAATTTGGCGTCCGGGCCTCAGGGATAGCCTGAACCTAGCATCGGCGGTCCAGGAGTCAAGGTGGCGACCGATGGCGGGGACGAGCAATCCGCCCATCGACCGTTGCCGGGGGTCTTTCATTCCCGGACGATCCAGGAAAATTGACCGACAGTTTATACCTATGCGGGTTGACTTGCATACAACCTGTCCATAATCTTGCGCCGGTGGGTACGTTCTGCCCCCGCCACGTCAACCTCTGATGGATGGAATCGCATCCCATGGCGCAGACTCCCACCACCGTTGCGAAGACGCTCGGCCGCAAGGGCAACCGCGGGCGTACGCCATCGGGCAAGCCCAATCCGATCGATGTCCATGTCGGCGCCCGCGTGCGCTTGCGCCGCACCCTGTTGGGGATGAGCCAGGAAAAGCTGGGCGAGGCGCTGGGGCTGACCTTCCAGCAGGTGCAGAAATACGAGCGCGGCGCCAACCGCATCGGCGCCTCGCGCCTGTTCGACCTGTCGCGGGTGCTCGACGTGCCGGTCAGCTTCTTCTTCGACGACATGTCCGACGAGACCAAGACCCAGACGCCCAGCATGCTGTCCGGCGGCGGGCTGGAAGAAATGCCGCTGTCGTTCGAGCACGACCCGATGACCAAGCGCGAGACGCTCGAACTGGTGCGCGCCTATTACCGCATCGCCGATCCGGGGGTGCGCAAGCGGGTCTACGAACTGGCCAAGGCCCTGGCCGACGCGGCGGATTCGAAGTAGGGCGAGGCTCCCCGGGCCCCGCTAGAGCATCGAGCGCCAAATATGGCGCACGATGCTCTCGTTTCATCTTTTGCCCTCGCCGGGCGCGAGCGTCCGCCCGCTTGGCCGCTCGCTCAATGCTCGCAGGAGCGCCGTGCCTCGGATTTGAGGCTCGGCGCTCTAGAAAGAAACAGTCCCTCAGGCGCCGGGCGCCCGCCTCCGGCGGGCTTGGCTTACGCGCCAAGCCGCCCCGTTTCATACCTCGCGGGTCGGCGGCCCCGGTGGGCGGCTACCCCCGCATCGCCCGGATCGCCGCGATCAGTCCCGCGGTCGAGGAATCGTGGGCGCCGGGGGCCGCCGGGCCGCTCAATTCGGGAAGAATTTTCTTCGCCAGCTGCTTGCCCAGCTCGACGCCCCACTGATCGAAGGAATTGACGTCCCACAGCACGCCCTGGACGAACACCTTGTGTTCGTAGAGCGCGATCAGCATCCCCAGCGTATGCGGATCGAGGCGGCGGTAGAGCAGGGTGTTGGTGGGACGGTTGCCGGGGAACACCCGGTGCGGAACCTGACGCTCGATCTCGTCGGCGGCCATGCCGGCGGCGGCCAGTTCGGCCCGGACCTCGGCGGCGGTCTTGCCGCGCATCAGCGCCTCGGGCTGGGCCAGGGCATTGGACAGCAGCATCGCCTGATGCTCGCCGAGCGGGTTGTGGCTCTCGGCGGCGAACAGGAAGTCGCAGGGGATCAGCTTGGTGCCCTGGTGGATCAACTGATAGAAGGCGTGCTGGCCGTTGGTCCCCGGCTCGCCGAACACGATCGGGCCGGTCTGCCAGGCGACCGGGGTGCCGTCGCGGGCCACGCCCTTGCCGTTCGACTCCATGTCCAGCTGCTGCAGATAGGCGGGCAGGCGGTGCAGGTACTGGTCGTAGGGCAGCACCGCGGTGGCCTGGGCGCCGAGGAAATTGTTGTACCACAGCCCCAGCAGCGCCAGCAGCACCGGCATGTTGGCGTCGAGGGGCGCGGTGCGGAAATGCTCGTCCATGGCGTGGGCCCCGGACAGCAGTTCCTCGAAGCCCTCGAAGCCGATGGCGACGGCGATGGAGAGGCCGATCGCCGACCACAGCGAATAGCGCCCGCCCACCCAGTCCCAGAAGGCGAACATGTTGGCGGGGTCGATGCCGAATGCGGTGACCGCCGTCTCGTTGGTCGACAGGGCGACGAAGTGCCGGGCCACCGCCGCCGCGCCCAGCCTGCCCACCAGCCAGTCGCGCGCGGTGGTGGCGTTGGCGATGGTTTCCTGGGTGGTGAAGGTCTTCGAGGCGATGATGAACAGCGTGGTTTCGGGGTCGCACAGCGCCAGGGTCTCGGCGATATGGCTGCCGTCGACGTTGGAGACGAAGCGCACCGCCGGGCCGTCCTTGGCATAGGGCTTCAGCGCCTCGGTGACCATCACCGGGCCGAGGTCGGAGCCGCCGATGCCGATATTGACCACGGTGGCGATGCTCTTGCCGGTGGCGCCCGTCCACGCTCCCGAGCGCACCTGGGCGGTGAAGGCCTTCATCTGCGCCAGCACGGCGTTGATTTCGGGCATCACGTCCCGGCCGCCGAGCGGGATCGGCCGGTTCGAGCGGTTGCGCAGCGCCACGTGCAGCACGGCGCGGTGTTCGGTGAGGTTGACCGCGCCGCCGGCGAACATGGCGTCGCGCATCGCCTCCACCCCGGCCTGGCGGGCGAGGTCGCCCAGCAGGCGCATGGTCTCGGCGGTGACGCGGTTCTTGGCGTAGTCGAGCAGCAGGTCGCCGAGGCGCAGGGTCAGGGTCGGAAAGCGCCCCGGATCGGCGGCGAACAGGTCGCGCAGGTGCAGGGGCTCGACCTGCACCGCGTGCGCGGCCAGCGCGCTCCAGGCGGGGAGCCGGGTGGGGTGAGGCATGATGACGCCATCCATTCGCTGCCGAAACCGGGGGTGGAGTCTAGCAGAGCAACCGGGGGGCGACCACGGTCGTTTGCCGAAACGTACACACAGCTTGGCCGACTGCGTCTTGGTGGGGACGGCGGGACTTGAACCCGCAAGGCCGAAGCCGGGCGATTTTAAGTCGCCAGTGTTTACCGTTTCACCACGTCCCCGCGCAGTCGGGCGGCAATATCTTTTTCCTCTGCGGGCATTGCTGTCAACGCCGATGGCTATCCTGCCCCCTCCAGCCGCTTTTTCACCATCAGCAGGTCCCGCCACGCCAACCGCTTGGCCTCCGGCGTGCGCAGCAGATAGGCGGGATGGAAGGTGGCCATCACCGGCACCGGGCGCGGCAGGCCGGGCGAGGAATAGTCGACCCAGCGGCCGCGCAGGCGGTTGATGCCCTCGTGGCGGGCCAGCAGGGCCGAGGCGGCGGCGCCGCCGAACAGGATCAGCAGTTCGGGGTCGACCAGCTCGATGTGGCGGGTGATGAAGGGCAGGCACACCGCCACCTCGTCGGGACCGGGCTTCCTGATATCGGCCGGCGGCTTCCACGGCACCACGTTGGTGATATAGGCGTTGGTGGCGCGGTCGAGGCCGATCGAGGCCAGCATGCGGTCGAGCAGCTTGCCCGAGGGGCCGACGAACGGCACCCCCTGGCGGTCCTCCTCGGGGCCGGGGGCTTCGCCGATGCACATCACCTTTGCCTCGGGATTGCCGTCGCCGAACACCAGATTGGTGGCGAAGCGCTTCCAGGCGAAATCCTCGAAGGCCAGCAGCGCCGCCTTCAACTCCTCCAGGGTGGCGCA
The DNA here is from genome assembly GCA_016212565.1 of Magnetospirillum sp. Lineage (GTDB taxonomy): Bacteria > Pseudomonadota > Alphaproteobacteria > Rhodospirillales > Magnetospirillaceae > JACRFY01. The sequence continues at coordinate 4,484 of JACRFY010000054.1, read as the reverse complement.
GGCGGCGGCGACGTGGGCCGAGGTGACGTGGGCCGAGGTGTCGCCGTGGGGATGCGGCGCCGCCGCGGCCGCCGGCGGGCGTTCGGGGCGCGCGTGCTGCGGGGGAGCAGCCGCCGCGGCGGCGGCCGGCCGGGCGGCGGTCACGGCGAAGCGGTCGACCGGCGCGGTGCCGACGGTTTCGTCGACGCCGGCCTCGATGTACCAACGCAGGACCTGTTCAGGCGTCATGTCGAGAGGCATGTCGGGCGACAAAATAGCACCCGCGGCCGCCCTGTGCTATAGAAGCGCCCTCGACGACGGGACTTGAGGGCCATGGAACGCGAAGCGATGGAATTCGACGTGGTGGTGGTGGGAGCCGGCCCCTCGGGCCTCGCCGCCGCCATCCGTCTCAAGCAGCTGGCGGCCGCGAGCGGCGCCGAGCTGTCGGTGTGCGTGCTGGAGAAGGGCTCCGAGGTCGGCGCCCATATCCTGTCCGGCGCAGCGGTCGATCCCCGCGCCCTGACCGAGCTGTTTCCCGACTGGAAGGCCAAGGGCGCGCCGCTGCTGACCCCGATCGTCGAGGACCGCTTCCTGTTCCTCACCGCGAGCCGGGCCATCCGCCTGCCGACGCCGCCGCAGATGCACAACGAGGGCAACTACGTCATCTCGTTGGGCAAGCTGTGCCGCTGGCTGGCCACCCGGGCGGAAGAGCTGGGCGTCGAGGTCTTCCCCGGCTTCGCCGCCGCCGAGGTGCTGTTCGACGGCGACGGCGCGGTCAAGGGCGTGGCCACCGGCGACATGGGCATCGGCAAGGACGGCGAGCCGACCGCCAACTTCACCCCCGGCGTCGAGCTGCTGGCGCGGCAGACCATCTTCGCCGAGGGCTGCCGCGGTTCGCTGACCCGCGGGTTGTGGGAGACCTACGGCCTGCGCGCCGAGTGCGATCCGCCCACCTACGGCATCGGCATCAAGGAGCTGTGGCAGGTCGACCCCGCCCAGCACCGCCCCGGTCTGGTGATCCATTCCACCGGCTGGCCGCTCGACACCCGCACCTATGGCGGCTCGTTCCTCTATCACCTCGAAGACGGCCAGGTGGCGGTCGGCTTCGTCGTCGGGCTCGACTACGAGAACCCCTACCTGTCGCCGTTCGAGGAGTTCCAGCGCTTCAAGACCCATCCGGCGATCCGCGGCACCTTCGCCGGCGGCCGCCGCATCGCCTATGGCTCGCGCAGCCTGTCCGAGGGCGGGCTGCAGTCGATCCCGCGCCTGGCCTTCCCCGGCGGCGTGCTGGTCGGCGACACCGCCGGCTTCCTCGACGTGCCCAAGATCAAGGGCACCCACACCGCCCTGAAGTCGGGCATGGTCGCCGCCGAATCGGTGTTCGCCGCCCTCAAGGACGGGGCCGGGGCCGGACTCGAGGTCGCCTCCTATCCCCAGGCGATGAAACAGAGCTGGGTGTGGGACGAGCTGTACCGCGCCCGCAACATCCGGCCCTCGTTCCATTACGGGCTGTGGGCCGGCTTCGCCTATTCGGCCCTCGACACCTATGTCCTCCGGGGCAAGGCGCCGTGGACCTTCCACCACCAGGCCGACCATACGGCGCTGAAGCCGGCCAAGGACTTCCGCCCCATCGCCTATCCCAAGCCGGATGGGGTGCTGACCTTCGACCGCTTGTCGTCGGTGTTCATCTCCAATACCAATCACGAAGAGAACCAGCCGTCGCATCTGAAGCTGGTCGATCCGGCGGTTCCGGTGGCGGTGAACCTCGCCTTGTACGACGCCCCCGAGCAGCGCTATTGTCCGGCCGGCGTCTACGAGATCGTGCGCGACGCCGACGGTTCGTCGCCGCGGCTTCAGATCAACGCGCAGAACTGCGTCCACTGCAAGACCTGCGACATCAAGGACCCGACCCAGAATATCGTGTGGGCGGTACCCGAAGGTGGCGGCGGGCCCAACTATCCCAATATGTAACCTCCACTACGCAACACGGTGGCACGTCGAAGGTGATGATGGCGAGCAAGGTCAAGAGTGCCCTTCGGGGCTGGACGGCAGTTGCGGCACTCATGGCGGCGATGGCCGGCTGTACCCCGCACGAGGATACCGCCGCCAAGCTGCCGCTGGACGGCAGCGCCATCGCCGGCCGGTCGGCCCTGGGGGCCTTCCTCGCCGGGCGGTATGCCCAGGCGAGCGGCGATACCCAGGCGGCGGCCGAGTTCTATCTCCAGGCCCTCGACCACGATGCCGAAAACGGCGAGCTGGCGGCGCGGGCCTTCACCCTGCTGGTGGTCGAGGGGCGCCTCGAAGAGGCGATGCCGCTGGCCGACCGGCTGCTGGCCTTCGACGCCGACGCGCCGGTGCCGCTGCTGGTCAGCGGCATCCGCGAAGCCCGCGACGGCCGGTGGGCCGAGGCCGAGAAGCGCTTCGACGCCCTGCCCAAGCGCGGCGTCAACACCTTCCTGGCGCCGTTGCTGACCGCCTGGGCGCGGGTCGGCGGCGGGCGCCCCGACGCGGCTCTGGAGGCCCTGGCGCCGTTGTCGAAGACCTCGGGACTCAGCACCCTGCACGCCTTCCATGCCGGCCTGATCAACGACCTGTCCGACCGCCGCGAGGCGGCCGAGCAGGCCTATCAGACGGTGCTGGCGGCCCAGGTCTCGGTGTCGACCATCGAGGCGGCGGGGGCCTTCTACGTTCGCACCGGCCGGCCGGACAAGGCCCGCGAACTGGTGGCGCGCTACCTCGCCGATCATCCCGAAACCATGCTGGTCGATCCCGGCATGGGCACCACCACCGCGGCCGGCGTGCGGCCGGTGGGCTCGGCCAAGGCCGGCATGGCCCAGGCGCTGTTCGACACCGCCTCGCTGCTGCGCCAGGGCAACGCGTTCGAATACGCGATGATGTTCACCCGCCTGACCCTGGCCCTGCAACCGGACTTCCCCATCGCGCAGCTGACCGCCGGCGACGTGCTGTCCGCCCAGGACCGTCGCGCCGAGGCCAACGTCCTCTACCGTTCGATTGCCGCCGCGTCGCCGATCCATGCCTTCGCCCGGTTGAAGGTGGCGATCAACCTCGACGAGATGGGCGAGATCGACGGGGCCCTGGCCGATCTGGATGCGCTGGCCCGGCAGCGGCCCGAGGCGGTCGACGCCCTGGTGACCACGGGCGACGTGCTGCGCCGCCACAAGCGCTTCGCCGAGGCGGCGGGGGCCTACGAGCAGGCGCTGGCCCGGGTGCCGAAACTGGAGGCGCCGCACTGGCTGCTGCTCTACAGCCGCGGCATCTGCTACGAGCGGGCCAAGCGCTGGTCCCAGGCGGAGGCGGATTTCCTCAAGGCGTTGCAGTTGAAGCCCGACCAGCCCGACGTGCTCAACTACCTGGGCTACACCTGGGTGGACAAGGGGGTGCGGCTGGAAGAGGGCCGCGGCATGCTGGAGAAGGCCGCCGGCCTGCGTCCCAACGACGGCGCCATCGTCGATTCGCTCGGCTGGGCGCTGTACCGGCTGGGGGCGTTCCAGGATGCGGTCAAGGCGCTGGAGCGGGCCATCGAGCTCAAGCCCGAAGACCCGACCATCAACGACCATCTCGGCGATGCCTATTGGCAGGTCGGCCGGCTGGCCGAGGCCCGCTTCCAGTGGACTCGCGCCATGGGGCTCGACCCCGAGCCGGAACAGGTCGAGCCGCTGAAGGAAAAGGTCCGTACCGGCGAACTGATCGCCAAGCCGGTGGTGAAGTGATCGGGTGCCGACCGTCTTCGCTCCCGCCAAGGTCAACCTGTCGCTGGCCGTCACCGGCCGGCGGGACGACGGCTATCACCTGCTCGACAGCGTGGTGGCCTTCGCCGGAATCGGCGACAGCCTGGACCTGGAGGCGGCCGAGTCCCTGACCTTGGCCGTCGACGGCCCCACCGCGCCGCTGCTGCCGGCGGGCGAGGACAACATCGTGCTGAAAGCCGCCCGCGCCCTGGCCGATGCCGCCGGGGTGCGCGCCGCGGCATCGCTGCGCCTGACCACGCGCCTGCCGGTGGCGGCGGGAATCGGCGGCGGCTCGGCGGATGCGGCGGCGGCGCTCAAGGGATTGGCCGCGCTGTGGCGGCTGTCGGTCTCGGCGGAGGATTTGGCGGCCGTGGGGGTGAGGCTGGGCGCCGACGTGCCGGTGTGCCTCGCCGGTCGCGCCTGCCGCATGCTGGGCATCGGCGAGACGCTGGACGCGCTGCCGCCGTTGCCGTCGGCGTGGCTGGTGCTGGTCAATCCGCGGGTGCCGCTGGCGACTCCGGCGGTGTTCAAGGCCCGCCAGGGCGCGTTTTCGCCGCCGCAGCCCTTCGCGGTGCCGGAGGGCGACGCCCGGGCCTTGGCGGCGGCGCTGGCCGGGCGCGGCAACGACCTCACCGCGGCGGCGATTTCGCTGGTGCCGGCGGTGGGCGTGGCGCTGGCGGATTTGCAGGCCCGGGCCGGCTGCCTGCTCGCCCGCATGTCCGGCTCGGGAGCGACCTGTTTCGGCCTGTTTGCCGG
>JACRFY010000006.1 GCA_016212565.1 Magnetospirillum sp. | reverse complement strand
TGTTTCCGGTCGGGCGCAACCCCCGATCGCGCTGATAGGCGAGCACGGTGTTGCCCAGTTCGGCGTCGAAGCTGCCGTCGGGGGTAACCCGATAGCCCAATTGCTGCAGCTTCTGCTCGACGGCGAGAACCACATCGCGCATGGGGGCGATCTCGGCCTCGCCGATCTGCTGCGGAACGCCGCCTTTCGTCCACTGCGCCGCGGCCGAGCCGGCGGCCAGACTGGCCAGGAGGGCAACCGGCAATAGGGATCTCTTCATGACGACCTCCTTGGGTGGAGACGTCCCGGCCGCGCCCATGGACGTCCGGGCTATCGCCCGGCCGTCCGCAAGCCGGCCGAGATCCATCCGTTCAGCGGGACATGCCGCCGGGCTGTTGCTGCTGCATGTCGTTCTCGGGCGGGTTCATGTCGTCGCTGCGCGGCATCGGGCTGCCCATCCGCCCTTCTTCGGGCGTCTGCGCCTGTTGCGGGGCTCCTTCCTGTACCCCCAGCGCCGCCATGGTCTGCTGATCGAGGCGGCCGGATGCCGGCATGTTGTTGTCGCGCTGGAACTGGCTCAACGCCTGACGGGTGTTGGGCCCCATCACCCCGTCGATCTGGCCGACGTCGTAGCCCTGCTGCTGCAATTGCTGCTGGACGTTGCGGATGGTGTTCTGGTCCATCGACTGCGAGGACTGCTGCGGGCCGCCCATCGCGCCTTGGCGTTGCATGTTCTGTTCCCTCGCCATCGCCGGGCCAACGGCCACGGTGGCGAGAAGGGCCAGGGTAAGGACCGTCTTCATGATGTCGATCTCCTGTTGCCTGTCTCGACGGGGCGGTCGGAAACACCAGCCCCAGGCATCAATGCCTGGAACGGGTTCCGGTTCCCGCCAATGCCCGAAAGCGCCTGCCGGCCTGCACTACTGGTTGGGGGGCAGGGTCAACTCGCGGGTATCGACGCCGGGCTCGGGCAGGCCGGTGCTGGGATTCTCGGGCACCCGTTCGCCACGGATGTTGGGCGAGCTCATCTTGTCGGTGCGCAGTTGGTCGACCTTGCCGCGTTCGCGCCCGTCCTCCCGGGGCATCTGCGCCTGCTGGTCGATCCCCCCCGGGGCATAGCCCTGGTCGGCGGGGGCGGGCGGGTAGGGATAGGACTGTTGGGCCAGTGCCGGCCCGGAGGCCAGCGCGCCGACCACGGCGGCGGCAAGAAGCGGTTTCATGGCGGGATTCCTCCCATAGGGTGTGGCTGTTGCCAGTGGTAAATGCCGGATGGGGCAACAGGTTCCCGTGCACACCTCCATTGTCGCCGTCCGGAGAAAACGCTAATATATCCGGACAGGGCGACAGGCCCGTCCGTATGATCCGACGCGAAGAATAAGGGGAGGAACCGATCGTGGGTTACGCCGACATCGAGAAGACCGCCAACGGCTATCTGGTCGACACCGCCGACTGGAGCGAGGATATGGCCCGTGAGATCGCCGCCGAAGACGGCATTTCCGAGCTGACTCAGCGCCACTGGGATTTGCTCAACTACCTCCGCGAGGAGTTTTTCGAGAACAACGGCAGCCAGCCCAACGAGCGCCACATGTGCAAGGCGATGTCCGAGCGGTGGGGCGAGACGGTTGGCACCAAGGAACTGTACGACCTCTACCCGAAGCAGCCGTCCAAGCAGGCGACCAAGATTGCCGGTCTGCCGGAGACCAAGCGCAAGGGCGGGTACTAAGACGACAGGCAGGCCCCTCTCCCGCGCGGGAGAGGGGCCTTGTTGCGGTCGTTAGAAAGAAACGGCCCTCGCCGGGCGCGGCCCTCCGGCCGCTTGGCCGCCGCCGCAGTGGCGGCTGGTTTCATGTCTCGCGGGTCGGCAGCCCCGGTGGGGGACTACACCGAGCGGATTTCCGTCACGAACCGCTCGACCTGACGCTCGAGATTGCCGGACGTGTGGGCCAACCCGGAGGCGGCGCCCAGCACCTCGCGCGAGGCGAGGCCGGTCTCGTGGGCGGCGGCGGAAACGCGGGCGATGGTCGAGGTCACCTCCTGGGTGCCCATCGCCGCCTGCTGGACATTGCGGGCGATCTCGGCGGTGGCGGCGCCCTGCTCCTCGACCGCCGCGGCGATCGAGCCGGAGATGTCGTTGATGTGGCCGATGGTGGTGGAGATGCTGCCGATCGCCCCCACCGCATCCTTGGTGGCGTTCTGCACCGCGGTGATCTGCGCGGCGATCTCCTCGGTGGCCTTGGCGGTCTGGTTGGCGAGGCTCTTGACCTCGTTGGCAACCACCGCGAAGCCCTTGCCGGCGTCGCCGGCCCGCGCCGCCTCGATGGTGGCGTTGAGCGCCAGAAGGTTGGTTTGGCTGGCGATGTCGTTGATCAGTTTGACCACCTGGCCGATCTTGCTGGCGGCGTCGGCGAGACTCTTGACCATCTGGTTGGTGCGGTTGGCCTCATCCATCGCCGACGAGGCGATCTGTGCCGAGCTCGCCACCTGACGGCTGATTTCCGAGATCGACGACGACAATTCCTCGGCGGCGGCGGCGACGGTCTGGATGTTGGTGGTCGCCTCTTCGGCGGCGGCGGCGACGCTCATCGACTGGTGGCTCGATTCCTCGGCGGCACCGGACATCTTCTGCGCCACGCCCTCCATCTGGGTGGCGGCGGCGGCCACCGTGGCCACCAGGCTCTTGACGTCGCGTTCGAACGTGTCCGCCTTGGCCCCCAACTCACGCTTGATGATTGCCGCGGTGTTGGTCTCGATATAGACCGAGGTGGCGAGGTCCATATCCAGGAACACCGCCTTGTTGACGGCGGCGAGAACCTGGATCAGGCGCTCGGGCTTCTTGCGATAGGCCTCGACGGCGATCTCGATCACCTTGTTGAGGGCGAAGCTGTAGCCGGCGGTATACCAGCGCGGCTCCAGGCCGATGCGCTGGTGGACGCGGCCGATCTCGGTGACCTGGGCGAAATAGCGATCATCGTAACTGCCGGCGAAGACGCTCTCCAGCCAATGCTGGCGCTGCATCGCCCGCGCATGGGCCATCACCTGCGGCGAGGCGAACTTCGTCGCCAGGTCGCGATTGCTCTGGACGTGGCGATAGAAGGCGTCGAGCATGGCGTCGATCCGCGGCGCGAGAATGTCGCGGAACTCGCGCAGGACGCGGCGCGTCTCGTCGTCGATCAGCAGGAAGGCCAGGCGCCCGGTGCGGTCGAAGTCCATTTCCACCTCAATTGCTGATGAATCGCCGATAACCCGCCCGCGACGGACGTCGAAAATGGCATCCGACACTTAAGATATACTGCCGCGAAATGGGGATATTTCATTCGCTGCACGGCGCTTAGGTAAAAAGTATAGGGGGACGGTGGGGCAAGTTCAAGTGGGGGCGTCGCGGGCGGGGAGCGGCAGGGGGCGAGAAGAAGCCTGTTTCGTTTTTCGCGACTGTGTTATAGACACCCCTTCCGGCGGGACGGCTCTTGGGTCGCGCCCGGCTCCTGGCGGGCGTGGTGGAACTGGTAGACACACTGGATTTAGGTTCCAGCGGCGCAAGCCTTGGGGGTTCAAATCCCTTCGCCCGCACCAGACTCCGCCCCGCGGCCGGGGCTCCTGGCCGGAAATCAATTGGACCAACCTACGGATTGGCGAAAGACTGATGCAGGTTACCCAGATCAATGCCGACGGCCTGAAGCATGAATTCAAGGTTGTCGTCCCCGCTGCCCAGATTGCCACTCGGCTCGACACCCGTCTGGCGGAAATCGCCCGCGACGTCGTCCTGCCCGGCTTCCGGCCCGGCAAGGTGCCGCTGAAGCTGGTGCGGCAGAAGTACGCGTCGCGCCTGATGGGCGAGGTGCTGGACGACGTCGTCCAGGCCGGCGCCGAGAGCGCGATCAGCGAAAACCAGCTGCGCCCGGCGGCGCAGCCCAAGGTGGCGATCACCAGCTACGCCGAAGGCGCGGATCTGGAATTCACCGTGGCGGTCGAGACCATGCCGGCGATCGCGCCGATGGACTTCTCCACCATCGAGCTGGAGCGCGAAACCGCCGCCGCTCCGCAATCCGAGATCGATGAGGCCCTGAAGGGCATTGCCGAGCGCCACGAGAACTCCGAGCCGGTCGACCGCGCCGCCCAGGACGGCGACGTGCTGGTGATCGACTTCGTCGGCAAGCAGGACGGCATCGCCTTCCCCGGCGGCTCGGCCGAGGCCTATCACCTCAAGCTGGGCAGCAACACCTTCATCCCCGGCTTCGAGCCCCAGTTGCTCGGCAGCAAGGCCGGCGACGTCAAGGTGGTCGAGGTCAGCTTCCCCGACAGCTACGGCAACGACGCCCTGGCCGGCAAGCCCGCCCTGTTCGACGTCACGGTCAAGGAAGTGCGTCAGGCCGCCCCGGCGGTCCTCGACGACGAGCTGGCCAAGCGCATCGGCCTCGAATCGCTCGATGCCCTCAAGGAGGCCATCCGCACCGAGATCGGCCGCGAGTTCGATCAGCTGGCCCGTTTGCGCCTGAAGCGCAAGCTGCTCGACATCCTCGCCGCCAACCACGACTTCCCGGTTCCGGCGTCGATGGTCGAGCACGAGTTCGACGCCATCTGGAAGCAGCTCGAGGAAGACCGCAAGAACGGCCGCCTCGATCCGTCGGATGCCGGCAAGAGCGACGACGAGCTGAAGGCCGAGTACACCGGCCTGGCCGAGCGCCGCGTGCGTCTGGGCCTGCTGCTCGCCGAGGTGGGCCGCACCAACAACGTCCAGGTGACCCAGGAAGACCTGAACCGGGCGCTGATGAACGAGGCCCGCCGCTTCCCCGGCCAGGAGCACATGGTGTTCCAGTTCTACCAGAAGAACCCGGAGGCGCTGGACCAGCTCTGCGCTCCCATCTTCGAGGACAAGGTGATCGACTTCATCCTCGAACTGGCCAAGGTGTCGGACAAGGAAATCAGCGCCGCCGAGTTGCGCCAGGACCCCGACGACACCACTGACTCCAAGGGGGGAGAGGCCCAGGCGGAGGCGGAAAAGCCCAAGAAGCGCGCGGCCAAGAAGACGACGGCCGAGTGAGCGACGGGGGCGCCGCCCGCTGACCATCATCGGCACGGCCGGGGCAGGGATCCCGGCCGTGCCGATTGCACGAAAAGGACGGACCATGCGTGACCGCGATCCTGTCGACGTTTACATGAACACCCTGGTGCCGATGGTGGTCGAGCAGACCAACCGCGGCGAGCGGGCCTACGACATCTATTCCCGGCTGTTGAAGGAACGCATCATCTTCCTCACCGGGGCGGTGTTCGACGAGGTGTCGAGCCTGATCTGCGCCCAGCTGCTGTTCCTCGAATCCGAGAACCCGAGCAAGGACATTTCGTTCTACATCAACTCGCCGGGCGGCGTGGTGACCAGTGGCTTGGCCATCTATGACACCATGC
>JACRFY010000051.1 GCA_016212565.1 Magnetospirillum sp. | reverse complement strand
GGCCACCACCACCCCGTCGAGGTGGCCTTCGACCTGTTCCAGCACCTCGACGGTCAGCTGCCAGCGGCTGGCGGCACCGACCGGCACCGCGACCGCCTCGATGTCCAGCGCCTTGAGGATGTTGCGATAGGCGGGATAGCCCGGAGCGGCGATCGCCACCCGGTCTCCCGGCGCGAACGCGGCAAGGAAGGCGAGCAGGAAGGCCCCCGACGAACCGGTGGTGACGGCAACCGATTCGGGCGCCACGGCAACGCCGTAGGCCTCGCGATAATGGGCGGCGATGCGGCGGCGCAACGGCTCGTAGCCCAGCGCCAGGGTATAGCCGAGGGCGTGGCTGTCCAGCGCCCGGTGGGCGGCGGCGATCACCGCCGCCGGCGCCGGCGCCGAGGGCTGGCCCACTTCGAGATGGAGAACGTCGCCCCCGGCGGCCTGTCGCTCGGCGGCGGCGCGCATCACGTCCATGACGATGAAGGGAGCGATGGCCCCGCGTTCGGCAACCTTGAACCCCATGCCGCTAATCCTTGCCCACCACCACCGCATAGCCGTGACCGCGCGGGTCCGCCGCCGCCCGGCAGCGGCCGATGCTCGGCGAGCCGCTGGTGCAGGCCACCGCGGCGACGCGGGCATTGCCGGGCCCGGCCTTGGCGTCGGCACCGGCGGCATATTGCATGGCCACCACCTCCTCCAGCGGCCGCTCCCCGGCGGTGGCGGCGAGAACGGCGGCAGCCATCACCCGGGCGGGGTCGACGCCGCCGGCCGCGGCTCCGGCCAGGCGAACCTCGTTGACGTTGGGATTGACCACCACCACCGGCACCACCGGCGATCCGCCCGGCGCCGGGGGCGCGGCGATGAACAATCCGGTGCCGGGAACCATGCGACCGGCGCCGAACAGGCCGTTGGCGGACAGGCCGCAGGCGACCGCCGAACCGTCGGCGTCGATGATGGCGAAGGCGGTGCCGGGGGCCGGGGGCCGCGGCCCGTCGCTCGGCTTGGCCACCGCCGTTGCCGGCACCTTGGCCAGGTCTTCGGCCGACAGGGCCTGAAGCTCGACCATCACCTTGGCCGGCTCGCCGCCCTGGGCGGGGGTGGAGGGGAAATGGACCATGTTCTGGCCGACCTTGACCGTCGCCGTCGGCCTGAACTGCGGCAGGGCGGACAGGAAGTCCTCGATGGCGACGGTCGCCCCCAGCCCGCGCGCCGCCGCGGTCAGGTCGCGCGCCTGCTGCCCGGTGTAGAAATCGCCGAGGTTGCGCTTCATTCGCGTCAGCACCGCGGCAAGATCGAGCTGCTCGATGGTGTCGCCCTCGGCCACCACGCGTCCGTCGCGGCGGAAGAACACCCGGCGCGACAGGGGATCCTGGCTCAACAGAGAGGCGCCGCGGGCCAGATCGAGCGCCAGGGCGCGCGGCAGCGGCAGACCGAACCGCGCCAGCTTCTCGCCGCGCTGCAACAGGCCTTCCCATTGCAGCTTGCCGTACTTGGCATGCAGGGCATAGAAGCCGCGCGCCGCCATCGGCAGCCCCACCGGCATGCGCCCCGACGAGACGCTGGCGGGGAAATCCAGCACTTCGGTGGTCTTGGAGGTCTTGTCGTGAATCACGCAACTTCCCCCGGCGCCCAGGGTAGCAGTTGACGGAAGGGTCACCGCCAGCGTGAAATAGAGGGCGACGGCAGCATCGGCGACGCTGCCGCCGGCAGAGAGGGTATCGCGGGCCGCCAGGGCCGCGTTGGGCTCGTCGGCGGCAACCACCCCGGCAAAGCCCTTGACGTGACCGACGGTGCCGACCGGCTTGTCGGGACCGCCGCAGCCCGCCAGAAGCGCCATGCCGGCCACCGTCGCGGCCACCAGCGAACGAGAGGTATACTTGCTCAAACGCATCGTCATCCTGACCATCCTCGTCCTCGCGCTCGCGGCGCCGCCCTCGTACGCTGCACCCCAGAGACGGAGCTTCATTCGCGATGCGGAAGTGGAAAATACCATCCGCGCCTACGCGACGCCACTCTTCGAGGCCGCCGGACTGGATCCCAAGGCGGTGCGATTGCATTTATTGGTCGATCCGTCGCTCAATGCCTTTGTCGCCGGCGGACAGAACCTGTTCGTCCACACCGGATTGCTGATCCGCTCGGAGAATGCCGCGCAGGTGATCGGGGTGATCGCCCACGAAACCGGCCACATTGCCGGCGGCCACCTCGCCCGCGTCCAGGATGCCGTCAGCAACGCCTCCACCGAGGCGATCATCGCCATGCTGCTGGGCGCCGCCGTCGGCGCCGCCTCGGGACGCGGCGACGCCGCCGGGGCGATCATGATGGGCGGGCAGGAACTGGCGATGCGCAACATCCTCACCCACACCCGGATGGAAGAATCCTCCGCCGACCAGGCGGCAACCAAGTACCTGGATGCGACCAAGCAGTCGGCGAAGGGATTGCTGGAGTTCTTCGAGATCCTCGGCGACCAGGAACTGCTGGTGGCGGCCCGCCAGGACCCCTATGTGCGCACCCACCCGCTGACCCGCGACCGCGTCGCCTACATCCGCAGCCATGTCGAGGCCTCGCCCTTCTCCACCGCCGGCCTGCGCCCCGGCTTCGCCGAAATGCACCGGCGCATGCGGGCCAAGCTGTTCGCCTATGTCGAGCCTCCCTCACGCACCCATCAGCGCTACAAGGAGACCGACCGCTCGATCGAGGCCCGCTACGCCCGCGCCGTCGCCGCCTACCGCAAGCCCGACCTCGACACCGCACTGACGCTGATCGACGGCCTGATCGCCGAGCGTCCCAACGACCCCTATTTCCACGAGCTCAAGGGCCAGATGCTGTTCGAGAACGGGCGCGGCGGCGATGCCCTGCCCTCCTACCGCCGCTCGGTCGATTTGTTGCCCGACAACGCGTTGCTGCACGCGGAGCTGGCGCAGGTGGAGATCGAGCAGGAAGACCCGGCCCTGCTCGACGACGCCATCACCCACCTCAACCGCTCCCTCGCCGACGAGCCGGACAGCTCGATGAGCTGGCGCCTGCTGTCGATCGCCTATGGACGCCAGGACAACGAGGGCATGGCCTCCTATGCCATGGCCGAACAGGCGCTGCTCGAGGGCCGGCTGCCCGAGGCCTATTTCCACATCGGCAAGGCCGAGCGCCTGCTGCCGCGCACAGGAACGATCTTCCTGCGCATCCAGGACATCAAGGAGCGCGCCGCCCAGGTCAAGGACGACCGCAAGCGGCAAGGTCGGTAAGGGCCTTGCCCGTCGGTGGGATTTGGGGGTATCAGTTCCAGTTCGCGTATATGGTGACAAAGGCAGAACGCCATGGCCCGGATCCTGATCGTCGAAGACACGCGGCTGATGCGCGATTCCTTGGTCGATGTGCTCGGCGCCGCCGGGCATGAGGTCACCACCGCCGACGACGGCGCCCAGGCGGTCGAGATCGTCGCCGAAGGTGCCGCCTTCGACGTCATCGTCACCGACATCATCATGCCCGAGATGGACGGCATCCAGGCCATCCTGGAAATCCAGACCATGGTCCCGGAGGCCCGCATCATCGCCATTTCCGGCGGCAGCGCCCGTCTGGAAAAAGCCCAGGGCCTGGAAACCGCCAAGCGCCTGGGCGCGGTGGCGGTGCTGGAAAAGCCCTTCGAGGTCGACGTCTTCCTCGCCGCCGTCGATCTGGCACTGACCCCGTAGGCGGCAGCGTCCCCCTCCCGCACGCGGGAGAGGGACATCCGGGCCGGGTTACGCCAGCGCCCCGACGATCTCCTCGGTGACCTTCTTGGCGTCGCCGAACAGCATCATGGTGTTGGGACGGAAGAACAGCTCGTTGTCGACGCCGGCATAGCCCGAGGCCATCGAGCGCTTGATGAACAGCACCGTCTTGGCCTTCTCGACATCGAGAATCGGCATGCCGTAGATGGCCGAGCCGGGATCGGTCTTCGCCGCCGGGTTGGTGACGTCGTTGGCGCCGATCACGAAGGCCACGTCGGCGGTGCCGAATTCGTGGTTGATCGCCTCCAGCTCGTAGACCTCGTCGTAGGGCACGTTGGCCTCGGCGAGCAGCACGTTCATGTGCCCGGGCATGCGCCCCGCCACCGGATGGATGGCGTAGCGGACGTCGACGCCCTCGCGCTTGAGGAGGTCGCCCATCTCGCGCAGCGCATGCTGGGCCTGGGCCACCGCCATGCCGTAGCCGGGGACGATGATCACCTTCGAGGCGTTCTTCATGATGAAGGCGGCATCGTCGGCCGAGCCGGCCTTCACCGCCCGGTCGCCGCCCGGCCCGCCGGCCGCCGGCCCCGCCACCTCGCCGCCGAAGCCGCCGAGGATGACGTTGAAGATCGAGCGGTTCATCCCCTTGCACATGATGTAGCTGAGGATGGCACCCGACGAGCCGACCAGGGCGCCGACCACGATCAGCAGCGGATTGCCCAGCGTGAAGCCGATGCCGGCCGCCGCCCATCCGGAATAGGAGTTGAGCATCGACACCACCACCGGCATGTCGGCGCCGCCGATGGGCAGGATCAGCAGGAAGCCCAACGCCAGGGCGATCAGGGTGATGGCGACGAACAGCGGTACCGAGCCGCCGGAGACGGCGAAAGCGGCGATCAGCACCACCATCAGGATGCCGAGCCCGGCATTGAGCGGATGCTGCAGCGGAAACACCAGCGGCTTGCCGCTCACCAGGCCTTGCAGCTTGGCGAAGGCGACCAGCGAGCCGGTGAAGGTGACGGCGCCGATGGCGGTGCCCAGGCTCATCTCGATCAGCGAGGCGGCCTTGATGCCGCCGTCGGCGGCGAGGATGTTGTAGGCTCCCGGTGCCGACAGCGCCGCCGCGGCGACGAACACCGCCGCCAGGCCGACCAGGGAGTGGAACGCCGCCACCAGTTGCGGCAGGGCGGTCATCTGGATGCGCCTGGCGACCACGGCGCCGACGCCGCCGCCGATGGCGATGCCGAGCGGAATCAGCACCAGGGACGAGCCGGGACGCAACACGGTGGTGGCGATGGCCAGGGCCATGCCGGCCATGCCCCAGGTGTTGCCGCCGCGCGAGGTCTCGGGACTGGACAAGCCGCGCAGCGCCATGATCATGCACACGGCGGCGACGAGATAGGCAAGTTCGGTGAAAGCCATGGCCGCCCCCTATTTCTGCTTCTTCTTGAACATCGACAGCATCCTCTGGGTGACGATGAAGCCACCGAAGATGTTGACCGAGGCGAGGATGACGGCGAAGAAGCCGAGCAGCTTCGACGCGAAGACGTCGGTGGAGGTGGCGATCAGGGCGCCGACGATGATCACCGACGACACCGCATTGGTCACCGCCATCAACGGCGAATGCAGCGCCGGGGTGACCCGCCACACCACGTAGTAGCCGACGAAGCACGCCAGCACGAAGACGGTGAACAGGCTCATGAAGGCGGAGGAGTGGACGTCGGTCTGCAATGCCGCCTGGGTGGCCTGGGTGGCGTGCAGCGCCGCCGCCTTGGCCATCTCATCGGCCATGGCCGCCAGTCGTGCGGCGCCCTCGGCGATTTCCTGGGGATTCATGGTCTCTCCTCCTTCACGAGGCCAAGGCGGGATGGACGAGGGCACCGTCGCGGGCGACGCAGGCACCCTTGAGGATCTCGTCGTCCCACTTGAACGCCAGCGCCTTGGTCTCCTTGTCGACCAGCGGGGTGACGAAGTTCAGCAGGTTCTTGGCGAACAGCGCCGAGGCATCGACCGCCAGCCGCGCCGGCACGTTGCCGTGGCCGACCAGGGTGACGCCGTGCTTCTTCACCACCCGGTCGAACTCCGACAGCGGGCAATTGCCGCCCGCCTCGACGGCGAGGTCGACGATCACCGAGCCCTCGCGCATCTCCTTGACCATCTCCTCGGTGATCAGCACCGGGGCCGGCTTGCCGGGGATCAGCGCGGTGCAGATGACGATGTCGGTCTTCCGGACCGTCTCGGCGATCTTGGCCGCCTGCTTGCGCTTGTAGTCCTCGTCCATTTCCTTGGCGTAGCCGCCCTTGGTCTCGGCGTCCCTGGTCGCCTCGGGATCGACTTCGACGAACTTGCCGCCCAGCGATTCGACCTGCTCCTTGACCGCGGGACGAACGTCGAAGGCATAGACCACGCCGCCCAGGCGCTTGGCGGTGGCGATGGCCTGCAACCCGGCGACACCGGCGCCGAGGATGAGGAAGCGCGCCGGGGCGATGGTGCCGGCGGCGGTCATCATCATCGGCACCGCGCGGCCGAATTCGTGCACCGCGTCCAGCACCGCCTTGTAGCCGGCCAGATTGGCCTGCGAGGACAGCACGTCCATGGCCTGGGCGCGGGTGATGCGCGGCACCAGTTCCATGGCGAAGACGGTCAGCTTGCGCGCCGCCAGCTTGTCCATCAGCGCACGGTTGGTCAGCGCCGCCATCTGGGCGATCACCGTCGCCCCCTCCTTGTACAGGCCGACCTCGTCGTCGGTGGGGCGCTGGACCTTCAGCACCACGTCGGCATCGGCGAGCAGGGTCCTGGCGTCGGCGACGATGGTGGCGCCGGCCTCGGCATAGGCCTGGTCGAGAATGGCGGCACCCAGCCCGGCTCCGGCCTCGACGGCGACGGACAGGCCCAACTGGATGTATTTCTTGACCGTATCGGGCGAGGCGGCGACCCGCGCCTCCCCCTCGCGCCGCTCTTTCGGGACTGCAATTTTCATTCGTGAGACCCCTGTTCTGGTGACAGGCTGAAATAGCGCCAACACTGTGCGCCCGCATGGCGCCCCTGCCAAGAGCGTTCGGCTAGGCCATCGGCCCGGATGGGCTATGGCGAAGATATCGGGTGGCAGGGGCGGATTGTCAGGGGAACACAGAGAAATTCGCCGCCCCAAACAGCGATAATATCGCTAGCGATATCATCCTTGATGTCGGTGGGCGGGAATGCTATTGTGGACGATATGAGAGTGGTCCTCGACACCGACGTGGTTGTGAGCGGCCTGCGTAGCAACAGGGGGGCTTCGCGGATCCTGCTGATCGCCGTCAGCGAGAACGTTATCGTTCCTCTTGCGACTGTTGCGATGATTCTGGAATACGAGGCCGTGCTCAAACGGCAAGATAACTTGAACGCCATTGGCCTTACCGCCGGCGAAGTGGATGAATTCCTCGATGACATGATGAATTACGTTGAATTCGTTATCGGTCATTTTACCTGGCGTCCATCCATCAAGGATGCCAACGACAAAATGTTTGTGGATGCTGCATTCAACGGATGCGCCGACGTAATGGTTTCGTTTAACCAAAAGGACTACCTCCCTGCCGACGGTGGAGATGGTTACCTTGGCATTGAAGTGTGCCGTCCTGGTGACGTTCTAAGGAGGCTTGAATGGCGACCGTCAGCAACTTTGCTCTCCGCATTCCGCCCTCGCTGATGGAAGAGGCGAAGGCCCAAGCCGCGCTCGACGATACGTCTCTCAATCAGTTCATCGTGATTGCCCTGGCCGAGAAGATCGCGGCCATGCGGACGCGCGACTATTTCATGAAGCGGCGCAATCGGTCCAACCCGGGCGCATTCCTGCGGCTGCTGGCAAAGGCCGGCACGGACAATCCGCCGCAGGACGGAGATGAGCTCCCCGAGGGATGGCTCGAATCCGGCGATGAGAGGCTCAAGCCCCCGCCGGCTTGAGGGGGCGGCTGTCTGGTTTCGCCAGCACTATTGGCCAAGCCCCACCGCCGCCAGCGCCTCGCTCTGGCGCGCGGCCAGGGCGGCGACGTCGAAGTCGGCGGCCAGGTCGTGGAACACTTCGTACCAGTTGACCTCGGCACGCAGGTGGAGGAACACCGAGCCCAGGCCGATGGCGGCGCGGTCCATCAGCACGAATTCCCGCGGCGGCGTCACCCCGCCCACCTCGCGCAGGCGGCGGTGGACCTTTTCCGCCACCTCGCGGCCATAGACGCCGGAATTGGTCTCCTCGATGGCCCGCTTGCGGTTCTCCAGCAGCGGGGCGAAGACGAAGGCGGCCCAGATGTTGAGCACCTCCACCGCCTCGCGCGACAGGCCGTGGAAGCCCCAGGTGCGATAGGCATGCACCGCCAGGTCCTGGTCGCCGCGCTGGATGGCGTGATAGAGGTCGATCACCCCCTGGACCAGGGTGGCGGGGAACACGCGGATGCAGCCGAAATCGAGCAGGTTGATCGCGGAATCGGCGCGGACGGTATAATTGCCGAGATGCGGGTCGCCATGGATCACCCCGTAGCCGTAGAACGGCACGTACCAGGCGCGGAACAGGTTCAGCGCGATGCGGTTGCGCCGCTCGGCGGGAACGTCGCGCAGTTCCAGGATCCGCTGCCCCTCGGCCCAGCTCATGGTCAGCAGGCGGCGGGTGGTCAGCTCCGGCACCACCTCGGGGACGTGCACCGCATCCTCGCCGGCCAGCATGCGGGTATAGAGGGCCATGGCCCGGGATTCGCGCTCGTAATCCAGTTCCTCGCGCAGGCGCTCGGCGATCTCGGCATGGATGTTGGTGGTGTCGATGGCGCGGTCGGCGGCGGCATAAAGGCCGAAGATGGCCCGCAACTGCTGGAGATCGGCCTCGACGGCACTGGCCATGTCCGGATATTGCAGCTTGCAGGCCAGCAGCCGGCCGTCATGGCCGCGGGCACGGTGGACCTGGCCCAGCGACGCCGCCGCCGCCGCCTCGTGCTCGAAGCCGGCGAAACGCTGCTGCCAGTCCGGCCCCAACTCGGCAGCCATCCGCCGCTTGACGAACGCCCAGCCCATCTGCGGGGCGTTGGACTGCAATTGCGCCAGTTCGAGGGCGTATTCCGGCGGCACCGCATCGGGGATGGTCGACAGGATCTGCGCCACCTTCATCAGCGGCCCCTTGAGCCCGCCCAGCGCCCGCTTCAGTTCGGCGGCATGGCGGGTGCGGTCGAGGCGTACCCCCAGCACCCGCTCGGCCCCCAGCCGTGCCGCCAGCCCGCCGACGGCACGGCCGACCTGGGCGTAGCGACGAACACGGCCGGAGAGGGAATTGGCTTCTTCTGGCATCGCGCTCCCTTGCTTACATCCCCTCCAACTCGTCGATGAAGCCCACCACCACGTCGAGCCCCTGGCGCCAGAACTTGGGATCCGACGCATCGAGCCCGAACGGCTGCAACAGCTCCTTGTGCCGCAGCGTGCCGCCGGCCTTGAGCAGGTCGAGATAGGCGCGCTCGAACCCCGGCGTGCCGGCGCGGTACACCGAATACAGCGAGTTCACCAGGCAGTCGCCGAACGCATAGGCGTAGACATAGAACGGCGAATGGACGAAGTGGGGAATGTAGCTCCAGAAATGGCGGTACTCGTCGTGGAAGCGCAGCGCCGGGCCGAGCGACTCGCCCTGCACCTGCATCCAGATCGCGCCGATGCGGTCGGGAGACAGCTCGCCCGCGCGGCGCTCGGCATGCAGTTGGCGCTCGAAGTCGTAGAAGGCCACCTGGCGGACCACGGTGTTGAGCATGTCCTCGACCTTGCCGGCCAGCAGCGCCTTGCGCCGCAGCGGGTCGGTTTCCTCGGCCAGCAAGGCCTGGAAGGTCAGCATCTCGCCGAACACCGAGGCGGTCTCGGCCAAGGTCAGGGGCGTGTCGGCCATCAGCGCCCCCTGCCCCGCCGCCAGCACCTGATGGCAGCCGTGGCCGAGCTCGTGGGCCAGGGTCATCACGTCGCGGGTCTTGCCGAGGAAATTGACCAGCAGATAGGGATGCGCCGACGGCACGGTGGGATGGGCGAAGGCGCCCGGCGACTTGCCGGGACGGACCGGGGCATCGATCCACGCATCGGCGAAGAACTTGCCGCCCACCGCCGCCAGCTCCGGCGAAAAGCGGTTGTAGGCGCCGAGCACGCAATCGCGCGCCTGCGGCCAGGTCCAACTGCGCTCGTCGGCATCGGGCAGCGGGGCGTTGCGGTCCCAGTAATCGAGTTGGTCGCTGCCGAACCACCGGGCCTTGAGGCGATAGTAGCGGTGCGACAATTGCTCGTAGCAGCCCTTGACCGCCGCCACCAGGGCGTCGACCACCGCATCCTCCACCTGATTGGACAGGTTGCGATAGGATTGCGGCGACGGGTAGTGCCGCCAGGTGTCCTCGATCTCCTTGTCCTTGGCCAGGGTGTTGGTGACCAGGGCGAACAGCGGCGCGTTCTCGCCCAGCACCGCGCCCAGCGACTGCGCCGCCGCCTTGCGCGTGGCGCCGTCGCCGTCGCTCATCAGGTTGAGCACCTCCGCCGAGGTCAGCATCGCGTCGCCGAGCGGGAAGCGCAGCCGGCCCATGGTCTCGTCGAACAGCCGCGTCCACGCCGCCCGTCCGGCCACCGACTTCTCGTGCAGCAGCCGCTCCAGGTCGTCGGACAACTGGTGGGGGCGGAAGACGCGGACGTCGCGCAGCCACGGCGCATAACGGGACGCCGCGGGAGCGCCGAGCTTGGCCGCCAGCACGTCGTCGTCGAGGCGGTTGATCTCCAGGGTGAAGAACAGGGTCTGGGTCGAGATGGTGGTGATCCGCTCGCTGATCCCCTGGAAGAAGCGGCCGCGCTCGGGATCGGTGACGTTGCCGGCATACCACAACTGCGCATAGGACATCGCCCGGCCCATGATCTCGGACAGCCGTTCGTATTCGGCAATGGCCGCGCCGAAGCGCGTGCCGTCGAGACCGGCAAGCTGGCCGGCATAGCTCTGGTGAAAGGCCTTGGCGCCGGCCTCGGCCGCATCCAGGTCCTCGGCAAGCCGCTGGCTGTCCGGAGACGGGTAGAGATCGGACAGGTCCCATTCGGGCAGCGCGCCGAGATCGACGGTCATTCGTGACTCCTGTTCAGGGAAGGGATATGGGGATGGAGGCCGCAGCAGCCAACTGTAGCAGGGCCAGTCCGTAAGCGGGAGAGGGTTGCCGGAGCGTCGCTCGCGCCTCATTCTGTGTGGATCCCCGCCGCCGCGAAGATGATGGGACGACATGACGCCATCGCTCGACCTCACCACCTGCCCCAGCCTGACCGCCATGGTGCGCGACCAAGCGGAGCGGCTCGGCGAACGGACGCTGCTGGCCGCCAAGAGCGACGGCGTCTGGCACCGGCTGTCGTGGCGCCAGACCTGGGATGCGGCCTTGGCCTTGGCCGGCGGGCTGAAGGCGCTGGGCATCGTTCCCGGCGACCGGGTGGCGCTGGTGTCCGAGAACCGTCCGGAATGGGCGATTGCCGACCTCGCCATCATGGCCGCCGGGGCGGTCACCGTTCCCGCCTACGTCACCAACACCGTCGCCGACCACCGCCATATCCTCGACAATTCCGGTGCCCGCGCGGTGATCGTCTCCACCGCCGCCCTGGCCGAGAAGGTCCTCGCCGCCGCCTGGGCCGCCGACCATGCCCCGCAGGTGATCGCCATCGCGCCGCCGCACTTGCGGCAGATGTCCGGAGCGCCGCCGCTGGCCTGGGACGCGGTGCTGGCGATGGGACGCGGCCGCGAGGCCGCGGTGCTGGCCCAGGTGGCGGCGACCCGGCGCGACGACCTCGCCTGCGTCATCTACACCTCGGGCACCGGGGGAACGCCGAAGGGGGTGATGCTGTCGCACGGCGCCATTCTCCACAACTGCCGCGGGGCCACCCTGCTGCTGGCCGACCTGGGGCTGGAGGACGAGGTGTTCCTGTCCTTCCTGCCGCTGTCGCATTCCTACGAGCACACCGCCGGCCTGTACTTTCCCCTCTCCCTGGGAGCCGAGATCCACTACGCCGAGGGTCTCGATCATCTGTCGGCCAATATCGCCGAGGTCCGCCCGACCATCATGACCGCGGTGCCGCGGCTCTACGAGAGCATGCGCGCCCGCATGCTGCGCGGCATTGCCCGCGAGAGCGCCGTGACCCGGCACCTGTTCGCCCGCACCCTGGCGCTGGGCAGCGCCCGCATCCGCACCGGCCGGCTGCCGCCCTGGCAGGCTGTGGAGGATCGGGTGCTGGAGAAGCTGGTACGGGCCAAGGTCCGCGCCCGCATGGGCGGCCGGCTGAAGGCGTTCGTCTCCGGGGGCGCGCCGCTACCCTACGATCTGGGGCTGTTCTTCACCGCGCTGGGCGTGCGCATTCTCCAGGGCTACGGCCAGACCGAGGCGGCGCCGGTGATCAGTTGCAACCCGCCCGGCCGGATGCGGCTGGAGACCGTCGGCCCACCGCTGGCCGACACCGAGGTCCGCCTCGCCGCCGATGGCGAGATCCTGGTCAAGGGCGAGCTGGTGATGGAAGGATACTGGAACGACCCCGACGCCACGCGGCTGGCGTTGAGCGACGGCGGCTGGCTGCACACCGGCGACATCGGCGCCATCGATTCCGACGGCTATATCCGCATCACCGACCGCAAGAAGGACATCATCGTCAATTCCGGCGGCGACAACATCTCGCCGCAGCGCGTCGAGGGGCTGTTGACCATGGAGCCGGAGATTGCCCAGGCCATGGTGGTCGGCGACCGCCGCCCCCATCTGGTCGCCCTGCTGGTGCCGGCCGAGGAATGGGCGACCGCCTGGGCCCAGGCGCAGGGCCGCGCCGCCGACCTCGCCGCCCTGGTCGCCGACACCGCCTTCCGCCGCGCCGTCGCCGAGGCGGTCGAGCGGGTCAATGCCGGCCTGTCGCCCATCGAGAAGGTCCGCAAGTTCACCCTGTCGGCGGAGCCGTTCTCGGTCGCCAACAGCCTGCTGACCCCGACGATGAAGATCCGCCGCCACCTGATCCGCGAGGCCTACGGCGCGCAACTGGAGGCGCTGTACGAGGAGCGGCGGTAGCCTACTCCACCCCCGCCGGCGCCGCGCCGGCGGGCTGGGGCTTCTTGCCCACCTCGTCGCCCCACCTCTCGATCAATTTCTTCTGGGCCGCCTTCATCGCCGCCACCCGGCGCTCGCTGGTGTAGGACAGCCACGACGCCACCAGCGGCGGCATGACCATGTAGATCAGCCATCCGATGGCCGACGTGCCATAGGCGACCAGCAGAACGGTGGCATCGGACAGAAGATCGAAGGCCGCATCCAGATTGTGGATGCCGAACCACAGGCCGAACAGGTAGGGAATCACCCCCGACAAGTTGAGGCCGCCGACACACAGCCAAGCGTATTTGTGCGGTCCCTTCTCGGTGCCCCAGGCGGCCAATGTCGGCAGCATGGTGAAGAACAGCACCACCACCGTCGGCAGGGAGAACGGCACCAGCGCCGCCAGGATCATCAGCACCACGCCCTTGTTGAGGCCGCCGCCGTGCTGCTTCTGTGGCACCCGTCCCCGGCCTTTGACCGGAGCGCGTACGGATCGAGGAGGGGGTCTCTTGGCCATCTCTCACCACACCCTGGCGATGACCACGAAGGTGATCGTGATCAGCGCGATGAGGATACCGGTCACCGCCGCCGTCTGCTTGCCGACCCGATCCGCCTCGACCTTGCGCTCGTCCTCGTCGGCGAGGATGCGCTTGATCTCGTCTTCCGCCGCCTGATACTGGGCCTGGCCCCACACGTACTCGCTTTCGTCCTTGCCGCGGGCCTCGGCGTCGTCGAGCAACTGGTAGATTTCGACGATCGACCCCTTGCGGACCAGGCGGGGAATCTCCTTCTCCAGCTCCTTGCGCTTCTCCCGCGAATGGTAGCAGCCCATCATCGGCCCGGCCAGTGCCCCCAGCCAAGCGGCGAGATTGGGCAGCGATTCCGGACCCAGGCGATACTGGAACACCGCATAGAGATTAAGCAGCGCCATCAAGGATTTGCCGGTATCCGGATCGCTGAGTCCGAGCAGATTGCGGTCGATGTCGCTGCGCGCCCGCGCGCCCATGAAGGCGGCAATGTGACGGTCGACGGGCGGCTGGCGCGATTCGGTGCGCTTGGCGGCGGCGGCGTTGAGCGCCGGCAGCAAATCCTTCAACTCGACGACGTATTCCTCGCCCATCAGCGGGCTCTGACAGGGCAGGGCATCGTTCATTTCATAGAGGCAGCGCTCCAAGCCGAAGCCGGTGCCGGTCTGGGACAGATAGGCCCTCAGCTCGCGGAAGTTCTGTTCCATCAGCGAATTGTCGGGCTGGTAGACGTTGCGCGCCTCGAACCACAGCTTCGGCACTTCGCGCATGATCATCTCGACCAACAGCTTGGTATCGCTGCGCTGGGCCATCAGCGCCGCCAGCGCCGAGCCGAAACCGTCGGGCATCGCCGAAAAGCCCTTGTAGCGAATCGGCGCCGAGGGATCCAACAGGATCAGGATCTTGCACATCATCAGGTCGCTGACGACCTTCTTGTCCGACGTGCCGCCCAGCGCCATGCGCACCACGTCCGACACCGCTTGGGCCCGCTCCTTGTCTTCGACGGCGCGCCGCAGCCACAGCTCCAGCTTGCCCTCCAGCACCGGCGGGATCGCCGCCTCCCAATTCTTGGTCATCGCCGCCGCCAGCTCGCGGCAGTTGAAGTACTCCTTGCCCTGGAAGGGAAAGCCGCGGGCGGCGCGTTTCTCGACCCGCGGCTGCAACGGCGTCATGCGCCGGCCCTGCTGCCACAGATCGAGGGCCTCGATGTCCCAGCGCTGATCGCCGTCGTCGCACAGCAGGCCGCGCAGCACTTCGGTCATCGAGATCGGCAGCCGCTCGTCGCCGACCAGGGTGGTGAAGGTGCCCTGCTGGATCTTCATCTTGAGGATGGTCTCGTCGTCGAGACCGGCCACCGGATTGCGCCCGAAGATCAGGAACACCAGGGTCACCCCCAGCGCATACAGATCGTCGGAATAGGTCCCCGAGCCGCGGGCCACCGGGTGCGCCATCCCCGATTCGATGGTCTCGAAGACCATCGGCTGGCTGAAGGCCGGCGGGGCGCTGACGCAATCGCCGAAGGCGATGCGCTCGCCGGCCCCGTCCATATAGAACAGATTGGTGGGGCGGATGGAGCGGTGGGTGATGCCGCGGCCGGTCAGTTCGCGGATGGCGGCGACCAGCGGCTCGACCACCTTGCGGCCGATGTCGTACTCGTCGATGCGGCGAATTTCGTTGGGCCGGTTGTTGGCGACCAGCTTGCGCCCGCCGGGCCGCTCGTAGACCACCGTCATGCATTGGCGGCCGGTGGGCGGCCAGTTCATCGGCCCCCACTCCACCAGGGTCTGCAAGCCGGGACTTTGCAGGCCGCGCAACGCCCGCATCACATTGACGCGCGGCGGCAGCTCGGGCTTGCAGATCAGGGCATAGAGAGAGCGGTTGGAATCGCGCCGGTCCTCGGCGGCAAAGGCCTCGGCGGTGGGGGTCGAGAGTTCGGTGAGCGGCTGGTTGGAGCGAATCAGAAAGCGGTCCCGCAGCAGTCCGGGCGGACCTGCTTGCCGTTGCTCCTGCTCCTGGCCCTTGTCGGCTGCCGCTTCCGCCATTCTGTGCCCGCCTGACCGGCCTCTCCGGCGCGTCCCCGCCCCTTCTTGTAAGGTCGGCGGGGCGTTGGCTCAAGCGCCAATCGCGGCGCCGAGCTGCAGAGCGAGAGATGGACCCCGGAAACGACGACGCCGGCCGTACCCCGACGGCCGGCGTGCCTTCCGGGAACCGGAACCTTACTGGATCGAGTCGCGCAGACCCTTGCCAGCCTTGAACTTCGGCTGCTTGGACGCCGGAATGGTGATCTTTTCGCCGGTGCGGGGATTGCGCCCCTCGGACGCGGCGCGCGCGGCAACCGAGAACGTGCCGAAGCCGACGAGGCGAACCTCGTCACCGCCCTTCAGCGCGCCGGTGATAGCATCAAACACGCCGTCAACAGCCTTCGCGGCGTCGGACTTCGACAGGCCGGTGCCGCTGGCAACAGCCGTCACGAGATCGTTTTTGTTCACCTGATGGCCCCCTTCGTTGTGCCCATTTATTTAGGTGGCTACGCCGCCTATGGAAAACGGATGCCCGGCAGTCTAATTCGGAGGTCGAGGAGCGTCAATCGTCATTCAAGGCCAAAACCGCGGAATCCTGCCGTTTTCGGTCCATTCACATCCCACTTGACCGTGGGCGAATGCTACAACTCGTCACAATTGAAAGCCGCCGGGCCATGGACCCGGCGGCTGCGATCAACCGTTGACGTGCACGACGCACGACACCGTCAGTGAGTTGTAACCACCGGCACGACCGGTTCCTTGGCCGCCTGCGGCGCCGCCTCGTCGGAAGGATCCTCCCACTCGATCGGCACCGGCATGCGAATCAGGGCCCGCTGCAGAACCTCGTCGACCGTCGCCAGGGGGATGATTTCCAGCCCCTTCTTGACGTTGTCGGGGATCTCGGCCAGGTCCTTCTCGTTCTCCTTGGGGATCAGCACCAGCTTGAGGCCACCGCGCAGGGCCGCCAGCAGCTTCTCCTTGAGGCCGCCGATGGGCAACACCCGACCGCGCAAGGTGATCTCGCCGGTCATGGCCACGTCCTTGCGCACGGCAATGCCGGTGATCGCCGAGACGATGGCGGTGCACATGGCGACACCGGCCGAGGGACCGTCCTTGGGGGTCGCCCCCTCGGGGACGTGGACGTGGATGTCCTTCTTCTCGAACACGGTCGGCTTGATGCCCAGGCTGACCGAGCGGGCGCGGACGAACGAGCGGGCCGCCTGCACCGATTCCTGCATCACGTCGCCGAGCTTGCCGGTGTGGCTGAAGTTGCCCTTGCCCGGCATGGTCACCGCCTCGATGGTCAGCAACTCGCCGCCCACCTCGGTCCAGGCCAGGCCGGTGACCGCACCGACCATATCCTCGGTCTCCGCCTCGCCGAAGCGGAACTTCTGCACCCCGGCGTACTTCTCCAGGTTGCGCGGCGTCACCGTCACCTTGGTCTTCTTGGCGGCGACGATTTCCTTGGTCGCCTTGCGGGCGAGATTGTTGAGCTCGCGCTCGAGGTTACGCACACCCGCCTCGCGGGTGTAGAAGCGAACCAGGTGGCGCAGCCCCTCGTCGGTGATCGACCACTCGTCCTTCTTGAGGCCGTGCGCCTTGATCTGCTTGGGGATTAGGTGGCGCTTGGCGATCTCGATCTTTTCGTCCTCGGTATAGCCGGGGATGCGGATGATCTCCATGCGGTCCTGCAGCGGCAGCGGAATGGTGTGCAGGGCGTTGGCCGTGGTGATGAAGAACACCTTGGACAGGTCGTAGTCCAGGTCCAGGTAGTGGTCATTGAACGTGTGATTCTGTTCCGGGTCCAGCACCTCGAG
>JACRFY010000047.1 GCA_016212565.1 Magnetospirillum sp. | reverse complement strand
GCAGGGGCACCATGCTCTGTGACGGGCTTGACCCAAGACACAATCGGGCTCCCTGCCGGATGATCAACGTGCCATGATCAACGCCACCAACATACAAGACACAGAGGCACAGAGATGCCGTGCCCGTGTCGGCGCCTTCGGCTCCCGGCCGCGCCGGTGCTACGGCATTCACATATTTTGTCCATTCAAATCAATGAATTACCGTCATGGCCGGGCTTGACCCGGCCATCCATGTGGTGCCGCTTTCGACAACGATAGTCATGCGGAAAGACGTGGATGCCCGGATCAAGTCCGGGTATGACGATTATTCTGGGGTCGCGGAAAAACCAAATAGAGATGTGTGAATGCCGTAGCGCGCCGGTGGGGATTCATTCAATGCCCCGCCGCGACCCGAGCCGGTATCCACCGGCACGATATCTCTGTGCCTCTGTGTCTCTGTGGTTGATCTTTTTTGTCCGGATTAGCGCACTTCCACCGTAATCCGTCACCGTAATTCTATTTCTTCTCCTTACCGTCCCTGCCCATCGATCAGCGCCTCAACCAGCTTTCCATCGTCGATCATTTCGCGAATGGTGGCGGCCATGACGATTTCCATCTGCGCCTTGCCCTCATCCTTGGTGGGGAACATGCCGGGGACGAAGCCTTTCTGGTTGCGGCGGTAGTCCTGGCTGTAGAGGATGCGCCCGTCGCCACTCAGGACCTTGGCCGACAAGACAACGTCTCCCCACACATACATGCCGGTGAAGGAGGCCGAGGCCGTACCTTCGGCGGTGGCGATGTCGACCAGCAGGAACGCCGGGCCCTCGGCCGGGCGAATGCCCCGCGAGGCCAATTCCATCTCAATGGATTTGGCGACCTCGGCATCCACGGCTTGCGTGGTGACAACTTTGATGACGACGCGCTGGGTGAACGCGTCCAGGATTCCCGCAAGTCTTGACGTGTCCGTTCGCAGGTCGCTGACCGAGACCTTGACCCCGATCCCTCCCGCCCCGGCGAGCTTGGTCCGCGCGTCGGGCGGCGGGATCGAGAAGCTGGTGGTGTGGCGGGCGCCATCGCAGCCACCGACGGCTGCCACCAACAGTAAGGCCGTGCCCAGGCGGGCTAGAACGTTTCGTCGCATTGAAGCTCCCCCCCCCCCCGGGGCCGGTGCGCTGCACAGCCTAGTCGGGAATTGCCGGTTGAGAAACAAAAAAGGGGGCGAGTCGCCTCGCCCCCTCGTTCCGTCAACCCGGCGCCGTTCAGCGCCGCATGATCGCCTTGCCGGCAAAGCGGGCGGCCGGGCCGAGGTCTTCCTCGATGCGGATCAGCTGGTTGTACTTGGCCAGACGGTCCGAGCGCGACAGCGAGCCGGTCTTGATCTGGCCGCAATTGGTCGCCACCGCCAGATCGGCGATGGTCGAATCCTCGGTCTCGCCCGAGCGATGGCTCATCACCGCGGTGTAGCCGGCCTTGTGGGCCATGTCGACCGCCTCCAGGGTCTCGGTCAGGGTGCCGATCTGGTTGACCTTGACCAGGATCGAGTTGGCCAGGCCCTTGTCGATGCCCATGGACAGGCGCTCGGGGTTGGTGACGAACAGGTCGTCGCCGACGATCTGAACCTTGGACCCCAGGGCCTCGGTCAAGAGGCTCCAGCCTTCGATGTCGTCCTCGGCGCAGCCGTCCTCGATCGAGATGATCGGGTAGGAGGCGACCAGCTTGGCGTAGAACTGGACCAGGCCCTTCTGGTCGAAGGTCTTCTTCGCCCCCTCCATGACGTACTTGCCGTCCTTGAAGAACTCGCTCGAAGCGGCGTCCAGCGCCAGCATGACGTCCTCGCCCGGCTTGTAGCCGGCCTTCTCGATGGCCTGCATGATGAAGTCGAGGGCCTGCTCGGCGCTCTTCAGGTTGGGGGCGAAGCCGCCCTCGTCGCCGACATTGGTGTTGTGGCCGGCATCCTTCAGCGCCTTCTTCAGCGCCTGGAACACCTCGGAGCCCATGCGGATGGCGTCGGTGCAGGACGGCGCGCCCACCGGCATCACCATGAATTCCTGGATGTCGATCGGGTTGTCGGCATGGGCGCCGCCGTTGATGATGTTCATCATCGGCACCGGCAGCAGGCTGGCGAAGGCGCCGCCGACATAGCGGTACAGCGGCAGGCCGGCCTCTTCGGCGGCGGCCTTGGCGCAGGCCAGCGACACGCCGAGGATGGCGTTGGCGCCGAGACGGCTCTTGTTGGCGGTGCCGTCGAGGTCGATCAGGGTGCGGTCCAGCGCCACCTGATCCTCGGTATCCATCCCCGACAGGGCGTCGTAGATCTCGCCGTTGACGCTTTCCACCGCCTTCAGCACGCCCTTGCCGCCGTAGCGGCCCTTGTCGTTGTCGCGCAGCTCGGAGGCTTCGTGGACGCCGGTCGAGGCCCCCGAGGGCACCGCCGCGCGGCCCATCACGCCGGTTTCGAGGACGACGTCCACCTCGATGGTGGGATTGCCGCGCGAATCGAGGATTTCGCGGCCGTGGATGTCGATGATCGCGGTCATGGTGCTCCCTCCAAGTCTTCTTCGCTATTACTCGAACGGGATCGGATTGGCCTTGGCCACCCGGTCGAACTCCATCAGCGTGGCGATCAGCGCCGGCATGTCGGCGAGCGCGATCATGTTGGGCCCGTCGGAGGGCGCGCGGTCGGGATCGGGGTGGGTCTCGATGAACACCGCCGCCACGCCCACCGATACCGCGGCGCGGGCGAGAACCGGCGCCAGACGGCGGTCGCCGCCCGAGGACTGCCCTTGCCCGCCCGGAGACTGCACCGCATGGGTGGCGTCCATCACCACCGGCCAGCCGGTCCTGGCCATGATCACCAGTGCGCGCATGTCGGCGATCAGATCGCCATAGCCGAACGAGGCGCCGCGCTCGGTGAGCAGGATGCGGGTGTTGCCGGTGCTGGCCACCTTGTCGGCGACATTGGCCATCTGGGTGGGGGCGAGGAACTGGCCCTTCTTGACGTTGATCACCGCGCCGGTGCGGCCGGCGGCGATCAGCAGGTCGGTCTGGCGGCACAGGAAGGCGGGGATCTGGAGGATGTCGACGACCTTGGCCACCGGAGCGCATTGCTCCTCGTTGTGGATGTCGGTCAGAACCGGCAGGCCAAGCGTCTCGCGGATCTCGGCGAACACCGGCAGCGCCCCGTCGAGGCCGATTCCGCGGCGTCCGGCCAGGCTGGTGCGGTTGGCCTTGTCGAACGAGGACTTGTAGATCAGCCCGATCCCGGCCTTGCCCGCCATCTCCTTCAGCGCCAGCGCGCATTCCAGGGCGTGGGCGCGGCTCTCCATCTGGCAGGGACCGGCGATCAGCACCAGCGGCAGGTCGTTGCCGAAGGTGACGGAGCCGGCGGCGACGTGGTGGGGCGTGGTCATCGCCTACACCAGCCGCGACTGCCGCACCGCGGCGGCGATGAAGCTGGTGAACAGCGGGTGGGGCGCGAAGGGCTTCGACTTCAGCTCGGGATGGAACTGGACGCCGACGAACCACGGATGGTCGGGAAACTCGACGATCTCCGGCAGCACGCCGTCGGGGGACATGCCCGAGAACAGCATCCCCGCCTTCTCCAGCTGTCCCTTGTAGTCGAGGTTGACCTCGAAGCGGTGGCGGTGGCGTTCCATGATGGTGTCGGCGCCGTAAATCTCGCGCGCCCGCGACTCGGGACGCAGCGCGCAAGGGTAGGCGCCCAGGCGCATGGTGCCGCCGAGATCGCCGTCGGCGCGGCGCTTCTCCAGCATGTTGCCCTTCAGCCACTCGGTCATCAGGCCGACCACCGGGTTGTCGCAGGGGCCGAATTCGGTCGAGTTGGCCCCCTTGAGGCCGACCAGATTGCGCGCCGCCTCGATCACCGCCATCTGCATGCCGAAGCAGATGCCGAAATAGGGCACGTTGCGCTCGCGGGCGAAGCGCACCGCCTCGATCTTGCCGCCGGCGCCGCGCTCGCCGAAGCCGCCGGGGACCAGGATGCCGTGGCAGGGCTCCAACTGGTGGACGGTGTCCTCGCGCTCGAAGACCTGGCTGTCGATCCAGTTGAGCTTGACGCGGACGTTGTTGGCGATGCCGCCGTGGGTCAGCGCCTCGGCCAGCGACTTGTAGCTGTCGAGCAGGCTGGTGTACTTGCCGACCACGGCGATGGTGACCTCGCCCTCGGGCTGGCGCACCCGCTCGACGATGGATTGCCAGCGGCTGAGGTCCGGCTCGGCGGGCGAGATGCCGAAGTGGCGGCACACCTGCTCGTCGAGGCCCTGCTCGTGGTAGCTGACCGGCACCTGGTAGATGGTGTCGACGTCGAGGGCGGGAATCACCGCGTCGTAGCCGACGTTGCAGAACAGGGCGATCTTCTTGCGCTCGCCGTCGGGGATCGGGCGGTCGGAACGGCACATCAGCAGGTCGGGCTGAATGCCGACACTGAGCAGTTCCTTGACCGAGTGCTGGGTCGGCTTGGTCTTCAACTCGCCGGCCGAGGGGATGTAGGGCAGCAGGGTCAGGTGGACGAACATCGCCCCCTCGCGCCCCAGCTCGTTGCGCAACTGGCGGATCGCTTCGAGAAACGGCAGGCTTTCGATATCGCCCACGGTGCCGCCGATCTCGCACAGGACGAAGTCTTCGTCGGCGATGTCGGAGCGGACGAATTCCTTGATGGCGTCGGTGACATGGGGAATCACCTGCACGGTGGCGCCCAGGTAGTCGCCGCGGCGCTCCTTGGCGATGACGTTGGAGTAAATGCGGCCGGTGGTGACGTTGTCGCTGCGCCGCGAGGGCACGCCGGTGAAGCGCTCGTAATGGCCGAGGTCGAGGTCGGTCTCGGCGCCGTCGTCGGTGACGTAGACCTCGCCGTGCTGGTAGGGGCTCATGGTGCCGGGGTCGACGTTGAGATACGGGTCGAGCTTGCGCAGCCGGACCTTGAACCCGCGCGCCTGCAAGCACGCCGCCAGCGCCGCCGACGCCAGTCCCTTGCCCAGGGAAGAAACCACGCCGCCGGTGATGAAGATGAAACGAGTCATTAGGCCCCTATAGCCCCGAGTTCTCTTCCTGCCGCCTTCCCGCGTTTCGCCCGGCACCGGTCGCGGCGCCGGGGGAGAGCAACGCTAGCGCGCCAGCGGCGCGACTGCTAGCGCGCCAACGGCGCGACCGGCTCCGCCGGAAGGGCGGGCTTGACCGGTTCGGCCGGCTGGGCCGGTGCCGCGGCGGGGAGGGCGTCGAACGGCGAGGCCGACGAGCCGGAACGGCTGTTGGCGATGATCGCCAGCGCCAGGCTGGTGACGAAGAACGCCGCGGCAATGATGGCGGTGGTGCGGGTCAGCAGATTGCCGGCCGCCCGCCCGCTCATCAGCCCGCCGCCACCGCCGCCGCCGCCGATGCCCAGTGCACCGCCCTCGGAGCGCTGCAAAAGGATGACGCCGACCAGCGCAAGAGCCAGCAGCAGATGGATCACCAGGATGATCGGAAAGACGTCCATGACCCCACCAAATGTGAACCGCACCCGCACTCCGCGGGCGAGAGGCCGGCGGGCGGGCGTTCCGGATTGTTCGAGGCGTTTTTAGCCCCCTCGGCCCCAGAAGGCTAGTGCAAAGTTCCGTTGACGCGGGTCCCCGGACGCGGTTCAAACTCGCCGGCAACGATCGTTTCACTGGGAGGCATTTCCATGTCCAACACCTATCGCGTCACCGGCATGACCTGCGGCGGCTGCGCCCGTTCGGTTGAATCGGCGATCAAGACCGAGGCTCCCGGGGCAACGGTCACCGTCGACCTCGGCTCGGCCGCGGTGACCGTCGAGGGGGCGTCCGAGGCTCAGGTCAAGAAGGCGGTCGACGAGGCGGGGTTCACCTTCGGCGGGGCGGCGTAGGCCTCGCCGCCGGGAGGCGGCAATCGCGTCTGCGGCGAGGATTTCGCGGACCAGAGTGCGGTCGCCGTCCTGTCGCTCCAACGGCGTGGTGCCGAGCCCACGGCGCTGGGGAGCGGACCAGGGCATCGGTTCTGACCTCGGCATGGGGCGCCCCAACTCGACTATCGATGGTCACCCGAGGTTACTTAGTTAAACGCACTGGCACCGTAATTCCTGGCACCGTAATTCGGGCAGGGCCTGACCATCAGTCGCGACATCGTGGTCGGCAAGCATCGCGGTCGCCTGGAGGTGGGCGGAGCGGACGGCGTCGGCGCGGTCTTCACCGTCTGGATTCCTTGTGGCGATGATCCATCCTGAATGGAGGCGCCGTCCGGCGAAGCGCGCGACGGCGATCAGCCGAGGGAGTAGGCGTGCGGGCACGCGGCCGCGACGCGATGATGCCCCTCGGCCCGTGCCGCCGAATGGATGCAGCGAAGGCTGAGGAAGTAGACGCAGGGGAGGCAGCGCGCCGTCACCTCCGTTTGTCGGGAGGAGACCGCGACGCCGCCACCACAGGTGGGGCCGACGTATTCGATGGGGGTGCTGTTCATCGGCGACTCCCACGGTCCGGACGCAAGGACAGCACAGGATTTAACCTGAAGGCTATCACCCCGGACGCAGATCAATCACCGCGGCATCGGTATAAACTTCGACGGTGGCGTTAAGCCTTAGGATAATTCAAATGTGGTGCGGCCCGCCCATCCGGCGCATGTGCGGGCAATGGTCGCCGACATGAAGCGGTCGATGTGAATCAGCGCTTCCACCTCGTGATCGTCGAGGCGATGGCGGACCCTGGCGGCAAGGGCCAGGGAGAACTCCCGCAACTGATCGGGGAAGACGCCGCCGAGTCTGGGGGCGGCACGGGCCATCTCGTCCCAGAGTTGACGATGGGCCTCCACCGCGGCGACATAGCCCTCCAGGTCGCTGGCCCGGTCGAGGCGGTCCGCAGCCGAGGAGAACGAATCGGCGAGTGCCCGGACGAGAACGGCATCCGCCGCAAAAGGTTGCGATTGGCCCATGGTCAACCCCCATACTATGGTATAGTTTTTGCGCCGAACCCAATCCCTTCCGTATAGTATCCCGAGTATCGCGCAAGTCAAGGCCGAGAATCGAACTCCCAAGCGGGACGATTGTCGATCATCACAATGAAATATCATTTGCGCGGCCACGGACGGCACATCCGGCGATGACATCGATACCGAAGATTCTTAGAATGATCGCAATATTGTCATCGGGGCTGGCCGGCAACGTGCCATGATCCCGAGCCCCCTCGCGGTTACAGGAGTCCGTCGAGCTTCCCGGCGGCGGCACAGGCGATCTCCAGGCAGTCGCCGGCATCGCCGCACCGCGCTCCCTGGGCGCAGGCCAGCATTTCCGCGGCGACGAGCATCTGAGCGTGCGCGGCGCCGATGGACGGCGTCAGCGTCGTCCTGAGGTCGCAGCGCGGGCACGCAGCACGGCTGGCGACCGCGGTTCCGGCCGGCGGCAATCTGGGGTCGCGCGGACTCATCTACTCCCTCCGCATAGGCGAACCATATACGTTGGGGGTAAGATACCCGTGCCGTGCCGGTTAGGGCCAGTGTCCGCGATTGCATGGCAGCCCGCAGGCTGCCGCCGTGGCGTAAGAATGGATCGGCACGCTTTTCAGCCCCAGGTTCCTGGCGCGCCGCGGCGGGGATCAGCAATCGCCACCGCAACGCTGTTCCTGGATGGGGGGACAGGGAACGGTGCCGTAGGAGCAGAACACGCAGCAGTCCCCCGCCTTGGGGCGCAACACGATGCCGCAGCCTTCGCATTCGTAGAAGAACAGGCAGGAATCGACCGGCATCTCCTCGTCCTTGCGGTGACCGCAGTGCGGGCAGGTGATCGCGCTACGACGCTCGACGTCATGGGTGCTTGCGGTCATTCGTCGTCCCCGATGAAGG
>JACRFY010000048.1 GCA_016212565.1 Magnetospirillum sp. | reverse complement strand
CGACTATCCCAAGGGCCTCAAGGTCACCGACGCCGAGATGGACGCAATCGCCATCAACGGCTGCGACTTCCATCCAGAGTGGAACTACACCATCTCACCCCGAAAGCCGGATCGTGCGGTTGTTTTGGCGTAGATCCTAACCGGTGTCGCTCGCCCGGTTACAGAGGGGATGGTCGCAGATATGCAGTCGCTCGTAACCGCATTCCAGGCGGCACTTATCGGCGTTGTCATATCGCTTCTGATCATGCTCGCCCACACTGCCGTCGGCAGCGGTGACTTGCTGCCCGGTTGGGCAACCATCATTTCCGGACTCATGAGTGCCGCTGCCG
Source organism: Magnetospirillum sp. (assembly GCA_016212565.1). Lineage (GTDB taxonomy): Bacteria > Pseudomonadota > Alphaproteobacteria > Rhodospirillales > Magnetospirillaceae > JACRFY01. The sequence continues at coordinate 18,229 of JACRFY010000048.1, read as the reverse complement.
TCGCCGTTATGGGGTGGCTTGGCTTTCGCTACCAGGATCGGCATGCCGCGCGGTTGCGTAGCGATGCCGCCCGTGCGGTTGCCGCTCCGATTCGCGCTGAGTTGCTCCATTACCATGTCGATGCGATCAAAGTTTTGGGGTACAACACTCTGGCCATGACGGAGCATCGCCGACGCAACGATCCAAGCCAGCGGTTCCGATTCCAGTATTTTCCTCCAGCACAGACGGACATGTTTGAAAGCTTGAGGCCTCGATTGGGTGAATTGGGGGCCTTCCTCGCTTTTGAAGTGGCGACGGTTTATGTCACGCTTCCCCGTGGGGATTACGGGGGCCAATTTTTGGCAACCGCCGAAGGTGCGGCCGATGATCATCTCCGGCGAACTAGGGATTACAGTCCCTTCGATTTGACAGAAGCCGAAGGAGTTGATTTCTGCAAACAGCGGTGCGAGGAACTGTCCAAAATCGAAAGACTGATTGATTTATTGTTCGCGCTGGAGCGCACTGGCACGACCGATGGTGAGTATCTAGTTGAGGAAGCTGGTGCCCACCCGGCGCAGCTACCCGGCAGGGTCAGTTAGGTTCACTTGTCCGCTGGCACCGCAACCGCACCAGGGTTATAGTTTCTGCCGGCAGGAGCGGTAGAACAGCATGCGCACCTTCGACGACATCATGAGCCAGCTTCGGGCCATGCAATCCGACCTCAGGCGCCGCTACCCCATCCGCGAGATGGGGATATTCGGTTCCTATGTGCGGGGCGAGCAGCGCGAGGACAGCGATCTCGACGTGCTGGTGGACCTCGGCGACGGGGTCACCCTGATCGATTACGTCGGCCTTCAGCTTGAACTGTCCGACGCACTGGGGCTCAAGGTTGACCTCGCCAACAAGAAGACGCTCAAGCGGCGGATCGGGCAGCGCATCCTTTCCGAGGTGAGGACGCTGTGACCCGGGATTTCCGCGACTCCCTCGACGACATGCTCGATTACGCCAAGCAAGCCTTGGCCTTCGTCGGCGGCATGAGCTGGGACGAATTCCAGACGGATACCAAGACCTTCTTCGCCACCGCTCGCGCCATCGAAATCGTCGGCGAGGCCGCCCGCCGTATCCCCGAGGATGTCCAGCAACGCTTTCCGGCCATTCCCTGGCGGAAGATCATCGGCATGCGCAATGTGCTGGCGCACAATTACGATGGCGCCGATCCTCGGATCGTCTACGACACCGCCACCCTCTTCCTTCCCGACCTGATTGCCCTCCTGCCCGCCGTTATCATCGGCGCAGGCGAACCGGAATAGCGGATCAACATGGTGGGGCGATCCGTCGCCCAACCATCAATACCCAGCGGTTCGAGTTCCCACTTTCGTTACTCATGCCACGCCATCGCCGAACAAAAGTGGGCACCGACGGCAAGCTTTCGCCATTGATGCCGTTGATGCCCCCGGCCAAGGCCGGTGTCGGGCCGCGGATGATGATCGGCTCGTCGCCGACCAGCACCTCATCGACGAACAGACCCAGCCAGTTCCGGCGCAGCTTGACGTCCCCGTCCTCCAAATGCCGGCGCAGCAACCGGGTGAACCTCTCGACGCGTTCGGCGGTGATTTCTGGGGTGGTGTTGGCCAGGACACGGATGGCATCCAGATCCCGCTTGGCTTCGTCACGGCGCAAGCGGGCCTGGGCGAGGCGTTCTTTGGCCTCAGGGTCGTCGAGATCGAATACCCCTTTCTCGATGGCGGAATAAAGCCGATCGACGACAGCCTGCGCTTCCGTAAATGCGCGATGAAGGTCGCCCAGCTTGACCTGCCGGTCCCGGTCGCGGGTGGCACCATCCTGGATCAGGCCGGTCAACAAGTCCCCGACGTGTCCCGGGTGCAGCACCCGCCGACTGAAGGCGTCGATAACCAGGGCATCCAAGGCGTCCATCCGCACTGCGCGGCCGGGACAGACCGACTTCCCCATGCGGGCGGCGGTGGCGCAGCAGTAATAGCGGTAGCGCCCTCCCTTGCCGGTCCGCAGCATCATACCGCCGCCGCAGGTGGCGCAGCGGGCGATGCCGGTCAGCAAAGTCGGGCCGTTGATCAGCCGAGGCGCGACCTGCCGGGGCGAACGGGCGGCAAGGCTGGCCTGCACTTTCTGAAAGTCGGCCATGTCGATGATCGCCGGTACTGCCATGGCCACCCATTCCGCCGCCGGCTTTGCTTCCCGGGTGCGGCAGCCGACGCGGTTGAAATGGTGGGTACCGGCATAGACATCGCCACGAAGAATGCGGTGAACATAGCCGGTGTGGAACCGATGGCCACGATGACGGATTCCCCTCTCATTCAAGGCCTTGGCGATATTCTTCACCCCCTCACCCTTGAGCGCCAAGTCAAAAATGAGCCGGACTGTCGGCGCTTCGTCAGGATTTATCTCCAGGCGCTTCTTCTGGCGGTTACCATGGGTGCCGGCGTCGCAGGTCCGATAGCCGAACGGCGGCCGGGAGCCATTCCAGAAGCCGTTCTCGGCGTTCTGCTTCATCGCCCGCAGGGTGTGCTTGGCGTTTTCCTTGGACGAGTATTCGTCGAACATGGCGAAAAACTGCCGGACCATGTCACCGGTCGGGTCATTGGCCACCGGCTGGGTAATGGAGATCAATTCGACTTTGCGGCGACGCAACGACCGAACCCGGAACTCCAGGCTGGCGGCGTCGCGCATGAAGCGGGAGAAGGAATGGACCAGGACGATATCGACCGGCCGATCCTTTCCTTCGACCCACTCCATCATCTCCTGGTAGATGGGGCGCAGTTCGTCGGTGGCGGAGTCGCCCGGTTCGGTGAATTCGCGCACCAGCTCCAAGCCTTTCGAGGCGCAATAGGCCTTGGCCTGTTTGGCCTGATCGGGAATCGACAGGTTGGCTTCGGCCTGGGTCGGGGTCGAGACCCGGTAGTAGGCGGCGACTTTCATGACCAGATCCTTTAGGCGGCACCGACCGAGGACCTGCGGTGCAGGTCGTCATCGACGAAGATCTCCGCCAGATCGGCGCCCAGCAGGGTGGCGATCAGGCGGACTTCATCGGTCTTCACGGCCGGGTCGGGAGCCGCCCATTCGACCGTTAAGCAATTGGCCCCTGCCGCGGGTTTGACCCGGCGGCGACGTGGGGACTCGGACGTGGTGCGGCACTCGCTGGACATACGCCGAGCATGACCAATGCCGCCTCACGAAAAATGGTTATGAAATGTATCTATTCGTCACAGAAATACAAAAAATTGCCAAAAATGTTTTAATTGACCGACTTGCGGTGCCGCCGCCGGAAGTCATAGATAGCGATGATCTTGTTGCGGATGGTTTCTTCCCTGGGCAAGTCGTTGTCGGCTGCAGGCATCCCTTCGGAGGCCAGACATTCCTTCAGCCAAGTCCGGAGGAAGCGGGCCTCGTCCATCGGGTTGCCCAAAACCGCCCCTCTGTCGATCCGCTCTTCGAATTTCGCCATGTAGCGGTCAAGATGCTTATGAGGCCGCCCTCGTTCCTGGGTAGGCGGAACGGTGATCTGGCTGTCGGGTATCGGCAGGCCGGCCAGTCGACGCCGAAGCACCTCCGGTTCGATCAGGTCGTGGCGGCGACAGAATGCCACCAGCCGACGGTAGGGCAGGACAACTTTTCCCAGCAGGTGGCGCCCCTCCTTTGGATAGTCACGCCCGGCGATGGCGCCAAGGGCAAGATAGACCAGGCTGTGGTCGAACGTCGCCCGGGCCTGGGCCGGATGGGAAGTTTTGGCCAAGGCTTCTGCGAAGGCCTTGATGTCCGGATGGGCCGGCAGGCCACCAACTTGGAAGAGGGCCAACGCCAAGTCGCGCCGGGTGATCGGGTGCAATTGCGGTGCGAGCAGCTTGGCTGCCTGTATGGGATCTGGGTGCGGGAGCATCCCATGCATCATCCATGCCTCCGTCACCTCCCCATCGGGGCCGGGGGAGTTCCAGGCGTCGCACCACAGGGCCTAGACCAGAAGATCGAGGATGCGGTCGCCCAGTTCCGGGGCGTTGACGCCCCGGAACTGGAATAGAACGACGCGAACGCGAATGGAGAATTCGAATCCAGAAATGGCATTTACACCTCCCGCAAGGCTCGATCATCAATGAACCGGGAGCCCTCGGTGTCAAGCTCTGTTCCGGAGCGCCCCTGCTCCGCCGCCGCTATGATTTCGCACCGATCAATCGTTTCCCGTTCGATCAGCAGCCCCCCTTTCCCTGCGCCGGCGATACGGTCGTCATCCCTCATACAACAGGCGCTCACCACAGTGGGACGCCTGGGTCCGGTTGCAGACGCCCATTTTGCGGTAGGCGTTGCGCAGGTGAGCCTTGACCGTGGCCTCGCTGATCCCGAGTTCCCGCGCGATGCCCTTGTTCGACATGCCATGGCGAAGCATCGCAATGGTGTTTCGCTCGGACACCGTCATGAGAGGGAAGCCTTCCTTCCCCTTGTCGAGGCCCTCCTTGGCGGGCGAACTCCTCGCCATGCGCGACTCCCCGGTCACGGCCGCCGAGGGAATGAACCTCTCGCCGTCCAGGACGAGGTTCAGGGCGGCGCGAAGGGCCTCGATGCCGAACGAGGCCGGAATGACGCCATCGACGCCAAAGCCGATGAACTCCTTGATCTTGGCGGCATCGCACTGGCACGACAGGACGACGACCTTGGTCCTGGGGCTCGACCGCTTGATTTGCTTGGCCAGGTCGACGGCGGAGGGCATGCACATCAGCAGGCAGAGCACCGCCTCTTCGCCCTCCCCGACCGTCTTGAGCAAGTCGTCGGCCGCCGTCTCCATCAGGGTGACAGCCGGCCCGAGGGCGCCGAGATACGGCCAGAGGGCTTCCCGCATCAGACGATTGAGACCGGCGACGACAATGCGCATGGCTTCCTCCCCTCCCTGGGCGTTCCCCGCCAGAGGGCTGGCGGTCTGGGGGAGACGTGGGATTGCCCCCGATGCCGGCCGGCCCTGCGACCATCATTGACCGCAATGCTGTCACGCCGGGTGCGGGCTATCAATTATACTCGTGCATACTGCACGATAGTCCATAGGGCGTATGGCGGCATCGTCTGCCAGAATGGTTAATGTATGCCAATGGTCTTGGCCACAGATCTGGTCAAACGACACAATGCATAATGCACGGAATGGGCCTGAGTGCATATTTGTGTTTGCGTGGTTACATTCCAACATAGCTCTGCTATGCTCTGCTGAAAACAGCATACCAAACATCAATGCCAAGTCGAATAAACAACCATATTTCGTATGCACTGGCGATGTTGCTCGAACACGTTGCCCGAATGGTTCAGGTGGCATGCTTCACCGACAAACTGCCGCCCGTGCAATGGTCGGCCCTGCGCTATCTCGCACGCGCGGATACCGTGGACCGAAGCATCGGGGGGCTTTCTGCGTTTTCCGGCGTGAACCGCAGTTCCGCCTCCCGGACGATTGCCGCTCTGGCGAAGAAGGGTCTGATTACTGCGGAACTGCACGACAAGGGCCGCCGCAACCGCAAGGTCGAATTGACCAGCGCCGGTTGGCGCATGCTGGACGACGACCCGCTGGAGGCCCTGGCACACCATCTCGCCAGCCTCCCCGAGGATCGGCTGACCGTCCTTCACGGCACGCTGGAGTTCCTTCGCACCAAATTGCGCGTCACGAAAACGCCAAGGGCGCGCGTCTCCGCACCTGGGGCGGGTCGGTTGCCGCAAGAGCCGAACTGACCGCCCCGCCTGTCAGAACAGAATCACCGACGGCTCGCTCCCGGATTCGCCGCCGGCGTTTGCCTGCCCGGAGGCGCCGCTGAACTGTCGGTGCACGGCACGCTCCCGCGCCATGGTATAGTTCGCCTCAAGGCCGTCCGACACGCCCGTCCAGGCGGCGCTCCCCTGCGCATCGGCGGCTTCGGTGGCAAGTTCGGCGACGCAGTCGGCCAGGACGTCGAGGACGGCGTCGAGGGGGGCCAGACATTCGGTGCAGTCCGCCAGTTTGGCCGCCGACCGTTGCGCTGCCTCGTCCAGCGAATCCAGCGCCGAAGCGAGCCCGCTGCCGCAGATCCGGAACGTGCCGACCGCCTCCTCCATGTTGCCGCAGGCCTCGTCACCGACATGATCGGACGGCCGGCCCAGCCGTTCGGTCGCGGTCTGGATTTCCTGCAACTGCAGCATGACGATGCGGGCATTTTCCGCGGTGTGTGCGGCATGGGTGCGCAATTCCTGGGAGATGACCCCCAAGGCTCGCCCCCGCTGGCCGAGGCGGGCGCACTTGAAGGTGGCGTTGAGGCCCATGATCCGCATGTCGGCCTCGATCGAATGGACGGCCTCGACCCGGGTGGCAATGGTGGCGATGCTGCGCAGCAGCGGCGTCAGCCGGTCGCGCAGTTCGCGCTCGGCTGATCGGGTCTGCACCAGCAGGTCGGCCGCTTGCTGAAGATCGCGGGCAAGGTCGAGTAGGAACGAGCCCCGTCCGTCCGGTGCCGAGGAGAAGGCGGCCTGTCCTTCGCGACGGACCGATTCGATATCGCCGATCAGCGGCCGCAGGTCTGACCGGATCCGATCGATGCCGAGGCTGAGTTCCTGTCGGGCGTGATCCAACTGGGCGGCCTGCAACGCGGACAGGGCGCCGAAATCGGCATTCGCGGCGGCTTTGCGCAATGCCTGTGCCGCATGCTCGACCCGCTGGCGGGTGATATCGCCGAGTTGTTGCCCCTCGATGATCGCGGTGACGCGGTTCCCCGCCTCCCTCAGGCAGTCTTCCACCGAACGCGCGGCGGCGGCGGCGGCGGCGGAGCGTTCCGCGACGGTGCGCCGGCTGGCGGAAAGGCGGCCGGCGATGGTGGCGACGGCGTCATGCTGGCTGCGTTCGAACTCCTGCTGGAACGCATGGGCGGCCGCGGCCAGGCCGATCAACTGGTCCCGCTCCGCGGCCATGTCGTCGAGAGTTGCCGCAGCCGCCCCGGCCAGCCGCCCCATTTCCGCGGTGAAGACGGCGAAGTCGGTTTCGGCGGCGGCGATGTGGGCGATCTCGACCCGGGCGTTGACTGCAAGGTTGTTCACCTCGGCGATGATCTTGCGCAGACGCGCCAGCGGCGTGCCGAGCTCGAACGCGAGCGACAGCACCCGCGCCAATACCGTCTGGCCGTGGCCGCCGCCGGCGATGACGCCGTCGAGGGTGCGGCCGACCGCCGACAGGATATCGACGGCACGGGCGTAATCGTCCCGGCACAACTGGCCGGCAAGGCTGGCGAAGATGGCGGACACGCCGCGGAGCTGGGCCACCGCCTCGCCCAGATCTTCGCCGCTGCGCAGAAAGGCCGCCTCGATCGGCGCGACGATGGCGTCGAGGCGGTGAGCGAGACCACCGGCGAAGAGCACTCCGGGAGGATGTGGGAAGACGGTGTGGGTCAGTGGATTCCTCCCTGCCGAGGGTTAATCTCCGCCATTGGCGATATGCCGTAAGTACTACCCCTATTCCCAATGGGATTTTCGGAGTTTAGCCCAAAGCAGATGGTCGGTCATCTTCACCGAAGTTTGGTCCCGCTCGTTCGAAAGACTCGGCCATAGCCGTCGGGACCGGCAGCCTATACCAACGCCCTTGGCCTCTTCGTCCTCTGTCGAATAGGCCAACTGACCTAAGCCGGCCTACTGTTTGGCCATCACATCCGGCACAGGGGGGGACCCATGGTGAAGGCTCCGAAAGCCCAGTTGATGCTGAAGGGAGAGCAGACCATCCGCACCGTTGCCGCCACCCTGGCGGAACTGCGGAAGGCCTTTGCCGGTGACGGCGCCCTGGTGGTCGACTGCTCGCAGGTCTCGGCGGTCGATCTGTGCTTCGTCCAGTTGCTCCTGGCGGCACGCAAGAGTGCGCGGGCACGGAACAAGGAATTGTGGCTGCGCGGTGTCGCGGCCGGCCCGTTGCCTGCCTGCCTGCGGGCTGGCGGCCTGCTCGGCGGCGAGCCGGGGCCGATGGACGATTCGCATCAATTCTGGGTCAATGGCGGAGGAGCGTGATGGGAAAGACCATCCTCACCGTGGACGATTCGGCGAGTATTCGCCAACTGGTCAAGTTGACCCTGGCCGAAACAGGCTTCGAAGTATGCGAGGCGGAAGACGGACGGGACGCGTTGGCGAAAGCCAGCGCGGTCCCCGTCCACATGGTCATCACCGATCTCAACATGCCCAACATGGACGGCCTGTCGCTGATCCGGGAGCTGCGCAAGCTGCCCGCCTACCAGGGAGTGCCGATCCTTTTCCTGACCACCGAATCCGACGACGGGCGCAAGCAGGAAGCCAAGGCCGCGGGCGCCACCGGCTGGATCACCAAGCCCTTCAACAAGGACCAACTGGTGGCGGTCGTGCACAAGGTACTGGGCACATGACGATGATCGACCCGGCGGCGACCTTCCGCAGCGAAGCCCAGGACCTGTTCGAGGAACTGGAGCGGGCCCTGCTTGACTTGGAGGCGGCGCCCGATCGGCGCGACCTCGTCGACACCGCCTTCCGCGCGCTCCATACCCTCAAGGGGTCGGGATCGATGTTTGGGTACGACCGGGTGGCGGCGTTCGCCCACCACCTGGAGACGGCCTTCGACCGCGTCCGCAAGGGCGAGATTCCGCCCGACCGCGAGCTGGTGGCGGCCGCGCTGTCGGCGCAGGACTGCCTGCGTCGCCTGATCGAACAGCCGGATCGGGACAGCGGGGACGAGGCGGGCATTCTCGCTCGCCTTGAGGCGGTAGCAGGCCCCGCGGCGGCGGGTGTGGGCATGGGCGCGGCGCCGAGCGGTGGCGGCGAAGGCCCCGTCACCTATCGCATCCGTTTCCGCCTGGCGCCCGACGCGGTGGCCATGGGCAACAATCCCCTGCTGATGCTGGATGAATTGCGCTCGCTCGGTAGCTGTACGGCGGTGGCGATCGACGACGACGTTCCGCCGCTGGAGATCATCGATCCCACCCAGCTCCATCTGCGCTGGGATGTGGTCCTGACCACCGAGCGTCCGCACTCCGTAATCGACGACGTCTTCATCTTCGTCCGCGACGGCATGGAACTGGAGGTCACTCGCATCGACGGCGAAGCGGGGCCGCGACGACTGGGCGAGATTCTGGTCGAGCGCGGCGACGTCAGCCTGGCGGCACTCGAGGGCGCCCTCGCCCGCCAGGAGCCGTTGGGCAGGATCCTGGTCAAGGAAGGGGTGGTCAGCGAGGAGGTGGTGGTCGCCGCCCTCGCTGAACAGCAGCATCTCCGCCAGGAAGCCGAGGCCACCAGGACCGCCGCCAAGGAGCAGGTGACCATTCGCGTCGCCGCCGACCGTCTCGACGGGCTGATGGACCGCGTCGGCGAACTGGTCATCGCCCAGGCCCGCCTCAAGCAGTTGGCCAATGCCCTCGACGACGCTGCGATGAAGTCGGCCGCCGAGGAAATCGAGCGGTTGGCGTCGGACCTGCGCGAGACCACCATGGGCATCCGCATGGTGCCGATCGGCACCCTGTTCGGCCGCTTCCGCCGCCTGGTGCACGATCTTGCCCGCGACCTCGGCAAGGAGGTGCGGCTGTCCACCGCCGGCGAGGAGACGGAACTCGACAAGACGGTGATCGAGCGTCTGGCCGATCCGATGATCCACCTTATCCGCAACGCCATCGATCACGGGCTGGAGGACGCGGCGATTCGCGGCGGAGCCGGCAAGACCGCCGAGGGCGAGATCCTCCTCTCGGCCGTTCATTCCGGCGCCCAGGTGCTGATTCGCGTCCGCGACGACGGCCGGGGACTCGACCGCGCCCGCATCCGCGCCAAGGCCGAGGAGCAGGGACTGATCGCGCCGGACGCAAAGCTGTCCGACGCCGAGCTGTTCCAGGTCATCTTCCACCCCGGTTTCTCGACCGCCAACGGAGTGACCAGCCTGTCGGGGCGGGGCGTGGGCATGGATGTGGTCAAGCGCACCATCGACGGCCTGAGAGGCAACGTTGAGGTGGCGAGCACGCCCGGCCGCGGCACCGAAATCACCTTGAGGCTGCCGCTGACCCTGGCGATCATCGACGGGCTGCTGGTGCGGGTCGGCAAGGGCCAGTATGTGATCCCGTTGTCGGCGGTCGAGGAATGCGTCGAACTGACCGTCGAGGAAGATCTGCGCCATACCGGCCGCAACTTCCTCAATATCCGCGGCGATCTGGTGCCGTTCGTCCGCCTGCGCGAGACCTTCCGTTCCACCCTGCCGGCGGACCGCTACCAGAAGGTGGTGGTGGTGTCGGCGGGCGAGCGCCGTGTCGGATTGGTGGTCGATCAGGTGATCGGCGACCACCAGACGGTGATCAAGTCGCTGTCCCAGCTTCATGCCGACGTCGAGAGCTTCTCGGGGGCGACCATCCTGGGCGACGGCACCGTGGCGCTGATCTTCGACGTCGGCCACCTGGTTGCCCAGGGCCAGACGACAGAAGTGCAGCGTCAGGCGTCTTAGGGAGGCAACCATGGCCGTGGCCAACGACAACCAATCCTTTCCGGCGCTGACCTTCGCCCTGTCGGGCGAGGTGTTCGCCCTCGATGCCAACACGGTGCGCGAGATCCTCGACGTCATCCCGGTCACCGACGTCCCCGGCGCGAAGCCGTTCGTCGGCGGACTGATCAACGTGCGGGGCAGGGTGGTGCCGCTGGCCGACCTCAAGATCAAGTTCGGCATGGAGGCCGGCGAGGCCAATGCGGACACGCGCATCGTGGTGGTCGAGATCGATCTGGCCGGGGAGCCGGTCATCGTCGGCCTGCTCGCCGACAAAGTGTTCGAAGTCACCGAGATCGGCGGCGCCTCGATCGAGGATACGCCGGCCATCGGCATGAAATGGCGCCCCGAATTCGTCAAGGGAATCGGCAAGCGCGGAAGCGATTTCATCATCATCCCCGACATCGGCCGGATCTTCGCTGCCGACTGAGCGGGCACAAGGCGCTTGGTCGCCAAGCTGGAGGAGACAGGGACATGTTGCACAGACTGAACGTGGGTATGCGGTTGGTCGCGGGCTTCGCGGCGGCGATTTCCCTGGCGGCGATCGCGGGCGCGGTCGCCGTGATCAACATGGATGCCCTCTCGGACCAGACCGAGAAGCTCTACCGCCATCCTTTCGCCGTCACCGTGGCATCGCTGCAGATCAGCACCGATATGGTCGCCATCAACCGCAGCATGAAGGACGTGGTGCTGGCCAGGACGCCGGAGCAGTTCGAGGCCGCCGTCAAGGCGGTCGAGGCGGCCGATGCCGACGCCATCGCCCAACTCAAGGTGGTCCACGAGCGTTTCCTCGGCGACAAGACCAAGATCCAGCAACTGGAGCAGGCGATCGTCGACTGGCGGCCGATCCGGGGGCAGGTGATCGCGCTGACCAAGGACGGCAAGCTTGACGAGGCGGCCGAGATCACCCGCACCAAGGGATTGGCCCAAGCCAAGCAGATTACCGAGCTGTCCAACGGCGTGATCGCCTTCGCCCGGGACAAGGCCGAGGCGTTCATGAAGTCCGCCAACGACCAGTCCGACCACGCGATCCAACTCACCGTGGCACTGGTCGTCGGCGCGGCTTTCGTCGGCTTTGCCGTCGCGCTGCTGACGGCACGGGGAATCACGCGGCCGCTCAACGCCATCGTCGACTGCATCGGTCGGCTGGCGGCGGGCGACCATACCGTCGCGGTGCCGGCCCGCGACCGCGGCGACGAGATCGGCGCCGTGGGCCGGGCCATCCACACCCTGGTGGAGAACCTGCGCTCCAGCGCCGGGGTCGCGGACGAGATCGCCAAGGGCAACCTCACGGTGCAGGCCAAGCCGCTGTCGGATAAGGACACGTTGGGGATCGCGCTGGCAACTATGCTGGACAAGCTGCGGGCGGTGGTGTCCGACGCCAGCGGTGCTGCCGACAACGTCGCCGACGGCAGCCAGCAGCTTTCCTCCGGTTCCGAAGAACTGTCCCAGGGCGCCACCGAGCAGGCCTCCTCGGCCGAGGAAGCCTCGGCGTCGATGGAGCAGATGGCGGCCAACATCAAGCAGAACGCCGAGAACGCCAGCCAGACCGAGCGGATCGCCCACCAGTCGGCCAAGGACGCCCAGGTATCGGGCGAGGCCGTGGGCAAGGCGGTCGCCGCGATGCAGACCATCGCCGGCAAGATCACCATCGTTCAGGAGATCGCCCGCCAGACCGATCTGCTGGCCTTGAATGCCGCCGTCGAGGCGGCGCGGGCCGGCGAGCACGGCAAGGGCTTCGCTGTGGTCGCTTCCGAAGTGAGGAAGCTCGCCGAGCGCAGCCAGACCGCGGCGGCCGAGATCAGCGCCATGTCGGCGGACACGGTCGGCATCGCCCAGCAGGCCGGGCAGATGCTGGCCAAGCTGGTGCCCGACATCAAGCGCACCGCCGAGTTGGTGGAGGAAATTTCCGCCGCCTGCCGCGAGCAGGACATCGGGGCCGAACAGGTCAACCAGGCGATCCAGCAGCTCGACAAGGTGACCCAGCAGAACGCCGCCGCCTCCGAGGAGATGTCGTCGACCTCCGAGGAACTGGCGGCCCAGGCCGAGCAGCTCCGTGAAACCATCGGCTATTTCCGCATCGGCGAGACCGACCGCGTCGTCCGCGCCAAGCCGGTGGCCTCCGCGCACCATGCCCCGGCCATCGCCCACATCGCCGCCAAGGGCAAGCGGCCGGCCCTCGCCGGCAAGGGCAGCGGCCGGACCGTTCCGCCACGCAAGAGCAACGGCGCCGGGATGGTGCTCGACATGGGCGGCGACGTCCACGACGCCGAGTTCGAGCACTTCTAACCAGCGGGCGGCTCACACCTATGGGAGACAGCAGGATGACAGTGCTGAATGATGGGGCCCAGTACGTAACGCTGGGTGTCGACCGGGAGGTCTTTGCCGTCGGAGTGGAGACCGTGCGCGAGATCCTTGACGTAGGAGCGATCGTCCGGCTTCCGAATGCACCGCCGTTCCTGATCGGGTTGAGCGACGTGCGCGGTCAGGCTGTCCCCGTGATCGATCTCAGGATCAAACTGGGACTTCCGGCCACGCCGTACACCGAAAACACCCGCATCGTCGTGCTCGACATCCCGGCGGGCGGGCGGCCCATGGTGCTGGGGCTGCTGGCGGATCGCGTGTTCGAGGTGACGGCGCTCGACGGCGGTGGTGCCGATCCGGCGCCGGAGATCGGCGTGCGTTGGCGGTCCGAATACATCCGCGGCATCGGTCGCCGCGGCGACTCCCTCGTGATCGTCTTCAACCTGTCGCGGTTGCTCTCCAGCGACGAGGTGGCACTGCTGGATGGACGCGAGGCGGCATGAACGCGATCGTCGAGGGCCTCCAGACCCTTCGCCCCGCCGACTTCCGGCGCCTGGCGACGTTCATCGAGTGTACCGCCGGGATCAAGATGCCGGCCTCGAAACGGGTGATGGTCGAAGGGCGGTTGCGGCGCCGGCTGCGCGCCCTCGGAATGTCCACCTTCAGGGAATATTGCGACTTCCTGTTCGAGGACGGTGGGCTGGTGGATGAGGAGATCGCCCTCATCGATGCCGTCACCACCAACAAGACCGAATTCTTTCGTGAGGCGGACCATTTCCGCTTCCTCGGCAACGAGGTCCTCCCTGGACTCGCCGCCGCCGGTGTGGGCTTGACCCGGCCGGCGAAGATCTGGTGCACCGCTGCCTCCACCGGGGCCGAGCCTTACACCATCGCCATGGTTGCCGCCGAGTTCGGCCGCAGCGTCGCCGGCTGGCGGGCCGCGATCTTCGCCACCGACATCTGCACCGAGGCGCTGCAAAAGGCGGTGATGGCGATCTACCCCGAGGACATGGCCGCTCCCGTGCCGCCAGGCCTGCGGGGCCGCTATTTCCTGCGCGCCAAGGATTCCGCCCGTGGCGAAATCCGCGTCGTGCCGCCGCTGCGGCGCATGGTGACGTTCGGGCGCCTCAACCTGATGGATGAGGTCTATGGCGTCGATGGCGACCTGGACGTGATCTTCTGCCGCAATCAGTTGATCTACTTCGAAAAACCCGTCCAGGCCACCGTGCTGCGGCGGCTGTGCGGCCATTTGCGCCCGGGCGGTCATCTGTTCCTCGGCCACACCGAAACGGTGGCGGGAATTGACCTTCCCTTGGCGCCGGTGGCGGGTGCGGTGTTCGTGCGGCGGTGAAAGGGGGGGCGGTGCGCAAGGTGCGAGTGCTGATCGTCGACGATTCCGCCTCAGTTCGCCAGACCCTGTCGGCGATTCTGTCCGAGGACCCGATGATCGAGGTCATCGGCACCGCGGCCGATCCCTACGTCGCCGCCCGCCACATCGCCCAGGAGATTCCGGACGTCATCACCCTCGACGTCGAGATGCCGCGCATGGATGGCATCACCTTCCTCCGAAAGCTGATGGCCCAGCGCCCGATGCCGGTGGTGATGTGCTCGTCGCTGACAGAAGAGGGTACAGAGACGCTGCTGCAGGCCATGGACGCGGGTGCGGTGGACGTGATCCTCAAACCGCGCGTGGATACCCGCCACCAACTGATGGAGGCTCGGATCCGCATCTGTGATTCTGTCAAGGCGGCAGCGTATGCCCGCATTCGGCGGCTACCGAGCGGGGCTGCGTGTCCAAAGGCGCCCGAGGCCAAGCTGACCGCCGACGTCATTCTGCCACCGCCCCGCGGTGGGGCTATGGTCCGGACCACCGAGAAGGTGGTCTGCATCGGCGCATCGACCGGCGGCACCGAGTCCTTGCGCTTTATCCTGGAAGCCCTGCCCGAGGATTGCCCCGGGGTGGTCATCGTCCAGCACATGCCGGAGAGGTTCACCGCCGCTTTCGCGCGGAGGCTCGATAGCTTGTGCCGGGTGACGGTGAAGGAGGCGGTAGACGGTGATCCGGTACTCCGCGGCCAAGCCCTGATCGCACCAGGTAACCACCACTTGCTACTCTGTCGGTCGGGCGCACGCTACTACGTCTCTGTCAATGACGGTCCCCTCGTGTCACGCCATAGGCCGTCGGTGGACGTGTTGTTCCGCTCCGCCGCCCATGCGGCCGGCACCAATGCGCTGGGCATCATCATGACCGGCATGGGCGACGACGGTGCCAAGGGATTGCTGGAAATGCGCCAAGCCGGCGCGGCTACCATTGCCCAGGACGAAGAAAGCTGCGTGGTGTTCGGAATGCCCAAGGAGGCCATCGCCTTGGGGGCGGCAGATCGGGTGGTGCCTCTTGGTGTCATCCCCGACGAGATCCGGCGCGCGGGGGGCGGGTAATGACCGGCCAGCCAATCGGCCTTGAGCCGCCGTTGTTCGTTGACGTTGGCCTAGTGTGCTGCTCGGCGGAGCCGACTCGCCTGTCAACAGTGTTGTGTTCCTGTGCTACCGTCTGTCTCCGGGCCCCCCATCTTGCGGTCGGCGGAATGAACCACTTTGCCTTGCCGTCGGCGACACGGGGGCAGAAGGGGCCACGACACGGATGCGACGGCATTGATCTCTTGGTGCAGGGCATGGCCGATCTCGGCAGACGGCGTCCGAACCTGCGTGCCAAACTTTCCGGCGGATCCGCCGTTCTGCCCATGGCGGGCAGTGGCGGCATCTGTGCCAGCAATATTGCTGTGGCAATTGATCACCTTGCCATTCATGGAATCCCAATTATCGGCCGGAGAACCGGCGGAAACCAGGGAATGCTCGTGCATTTCTTCACCGGCAGCGGTGATGCGCTGTTCCGGCCGATCATCCGCCAACTATTTGAAGAGGGAAGTCAACCATGAGCGATGTTGCTCCCCATCAGGAACAGCGGATGACGAGGATCTTGCTGTGCACCGTGATCGTCGTCGTCGTCATCGCGGCGGCCGCCGTACCGCCCCCCTTCGCCGTGCCTGCCACCGCATTGGGGATAATAGCGCTCGGCCTCTGGTGCCTGATCCTCAGCCACCGCCTGACGACCGTTGCAATATACCGCCATCCAGTATCACCCGTCATCTCGGACCACCACGATACGGTGACATGCTTACCGAACAACCTGCTCGGCCGTGGCCGTGTCGAGGGGGCGATTGCGCGCGCGAGCCGCTCACGGACCAAGGTTGCCCTCCTGCTGGCAGACATTGACCGGTTTCGTACCGTCAACGATTCGCTCGGACGCGCTGCTGGCGATGCGCTGCTGCGCAAGGTCGGAGAGCACCTGCTCGGCTGCGTCCGCGGCTGTGACTGCGTCTTCCGACAAGGCGGCGACGAATTTATCATCATGCTCGACGAAATCCGCGACGGCGATGCGGTGACGGGCGTCGTATCGAAGGTTCTGGAATGTCTTTCCCCCCCTCTGACCGTGGGGGGGTGTGAGGTCTCTCTGTCATTGTCCATTGGTATCGCCTTATTCCCCGACGACGGCGCCGATTTCCAGGCACTGCTGGACAAGGCGGCCACCGCCGAAGGGTATGCCAAGAAGGCGGGCGGCAACACGCATCAATTCTTTGCGGAGCGAATGCATATGGAGTCGCTGCGACGCCTGGAGATCCACAGCGATCTCCGGCGCGCCATCGACAATCGGGAATTCGTTCTCCATTACCAGCCCCAGGCCAAGATCTGCGGCGGTACTATCGTCGGGGCTGAAGCGCTGATTCGCTGGAATCATCCCCGTCGCGGGCTGGTCCCGCCAAGTGAATTCATCTCAATAGCGGAAAGCTGCGGCCTGATCGTGCCGATCGGCACCTGGGTGCTCGAAGAAGCCTGCCGCAGGGCGGCCCAGTGGTCGCAGGAACAAGGCAAGTGCGTGATGGTGGCTGTCAACGTCTCAGCCGTCCAGCTCCGGCATGGTGATCTCGATGCGGTCGTTGTTGGCGCTCTGGAGAAATCCGGGCTTGACCCGGGGTGTCTGGAACTGGAACTGACCGAGTCTGTGCTGATTCACGACAGTGAGGTCGTGCAGACAACTTTGCGGAGGCTGGGTATACTCGGCGTCAGGCTGGCAATCGACGATTTCGGAACCGGCTATTCAAGCTTGGCTTATCTGAAACGCCTCTCCGTGGACAAGCTGAAGATCGATCAGTCGTTCGTTCGCGACCTGCGGTATGACGTCGGCAACATGGCCATTGTTCGCGCGGTGATCCAAATGGCCCGCAGTCTTGAATTGCAGACGGTGGCCGAAGGCGTTGAGGACGAATGGACACTGGATTTCCTGGCGAGAAACCACTGCGAAATCGCGCAGGGATACTATCTCGGACGGCCGGTACCCGACAAAGAATTTGCAAAACTCCTTGGACAGCGGCCCGCGTCAATCGGGAACTCGCTGCGATCAATTATGATCGATGAAAGAGAAGGCGGGGGCGTTGCCGAGGCGGCAATATCCGGGTTACCGCCGCAGTACGACTGGAATTCTTAGATAATCGGCTGAGTTAGCAGGAGGATGATCATGGGATACTGCCATCCTTTGATGAGACTGGGTGAGAGCAGAATGGATTCCGACCACGACGCCTTGGTCCACCTCATCACGCTGGTTGATCGCCTTATGGCCGGATCCGGGGATATCGGGACGATTTCAATCAAACTCGTCGCCCTTTACCGGCTCGCCGAAGAGCACTTCTCCTACGAGGAGACATTGATGGACGCGATACAGGCAGAACCCGCACATCAACTTCATATTGAGCGCCATAAAGAGAAACACACTGAGTTCATCAAGCAGGTGATGGCAATTTCGGCTTGTGCCAAGAGATTCGAGCCTGTGGAGGTCTTGCACCGCATGTACGGTGGGGTGCTGGCGGCCCTCCTGGCCGAGATGCTGGGGCTCGACGCAGACCTATTGGCCATTCTCGGAGGCGGAAGACGCTGTAGTACGTGAGAGCTGTTTGCCTGTCTTGTGGCGCGGATGCCGGCCCGCAACACCAATACAATGGCATTGACCAAGCGTCGGGGCACATTGAAGATATCGTGATTGCCCCCAAGGAGGTTCTGCGATTGCTCGACGAGCCAGCCTGGGGACTGAAGGGTTCCAGCCAGGGCATCGCCGTCCGCTATCTCGCCCCAACCATGCCGAAGGGCGTGGTCGCCATCGCCACCTGCCATCACGAGAAACTGGACGGGTCCGGGTATCCGATGGAGATGAAGACCGACGAGATCAACGACATTGACCTTCCCCCTGTTTCAGGCCCCCTGATACCGGTGAACGCTCGATCCGACTCGGCGGGACTTGCCAAACAGCGGCCCCCATGAATCACTGGGGTTCCACCAGATAGAGGGGGAACCATGTTCGGTCGTCTCAAGATATCGGAAGCGATGACGGCGGCGGAGCTTCGG
>JACRFY010000055.1 GCA_016212565.1 Magnetospirillum sp. | reverse complement strand
TCTTCGGCGTCGAGCCCGTGGAGGAGATGCGCTGACATGGCACCGCGCCCCGGTGACGAATTCGACCGCAACATTCTCGACATCATCCCCGAGCGCTTCGACGCCGACGAGGACTCGCGCCAGGCCCGCAGCGGCTATCGCCTGCGCACCGGCCTGACCATGCTGGTGGCCGCGGCGGCCGTCGGCGGGGTGGTGGCCCTGGGCTGGCGGGTGATGGCGGTCAAGGGCCCGGCCGATCCGGGGATCCCGGTCATCAAGGCCGACGACCGGCCGATCAAGACCCGGCCCGACGACCGCGGCGGCATGCCGGTGCCCAACCAGGACAAGCTGATCTACGGTCGCATGGAAGGCGAAGGCGCCGGGGCGCAGAAGACCGAACACCTGCTGCCGCCTCCCGAACAACCCAAGGTCCCGCCCAAGGCCGAGGACGGTCCGCCGCCCAAGCCGGCCGGGATCACCGAATCGATTCGTCCCACCGCCATTCCCATCTCCGCCCCGCCGCAGGCGCGCCCCAACGAGCCGCCGCTGCCCAAGGCGATGCCGCAGCAGCCGGTGGTGGCCGAGCCCCTCGGCCACGGCCAGCAGCAGGCGGCGGCCCCGGTTGCCGCCCCTCCTGCTCCGGCGGCCAACTACACCCCGGTGCAGAGCCGCCCGGCACCGCCTCCGGCTCCGGTCGCTCCGCCGCAGCCGGTCGCCGCCGCTCCCGCCCCGGCGCCGGTCAAGGCCGCCCCGGCCGGCGGCGACTATCTCATCCAGCTCAGTTCGCTGCGCAGCCACGAGGCGGCCGACAAGGAGTGGGGACGGATCCAAAAGGCCAATGGCGAATTGCTGTCGACACTGAAGGCCGACGTGGTCCAGGTCGATCTCGGCGGCAAGGGAACCTTCTGGCGTCTGCGGGCCGGACCGTTGTCGGATACCGCGGCGCGTCAGCTCTGCCAGGAACTGGCCAAGCGCAACCAGGGATGCATCGTTGCCCGCAAATAACGCGATCCCCACCGCGGCGATCTTCGGCTGCGCCGGACCGGCGCTGAACGATGAAGAGCGCCGCTTCTTCGCCCGGGTGCAGCCGTTGGGCTTCATCCTCTTCGCCCGCAACGTCGAAAGCCCCGATCAGGTGCGTGGGCTGGTCGCTGCCCTGCGCGACAGCGTCGGCCGCGCCGATGCCCCGGTGCTGATCGACCAGGAGGGCGGCCGGGTGCAGCGGCTCAAGCCGCCGCACTGGCGCAAGGCCCCGGCCGGGGCACCGTTCGCCGCCCTCGCCGCCCGCGACCTCGATCTGGCGCGCGAGGCGTTGCACCTCAATTATCGCCTGATCGGCCGCGAGTTGGCCGAGCTGGGTATCGACGTCGATTGCGCCCCGGTGCTGGACGTTCCGCTCTCGGGCGCCCACGACGTGATCGGCGACCGCGCCTTCGGCCACACGCCCGAGCTGGTCGCCGCCCTGGGCCGCGCGGTGTGCGACGGCCTGCTCGACGAGGGCGTTCTGCCGGTGATCAAGCACATCCCCGGCCACGGCCGCGCCATGGTCGACAGCCATCTCGCCCTGCCGGTGGTCGAGGCGTCGCGGGCCGAGCTGGGGGCCACCGACTTCCCGCCCTTCCGCGCCCTCGCCGGGGCCGGCTGGGCGATGACCGCCCATGTGGTCTACAAGGCCATCGATGCTGCGGCGCCCGCCACCACCTCGGCCAAGGTGATCGGCGAGGTGATCCGCGGCGCCATCGGCTTCGACGGCGTGCTGGTCTCCGACGACCTGTCGATGAAGGCCCTGGGCGGCAGCTTCGAGGAGCGCACCAAGGGCGCCCTTGATGCCGGCTGCGACGTGGTCCTGCATTGCAACGGCGAGATGGCCGAGATGGAGGCGGTGGCCCGGACCGCGCGTCCGCTGGCCGAGATCGCCCGCGAACGCCTGGTCCGCGCCGCGGCGATGAAGCGGGTCCGCCCCCCCTTCGACGTCGCCGCCGCCGCCGAGCGGGTCGAGGCGCTGCTGGCATGACCGACCTCAACGCCACCATGCTCAACCTGTCGGTGTGGGCGCTGCCGCTGGTGTTCGCCGTCACCCTGCACGAGGCGGCGCACGGCTACGCCGCCCGCGCCCTGGGCGACGATACCGCCGAGCGGGCCGGGCGCATCAGCCTCAATCCCCTCAAGCACATCGATCCCTTCGGCACCATCCTGCTGCCGGGGATGCTGCTGCTGATGGGCGGGATGATGTTCGGCTGGGCCAAGCCGGTGCCGGTGAATTTCGCCCGCCTGCGCAACCCGCGCTGGGGCATGGTCCTGGTCTCGCTGGCCGGGCCGGGGGCCAACATCGCGCTGGCCTTGCTGGGCGTGCTGCTGCTCCACCTGCTGCCCGAGATCCCCCAGTTGGCCCAAGGCTGGCTGGCCTCCAACCTCGACAAGATGATCTTCCTCAACGCCCTGCTGGCGGTGTTCAACCTGCTGCCGCTGCCGCCGCTCGACGGCGGCCGGGTGGCGGTGGGGATGCTGCCGCGCCATTTGGGCTTTCAGCTCGCCCGCCTTGAGAACGTCGGCATGCTGATCATCGTCGCCCTGCTGTTCCTGCTGCCGATGCTCGGCGACCGGCTGGGTGTCGATCTCGATTTCTTCGGCGTTCTGGTGAGCGGGCCGGTGACTTGGCTGATGGAGCACCTGTTGATGCTCGCCGGGCCATCCTGGGCCGGGTGAGCGCCATGGGCGACGCGTTTGCCGAGGATGCCGACGCGCCGGCCCGCGGCGAGTTCCTGCGCCTCGACCTCGACGGCTTCGAGGGACCGCTCGACCTGCTGTTGAGCCTGGCCCGCGAGCAGAAGGTCGATCTGGCCAAGATCTCGATCCTGCGCCTCGCCGACCAGTACCTGGAGTTCGTGCAGCGGGTGCGCAACCGCGCCCTCGACCTTGCCGCCGAGTATCTGGTGATGGCCGCCTGGCTGGCCTATCTCAAGTCGCGCCGGCTGCTGCCCGCCCCCGAGGTCGAGGAAGAGGAGGAACTGAGCCCGGCCGAGATGGCCGAAGTGCTGGCCTTCCGCCTGCGCCGGCTGGAGGCGATGCAGAAGGCCGGTGCCGCGGTGATCGCCCGCCCGCGCCTCGGCCGCGACTTCTTCGCCCGCGGCGAGCCCGAAGCGTTGGGCGAAATCACCCACTCGATCTACGAGGTCACCCTCTATGATCTGCTCAAGACCTATGCCGATCACGTGGTGCGCACCTCGGTGCGCACGCTGACCGTCGAGGCCTCGGACCTGTGGTCGGTGGACGATGCGCTGAAGCGGCTGGAGCGCCTGCTCGGCAAGCTGCCCGACTGGTCGGTGCTGATGCGCTATCTGCCGGCCATCGAGGGCGATGCCCTGACCATGCGTTCGGCGGTGGCCGCCACCTTCGTCGCCGCGCTGGAGATGTGCAAGCAGGGGCGCCTGCTGCTGCGCCAGGACGGCGGACCGTCCAGCCCGATCTACGTCAAGGCGGCGCCCCACGACGCCGCCAGGGAGGAGGCATGACCATCGATCCCGCCCATCTGCGCCTGATCGAGGCGGTGCTGTTCGCCACCGCCCAGCCGCTCGACCAGCGGGCCCTGGCGCTGCGCCTGCCCGAGGGCGGCGACATCCGCGCCGTGCTCGCCGAATTGCAGCGCCATTACGCCGGCCGCGGCGTCAATCTGGTCGAGCGCGACGGTACCTGGGCCTTCCGCACCGCCACCGATCTGGCGGAAAAGCTGCGCTTCGAGACCACGCAGTTGAAGCGCCTGTCGCGCGCCGCCGTCGAGGTGCTGGCGATCATCGCCTACCACCAGCCGGTGACCCGGGCGGAAATCGAGGAGATTCGCGGCGTCGCCCTGTCGAAGGGCACGCTCGACACCCTGTTCGAGGCCGGTTGGGTGCGCCCGCGCGGTCGTCGCCGCACCCCGGGGCGGCCGCTGCAATGGGCGACCACCGATGCCTTCCTCGACCATTTTGCCCTCGAAAGCATCGAAGACCTGCCGGACGTCAAGGAACTGAAGGCCTCGGGCCTGCTCGATGCCCGCCCGGCCGCCGACGCCTACGGCAACCGCGCCGGCGACGCCGGGCCGCTGTTCGATACCGGCGAAGAGCCGGTCGAGCCGCTGATCGACGAGGCCGACGACGAACAGG
This sequence comes from Magnetospirillum sp., assembly GCA_016212565.1. Lineage (GTDB taxonomy): Bacteria > Pseudomonadota > Alphaproteobacteria > Rhodospirillales > Magnetospirillaceae > JACRFY01. The sequence continues at coordinate 1,367 of JACRFY010000055.1, read as the reverse complement.
TGCTGGGACTGGTGGAATAGGTCTCGCTCACCACTCCGTACACTTCGCCGCCACGCTGGCATAGCTCTCCGAGGTGTCGATGCTGGCGTTCATGCGCCGGCTCTCGCGATGGAAGGTTTCCAGCACCGGCTGAACGCCGCGCCGCAACGCATCGGCCACACCCTGCGCCGCGTCCTGCGGACTGCCCTCGGTGATGAAGGCTCCGGAATTGGCCGCCAACACCTTCAGGCGCGCCTGCATGTCCGCCACCCGGTCCTGGAAGGCCTGGCGATTGAGGCGGACGTGCTGCTCTTCGTGATCCTTGACGGCGCGGTACTGGCACGAGCCGGGCAGGTACTCGGCGGCGATATCGACATTGACCGCGGTCATCCGCCACTCGGCCTCGACCTCGGTGACGACCACGCAGCCACGGCCTTCGGGCAGGCGCGACCACATCACCCGCGGCTGGACCAGGAATTCCGTGCGCGTGCTGGTCAGGCCGGCATTGGCGGTGCCGCCGGTCCCCAGCGGATTGCCCGAGGCGGCGGTGATCTCGCGCCGCGTGCGGTCGTTGCGATAGGCGGGTTTGGCGATTGCCGTCGTCAGATGCACCTTGGGCGGCGCCGCCTCGCCGGTGGTCGGACACTGGGCCGCACCGGCCGGCAGGGCCAAGCCTGAGAAAAAGGCTGCCGCTACGACCACGAGGAGGGCCTGACGAAGAAGCCCGAATGCCGATATAGTCACCATCAACCCGACTGAACCTCCCGAGGTCCCATGGTCCGCATTGTCACCTGGAACGTCAACTCGATCAAGGCACGCTTGCCGAACGTTCTAGACTGGTTGCGCACCGGCCCCTGCGATGTGCTGCTGTTGCAGGAACTGAAGTGCCAGGACGATGCCTTTCCCCGCCTGGAATTCGAAACCCTGGGCTATCGGGCGCTGGTCCATGGACAAAAGAGCTACAACGGCATCGCCATCCTCTCGCGCCTGCCGATCGGCGAAATCCGCCGCGGTCTGCCCGGTGGCGAGGGCGACGACCAAGCCCGCTACCTGGAAGCAGCGGTGGCCGGGTTGCGGGTCGCCTCGCTCTACCTGCCCAACGGCAATCCCGCGCCGGGAGACAAATTCGACTACAAGCTGGCCTGGATGGACCGATTGATCAATCATACCAAATCATTATTGGCGGAGGATATACCCTTCGTCCTTGGCGGCGATTACAACGTCTGCCCCAGCGACGCCGACGTCTACGCCCCCGAGGACTGGCAGGCCGACGCCCTGTGTCGGCCGGAAAGCCGGGGCGCCTATCGCCGGCTGCTGCATCTCGGCCTCACCGATGCCTTCCGCGCCCTGCATCCCGAGCGGCCGCGCGCCTACACCTTCTGGGACTA